>NZ_JAMYOI010000031.1:0-66603 GCF_040319775.1 Mesorhizobium sp. M0870
AATGCAAAAGCACGCGATGCGCGCAACGAGTTCGTAATTGCAACTTGACACCCCAGATAGTCGCTCTCCCCCACATTCGTGGGGGTGAGGAACCCAGGCTAAACCTTCACCGATGCGAGAGAATGTTGACCAGCCGGCCGAACGGATCGCGGACATAGAAGCGGCGCACGCCCCACGGTTCGTCGGCCGGTCCGTATTCGATGGCGAAGCCCGCCGTCTTCATGGCGCCGAGCGCCGCATCGACATCATCGACCTCGATCGAAAGATCCGGCACCGGCGTTTCGGAGCCGCCTTGCGCCATGAAACTGACCTGGACATCCATCTTTGCTTGCGAGCCGTAGGTGGCGATCCAGCCAAGGTCCATAAGCACATCGAGGCCGAGGACATCCTGATAGAAACGCTTGGCCGCAGTGGCATCCGATGTCTCGATATTGGCAACGATGCGCCGGACTTTCATCGTCGGTCGCCTTTCAAGCCGTGCGCCGCAGCGCCGTTACCTCGATCTCGATCTTCATTTCCGGTTTGTTGAGCTGGCAGACGATCATCGTCGCCGCCGGCCTGATATCGCCGAACGTCTCGCCCAGAATCGGGAAGACGATGTCCACGAAGGCCTGGTCGGTGATGTAGTAATGCGCCCGCACCACGTCGGCCATGTCGAAACCGCCATCCTGCAGCGCCTTGGCAATCGTCGCCAGGCAATTGCGCGTCTGCGCCTCCACCGGCTCCGGCATCGTCATCGTCGCATAGTCGTAACCGGTCGTTCCGGAGACGAAACACCAGTCGCCCTGCACCACGGCGCGCGAATAGCCGGCGGTCTTTTCGAAGGGGGAACCGGTGGAGATGAGTTTTCGCATGGGGTTCTCGTGAGTTGTGGTGGGCCATTTTGCAGGGAAAGGGCAGATCTGACCATGGGTCAACGCAGAGCGACTGGCGCTGCAAAGGCATTTTTATGTCGGCGGGACAGCACCCCCCTCTGGCCTGCCGGCCATCTCCCCCGCAAGGAGGGAGATCGGATGTCTCGAATGCTTTCGCCAGTTACAAACGGTGCAGAGATAGGCAGAGCGGCCAAGCTGCCGATCTCCCCCCTTGCGGGGGAGATGCCCGGCAGGGCAGAGGGGGGTGTGAAGGATCGCGGCGAAACAGTTTTTGGTCCACCGCCGAAATGCCTAGTTCGCAGACCCCAGCGCCTTGTCCAACGCCGCCTTCACATCGGCCGGCCATGTCGCCACATCAGGCCACGCCTGCGGCTTGCCATTGTCGCCGCGGCGCGCAAAATAGAGCCTTTGCTTGGCCGGGTCGACCGCCATGAAGCCGTCATTGCCGCCGCAATCATGCGGCACGCAGCCGCTGGCGTAGAAGGCGCCCGAAGCGGTCTTTTCCGTGCCGCCGCCGACCAGCAGGCTGGTCGCCATATCGGGCATGTCCTTGCCCAGCAGCTTTTCGGCTTCCTTGTAGACAGCCTCATTGTGGAAAGCGTCGATGATGTTCTGGTACTTTTCCGGATCGATGTCTTTCCAGTCCGTGCCGGGTTCCGGCATGTAGGTCAGATTGCCCGAAATCGTCAGCCCATCGGTCGGCGACCATTGCAAAGCCGGTTTCTCATCCCCCGGCAACAGATACGGCACGAAATAGATGGCATTGTCGGACACCGCCGAGGGCGGGGCGCCGCACTGGTCCTGCTCGACCATTGTGCTCTGGATCGTGCCACCTTCCGGTTTCCAGACGATCACCGTCGCCGGCCCGCATTGGTTGCCGCCGTCGCCGACATCGAACAGCGCCACCTTGACGCCGCCGACTTCCACGATCCTGTCAAAGAAGACGTCATAGTTGGTGGCCAGCTGCTGGCCGTCATAGGCAAGCACCTTCTCGCCATACTGTTCCTTCTGGGTGATGGTCAGCGTGCCGCCTTCGAAAGGGACGGGCGCCTGCTTGTCGTCATCGGCAGCGTCGGCGGCGTTCGTCCCCTGATCGGCGGACGGCTGGTCCGTCGCCGGGGCCGGCTGGTTGGCGGGTGCCTGTGTCTGCGCAAACGCGCTCACGGTTTGCCCCAGCAACAAGGCCAGCCCGCAAACGCCGGCAAGAAGCAAACGTGTCATGACTGTCCCTCCACTCAGTCGCAACGAACCCGGCGCAACGAAGGCCTGAAAAGCGGCCGGGCCTCCGCCTGGAGTGTGTACCGCTCAGGCCCAGGGGCGCTGTTCGGCGTTGCGCTTCTCGAACGAGGCGATGGCGCCGGCCTTCTCCATGGTCAGGCCGATGTCGTCGAGCCCGTTGAGCAGGCAGTGCCGCTTGAAATCGTCAAGGTCGAAGGTGACGACACCGCCGTCGGGACCACGGATTTCCTTGGATTCGAGGTCGACCGACACGGTGGCATTGGAGCCGCGCGAGGCGTCGTCCATCAGCTTCTCGAGATCCTCGGGGCTGACGGTGATCGGCAGGATGCCATTCTTGAAGCAGTTGTTGTAGAAAATGTCGGCGAACGAGGTCGAGATGACGCAGCGAATGCCGAAGTCGAGCAGCGCCCACGGTGCGTGCTCGCGGCTGGAACCGCAGCCGAAATTGTCGCCGGCAACCAGGATCTGCGCCTTGCGGTAGGCCGGCTTGTTGAGCACGAAATCCGGGTTTTCCGAGCCGTCATCCTTGTAGCGCATTTCGGCGAACAGGCCGGTGCCGAGCCCGGTGCGCTTGATCGTCTTGAGGTAATCCTTCGGGATGATCATGTCGGTGTCGACATTGACGATCGGCATCGGAGCGGCGACGCCGGTGAGCTTGGTGAACTTTTCCATGGCTTTTGCCCGTGTTTTCGTTGCGGGGGGATTGCTGAGGCACGGTTTACACAAAGCCGGCGGCAAATAAAAGGCAACTGTTCGTGCACGGTGGCACAAGCCAGCCCGATGGTGCAGTCTGGCGGACATGGCAGAAAACGCACACGTCCTCTATAACAGCGAAGCCGCGCTCGACATCGCCGAATTCCGTCGCGTGCTGGTCGAATCCGGCCTCGGCGAGACACGGCCGGTCGATGATGAAGCACGGCTGCGGGCGATGCTGTCGGGCGCCAACCTGGTACTGACCGCGCGCCTCGACGTCGAGGGCAAGCCGCTGATCGGCGTTATCAGGGCGATCACCGACTTCTCCTGGGTCTGCTACATCTCCGAACTCGCCGTTTCCCGATCGGCGCAGGGGCTCGGCATAGGCAAGGGCCTGATGGACGAGGCGCGCCGGCAGCTTGGATCGTCGGTCGCCATCAGCCTGATCTCCATGCCCGACGCCGTCGGCTTCTACGAACGTATCGGCATGAAGCGCATGGCCGACGCCTTCTGGTTCGACCGCAAGGGCTGACGTGCGGTCACCTGACTTGCAACGGCTAGCGGGACAGCACCCCCCTCTGTCCTGCCGGACATCTCCCCCGCAAGGGGGGAGATTGAGCGCTCAACCGCTTTCGCCAATTCCTGCGTTGCAGGAAAGAGCAAGGCGCTGAAGCTGCCGATCTCCCTTCTTGCGGGGGAGATGGCCGGCAGGCCAGAGGGGGGAACTCGACAGAACGGCGGTCTGCGCTGATCGCTCAAATCACATTCAATTCCCGGAACGCCCTTCCCTCCGCCACCCGCTCATACCCAAACGCCGAGCAGTCCACCGTGCGGTAGCCACCATGCACGATCAGTTCGGCCAGCGCCTTGCCGACCGCCGGCGCCTGCTGCAGGCCGTGGCCGGAGAATCCGTTGGCGAAGATGAAATTGCCGACTTCGGGATGCGGACCGATCACCGCGTTCTGGTCGAGCGTGTTGTAGTCGTAGTGGCCGGCCCAGGCGCGGGTCGGCTTGATTGCCTCGAAGGCGGGAATGCGGGTCGCCAGCACCGGCCAGATTACCTCTTCGAACAGCGGCCAGCTTACCTCGAAGTCACCGGGATCGGGTGCGCGGTCGCCTTCCTCCGGTTCGGCGCCGCCGGTGAGGTAGACCGAGCCTTCCGGACGAACATAGATGCCGGAGGGATCGACCAGCAGCGGCATGTCGGCATATTTCTCGCGCGCCTCGAAGACGAAGACATTGCGCTTGCGCGGCTCGACCGGGAGTTCAAGCCCGGCCATGGCAGCCACCTTGCCGGCGTTCGGGCCGGCGGCGTTGACGACGATGCCGGCCTTCAGCGTCTCGCCATTGCCGAGGCTCACTCCCGTGACGCGGTTGCCATCGCGCGCGATGCTGGTGACATCGGCGGCGATGAAATCGACTTTCTTCTGCCGCAGCGCCTTTCGGAACAGCGTCAGCATCGCATGCGCGTCGAACCAGCCTTCGCCGGTGCGGCCATAGGCGCCGGCTGAAATGCCCTCGGTCGACAGCCACGGGAACCGGCGCGTAAGCTGGTCGGCATCCTCGAGCACGATGTCGGCGCCCTCCGCGATCTGCGCCTCGTGATTGCTCTTGAGGATCGGCAAGCCGTCCTCGCCGGCAAGGATGAGGTAGCCGCCCTCGCGAAAGCCGATATCGGCATCATCCCCGAACTCTTCCTTCAGCCGCCGGAACAGTTTTAGCGTGAACTGCGACAGGCGGATGTTTTCCGGGATCGAGAATTGCTGGCGGATCGAAGCCATGGACAGCGTCGTTGCCGCATGCGCGAATTGCGGATCACGCTCGACCAGCGCGATCGTGCCGGAAAACCCTTGCTCACGCAGGTAATAGGCGACCGAGGAGCCGACGATGGCTCCACCGATGATGACGATGTCGTAGCGCATTTTTTCTCCGATCCGGCCGATGGTGTCCGTCACGCCACCGGCACAATGATCTCGAAGCGCGTGCCGCGTTCGCTGTCAACCAGCGCGATCATACCATCATGCGCTTTCAGGAGGGCCAGCACGATGCCGAGCCCCATGCCGGTGCCGCCCTGTTCGCGCCGCGTGGTGAAGAACGGCTCGAAAATGCGCGCCCGATTGCTCGGCGAAATGCCGGCGCCGTCGTCGCTGACCAGGATGCTCGCCTTGCCGTCGGCGCTCGTAGCGGAGACAGAAACCGCCGTCGCGCCGTGCCTGGCCGAATTGTCGATGAGATTGGCCAGCACGATAGCCGCGTTCTCGGCCGATATGCGCAATCTGATGTCGCCGCCGGCTCCGACGCAAACCGCCAGCCTGTTGTCGACGGGCAGCAGCGCCAGCGCCGCACCGATCGATGTGCTTTCGCCGCTCGGCGCCAGGTTTTCGGCACGCGCTAGGTCGAGCAGACGGCGAACCAGCAGATTGAGCCGCCCGGCGTCGGTGACGATATTGTCGGAAAAGCGCCGCCGCTCCGTATCGTCCATAGCGCCACCGGAATCGCGCAGCAGTTCGGCCGCGCCCTGGATCGCTGTCAGCGGCGATTTGAGCTCGTGCGAGACATGGGTGGCGAAAGTCTGGATGCTGTCCGACCGCGCCTGAAGCTTTTCGGCCATGTCGAGAAAGGCTGCGGACAGCTCCGCCATCTCTCGCGTGCCGTGATGGTCGAGCGGCCGGATCGCCGTGCGGTCGCCGGCGGCGATGCGCTCGGTGCGGTCGATCAGCGCATAGATCGGCCGGCTGACGGTGCGCAGGAAGATGAGACCGATGAGCAGCGTGCCGCCGAGAATGGCAATCGCCGCCAACGTCACCTTGCCGCGTTCGCCATAGAGATGTTTGATGATGTTGTTGGGCGTCCGCGACACATAGACGACGCCGGCGACCTTGCCGTCGACGGCGACCGGCAAAGCGACGAAGACCCGCACCTTGGTGCCGCGGCTGACCGAATAGAGCGGTGGCGTCGGCTGGTCGGGAATGCGCAGCCTGAGCGCGCTGGCATAGTGACCGGCAAGCGCTGTGCGCACCTCCTCGGCCGCACCGAGCGACTGGCCGACCTCGCCACGACCGGCGATGACGACGCCCCGGGGATCGAGCAGCCGGAAGCCGGCCAGCGTGGTTTTCTGCGTGGCGTCGAGAATACCGGACAGACGGGTACCGATCGCGGCAAAGGTGGGATCGACGATCGCAGGCATCGCCGCCGGCCGGGTCGGCAGCACATAATCCGAGGCAAGATCGAGTTGCGGCTCGATTGGCCTGTAGAGCGGGTCCGGATTGTCGCTTCGGCTTGAAGCTCCGCTTGGCCTCGGCATCGGCGCGCCGAGCTTGTCCGCCGCAATACCGGCGTCACGCACATCCTGCGCATAGATGGCGGCGATGGCCGCCCCTTGCGCGATCAGCTCCGCTTCGGTCTGGCGGATCAGCTGGTTCTCGTAGAGACGGAAGAAGAACAAGCCGACCAATGGCAGGGCCATCACCATGATCAGGATGGCGACGACGACCGTGGCAAGCCGTGGCCGCCATTTGCGGCCGACCCATTTGCCGGAAGTCGTCAGCCGCATCGGCCGAGCCGGAAGCCGACGCCATGCACCGTCTCGATAACATCCAGGCAACCCACTGCTGCCAGCTTGGCGCGGATGTTGCGGATATGGCTGTCGACGGTGCGGCCGGCGACATGGATGTTGCCGGCATAGGCACTGGCCATCACCGCGTCTCGGTCGAGCACATGCGCCGGCCGCGCCAGGAACCCCTTCAGGATCGAGAACTCTATTCCTGTCAACGATAGCGCCTTGCCGTCGAAGCTGGCAGCGTGACTGGCCGGCGCCAGAGCCAGTTTGCCATGCGAAAACTGCCTGTTGTCGACCGGTTCGGGCGCCGCCGGGCGGGCGCGCCGCAGGATGACGTTGACGCGGGCGACCAGCTCGCGCGGGCTGAATGGTTTCGTTACATAGTCGTCGCCGCCCATTTCGAGCCCGAGGATGCGGTCGATCTCCTCGTCGCGCGCGGACAGGAACAGCACCGGCACATCGGATGTGTGCCGCAGTCGCCGGCAGACCTCCAGCCCGTCCATCTCCGGCATGCCGATGTCGAGCACGACAAGATCCGGCGCCCGGCGTCCGATCGCTTGCAGGGCGGCGGCACCGTCGGCCACCCCTGTCGTTTTCATGCCGGCCTTTTCCAGCGCAAAGCAGATCACTTCGCGGATGTGCGGGTCATCGTCGGCGACGAGGATGTGATGCGGCATGGATCAGCGGCCCGGCATGGAAGGTTCGATAGCGGAGGGAATCACGAACGGCCCCTTGGTGTCGAGATATCGAAGCAGCCGCCAGTCGCGAAAGCTCCAGGCCCGCCAGTTCTGCTGGATAGTTCGATACCAGATTTCATCACTGCCGCGCACGCCAGCCAGTTCGCGGTCCGTGCCGGCGGCCGCCGTCTTGCCCTGCTGCTCGAGGAACCGATCGAGTGCGGGAAACGCGCCCGGACCGAGCGAGTGAAGATACCAGGCGTCTAGGGGAATGCCCTGGCCGGTCATTTCGAGGGAATGGTCGACATTGTAGTTGGCGATCGTCGCTGCAAAATTGATGAAACAGCCGGCATAAAGCGCCAGAGATAACGTCAGAAGATTGGCGGACAGCAGCCATTCGTTGGATTTTCTAAGCGCGATGCGGGCAATGATCAGGGCAAGGCCTGCTCCCACCAGCCCCATCCAGACAAAGGCGGCGACGCGCCAGTAGGTCAATGCATAGATGCCGACATAGAGGTCGAGCCGCAGGATCGACGAGATGACCAGCATGATGTTCTGCACCACCCAGGCATAGACCAGGCGGCGGATGAGCGGATCGGCCGATGTCTCGCTGCCTGGCCGCAGCGCTGCCAGCACGAAGACGGCGGCAAGCAGCGCAGTGACCATCAAGGGATAGGCGCCACGATGCGCGTAGGCCGCGTAGCTCAGCCCGTCGGGAAGGGCCGCCCCGCCCCACAGATAGGTGGCGTCGAGCGCCGTCTGCAGCGCAAACAGGACGTTGAAGACGATCAGGGCGCGCAGGATGGCGGCCTTGCCGAACAGGATGTCTTCGATGGTGGTGACGGTTTTGTCGGCTTGAGCGCTGACGGCCGGCGCCGCGTGCGGGATGCGACGAACCAGGCGCGGCAGGCGCGGCCGCAGAAAAGCCCAGACAGCAGCTAGCACGAACAGCCAGAAGGCAATCCGCGCCAGTTGGATAAGATCGAGCAGCCTCACGAGGTCGATCAGCGACAGCCAGTAGTCGATCACCGGATTGGCGGCGCCGAACAGCGCCAGGAAGACCGCACCCAGCGTCAGCGGCATCACCCAGACGGCGATCGCCGCCAGCCGGATGCGCCGTCGGCCGAACCGGCGCGCCGTCTTGCGCCAGCGGATGAAATCGTTGGCGAAGCGGAACGGCGCCGCCAGCCCGAACAGCGCGATCTGGCCGGCAATACGCGCGATGCTGTGCCGCAGCCGCCCGCTCAGCGAAAGCGCAAAGACGGTCAGCGCCGCCAGCGCGATCGAGACCGACAAGGCACTGATGTTCTCGGCGAGCGGCAGCAGCGCGACAAGCAGGGCGGCGGGCTTGAGCCAGACCCTGCCGTCGCTGAAGGCTGCGGGATGCACGGCGACCACCGCGGCGGCAATCAGGGTGGCAAACAGGAAAACCGTGATGCCGGCGGGTTGGCCATAAAAGAGAGAATCCGCAAGTGCTGCCAGCAGGATGGCGACCCCGAAGCGGGTGCAATAGCCTGGCGCGGCGGTGAAGAAGGATATCATGACCTGGCCTTCCTGATGGCGTCCGGCCGGATTGCCGGCGGGGTTCTGCGGACAAAGGGAATGAGGATCGCCGTGGCGTTCGCGCGCGGCGATCGGCCAGCCACCAGCCTTCGCTGCGCAGCCGGTGAGGCAGGAACCAATAGGGTTTTGCTCGCTTTTGCATGCCGCCTGTTTGTCAGGCCGACGGGGAAAGGGTGGGGCGGATGCGAGGAGGTTTTCCGCAGGCATGTGCAGTTTTCGTGCAGGCAATTGAGGTTGAATTCGCCATCTTTCTAACGTGGGCGCTGCCCCTCGCCTGCCTGCCGGCATCCTCTCCCCGTAAACGGGGCGAGGGATGCTCTTATCTCCGGTTTCGCCAATCTCCAGCGTCGCAAGAAAGGCGCCGGCGTTCCGGCCAGCTACTCTCGCCCCGTTTACGGGGATGTCCGGCAGGACGGTGAGGGGCAGCACCAGCTTTCGCGATTGGCTCGCCTCAGGTACAAGTCGGGCGCTTGCCTCGACCGCCCGCAGGCGGCATAGATCACCCATGGAAACCTATCGCCCGCGCCGCTCCGTGCTCTACATCCCGGCCTCCAATGACAAGGCCTTGGCCAAGATCGCGCAGCTTGCCTGCGACGCAATCATCATCGACCTGGAAGACGCCGTCGCTCCGGCCGACAAGATCACTGCCCGCGAAAAACTGGCCAGCATTTTCGCCGGCCATCCCGTTGCCAGCCATATTGGCAGACGCTGCGAGATGATCGTGCGCATCAATGCGATATCAAGCGAATGGGGCGCCGACGACCTGCTGGCTGCCGCAAGCTGTGAGCCCGACGGCATCCTTCTGCCCAAGGTCGACACGCCGCGCGACCTGCTCGAGGCCGGCGATGTGCTTGACGACAATTTTGTCCCCGATAGCGTGAAACTATGGGCGATGATCGAGACGCCCAAGGCGCTGCTCAACATCGGCGCCATCGCCGAGCTTGGCCGTGATCCGGCCTCGCGGCTAAATTGTTTCGTTGCCGGAACGAATGATCTGGTCAAGGAGACCGGCATTCTGGCAACGCCTGATCGACGCTACCTCGTGCCATGGCTGATGCAGATGGTGCTGGCCGCGCGCGCCGGCGGCATCGACATGCTCGACGGCGTCTCCAACGATTTTCGTGACCTCGACGCTTTCACACATGAATGCGCGGAAGCCGCAGCCATGGGGTTCGACGGCAAGAGCCTTATCCACCCGGCCCAGATCGAAGCCGCGAACCGAGCCTTTGCGCCGTCCATGGAAGCGGTGGCCGAGGCGCGCTCGGTGAAGGAAGCCTTCGCGCTGCCGGAAAATGCCGGCAAGGGCGTGATCGCGCTGAACGGCAGGATGGTCGAGCGGCTGCACTTGGCGCAGGCCGAAAAACTGCTGGCGAAGGCAGCCGCCATCGGGTCATAAATGCTCGATGGATGCGGGCGAGCTATAGCTACTCACGACAGGAATTGAACAATGAAACTCTACCGCTTTCTGTCCGCTCCGGACGATGCCAGCTTCTGCCACAAGGTGACGGCGGCGCTGAACAAGGGCTGGCACCTGTTCGGCTCGCCGACCTATGCCTACGACAAGAAGGCCAAAGCGATGCGTTGCGGCCAGGCCGTGGTCAAGGATATAGACGGCCAGGAATACGGACCCGATACGAAGCTCAGCGACTGGTAGGCTCCGCTCGCATCCACAGCCAGCCGGCCAGCCAGGCGATGGCTGCCGCAAGCGTCACCAGGCCCAGGTCAAGAGCCCACTCCGGCACGAACGCACGGAGCGCGATAGGCACCGCGCCAATGAAATAGAGGGCGAGTGGAATGCGCGGAACGCCTCTTGCAACGACAAGAGAGATTACAAACGCAAGTGTCCCAAGCAGAAAAAGGAACGAACTGACGACCAAAGCCAGTCCGAGAGGGCCGGCGCGCAGCTCGATGATGGTTGTCAGCGGAAGTTTCGAAAATACCAGATTGATCACCACTTCCACACCGACCAAACTTGCCAGTGCAACGAAGTTGATGACAAACGCGATGGTGCCGAACAGGCCCGCGCGCCGGCCAAACGCAAGAAACAGGCCGACGACAAGACCAAGCGCCAATATCTCGGCGACCGGTGCGAGAAGTTGCGTCAGATCGGTGGTCGCGATGAGCGAGCTGCGTTTGGCCGCGTTGACCAGGAGAATAAGCGCGCTTCCGACGCCGGCCGCGGAGGCAAGCCGATAAAGCGTAGCGCTGGGCACAGCCGCGCTCGACTGGATGGTCGTGGAATTCTCTTTGCGCTGAGGTTCTTCGGCTGAACTCCTCAGCGAAATGAGCGATTGCGGACGGCGGGGTTCGGCGGTTCTGGCAAGCATCTTCGTTTCCTCATCCGGGAAAACGGGAGCCGCGAAGACCGCAGGCCTGTTCCGATCCCATCTGTAATCACTGCTTACATGCTCTTGCCTGCATTGTAAACAGTGATTACATAAATCGCGGATCGTGCTACAGATGCGTGAGGCAGGCCTCCGGAACGAAAACGAAGGAGAAGAGATGGCAAACGCCAAGACGCCTCACCGCACCGGCTACCACCATGGCCATTTGCGGGACACGTTGATCGATGCTGCAATTAAACTTGTCGAGGAAGGCGGCCCCGACAATGTAAGCGTGCGCGAAGCCGCAAAGCGGGCCGGCGTTTCCCCCGGCGCCCCCTTCCGGCATTTTCAGTCGAAAACAGCGCTGCTGACCGCGGTCGCCGAACAGGCCATGAACCGGCTGACAGAGGCCGTTGCCAATGCACTTTCAGCAGTCGACAGCGCGGATCCCATCGTGGCCTTCGAAGCAATCGGACAAGGCTATCTGGAATGGGCGATCGCCAATCCCACGCATTTCCAGATCATCAGTTCCCGAACCCTGATTGATTTCGACGCGTCGGACAGTCTTCGCGGTCAGAATGAGGCCATTCGCCGGAAGATGATCGACCTGCTGACCCAAGCGCAACACCAGGGTCAACTGGCTGCGAACGCGGATTTCGATCATCTGGTTCTTGCCGCTCGTGCCTTTGTCTATGGGTTGGCACGAATGGTGGTTGATGGTCATTTTCCGGAGTGGCATCCGTCCGAGCCGCCATCGCTCGCCGTGCGCAAGGCGCTGCATCTTTTCATCAGCCGAATGACCAACCTATCTGAAGCGGGATCCCAGAAACCCTTGCCGCCGCTGGGTTCTGGACCGACTGGATAGGAATGGACATTTCACGCGACGCAGGAACCAGCTATTCCGCCGCCTCTTCGATCTTCTCCATATCATCGTCCGACAGGCCGAAATGGTGGCCGATCTCGTGGATCAGCACGTGGGTGACGATGTCGCCCAGCGTCTCTTCGTTCTCGGACCAGTAGTCGAGGATGGCGCGGCGGTAGAGCGTGATCCGGTTCGGGCCTTCGCCGGTCTGCGGGTTCCAGCGCTCGGCGATGCCGCGTCCCTCAAACAGGCCGAGCAGGTCGAACGGCGTCTCCAACGACAGATCGTCCATGATCTCGTCGGTCGGGAACTCGGCGATCTGGATGACGATCTCGCCGGTCAGCTTGCGAAAATCCTCCGGCAGATGGGCGTACGCCTCCAGCGCCAGGAACTCCATTTCGTCCATCGAGGGCGAGAGTTCGTCGTGCCAGGTGCGGGTCTTGTAGATGCGGGCCATGCTTTGTCCTTTGATCCCGGCATATAGGCTTTCGCACCGTAATCGGCAAATGACACGGGCCGATGCGCCTGCGCCATCCGCGCGGAGAGGAATAAATTCCCCATGTGTCTGCTTGACTCTTGAGATGCGCTCTGGAATCTATAGGGAACATAACAGGAACAATGTGAGTGGAAGCTGACCGTCATGGCGATGACCGCCGTGGCGCGGGAGACTGTTTTTGCCCTGCGCCGCCAGATCGCGAAAATCGAGGGAACGCTGCCCGAGCGCTTGGCTGCGCCGGCCGCCGCGCCCTTTGATGCCGACGTCAACACCGATCTCACAATCGTCCGGCGTGGCATTGCCGCGGCGTTGCCGGATGCGTTCCTGCCTATTGGCGTCGAGCGCCTCGACGCCGCCCTGAGCGGCGGCCTGCCGAAGGCCGCCCTGAGCGAAATCCATGGCACGCAAACCCGCGATGCCGGGGCCGTCGCCGGCTTCGCTTTGTCGCTCACAAGCCTGATCCTCAAGCAAACGCCGGGGCTGCCGGTGCTGTGGATAGGCACATCGGAGATCTTTCGCGAGGCCGGCTTTCCCTATGCCAGGGGGCTTCACGCCTCGTTCGGCATCGAGCCGGAGCAATTGCTGTTTTCCGAGGCACCGAGACTTGTCGATGCGCTGTGGGTCGCCGAGGAGGCGGCCCGGATGACGGCGCTCGCCGCGGTCATCCTCGAAATTCGCGGCAATCCGCAGCGGCTTGACCTGACCGCGACACGCCGGCTGCATGCAAGGGCGCAAGCGGCCGGCCGCCCGGTGTTCCTGCTGCGGCAGGCGGCCGAGCCCGAACCGACGGCGGCACCCGTCCGCCTCATCGTCACGTCGGCACCGGCGGTGCCGCGCGACACCATCGCCGGGCCGCTGGCCGGCTCGATCGGCCGCCCGGCCTTCACCCTCACCATCGGCAAGAGCCGCACGGCCCTGCCTGGACAATTCACACTGGAGTGGAACCCCGATGAATGCGCATTCGACGAAAGAGCGGGCGACGAAAGAGCGGGCGACGAAGGAGCAGGTGGGGGAAGAAACCGGCCAAAGAATCCTGTCCCTGTGGTTTCCCTATCTGGCGGCGGAAAGGGTCCTGCGCCAGCGTCTGGGGCGGTCCTGGCGTTCCCGGCCGTCGGATCACCCATCTCACCCGCCGCTCGTGATCAGCCATCGCGACCGCAACGCACAGCGCATCTCGGCCCTCGACGAGCGGGCTGAGGCGCTGCACCTGAAGCGCGACATGGGCATCGCCGATGCGCGCGCCATGCATCCGTCGATCGACATCGTCGAGGCCGATCCGGAAGCCGACCGCCGCCTGCTCGAAGGCCTTGCCGACTGGTGCGACCGCTACACCCCGCTGGTGGCGCTGGATGGCGCGGACGGCCTGTTTCTCGACGTCACCGGCTGCACCCATCTGTTCGGCGGCGAACGTGCCATGCTGGACGACATCCTGTCGCGCTTCTTCCATCAGGGTTTCGATGTCCGTGCCGGGCTTGCCGCGACGCCGGGCGCGGCCTGGGCGGCGGCACGGTTTTGCGGCGACCGCATCGTTGTGTCAGGCGAGGAGGAAGCGCTGCTGGCACCCCTGCCGCTGGCCGCATTGCGCATCGAACCGGCGACCCGCACCAGCCTGGAAAGCGTCGGCCTGCGCACGGCGGGCGCCGTCATGGCGGCACCGCGCGCGCCGCTCGCCCGCCGCTTTGGCGCCTTGCTGCTCCTGCGCCTCGATCAGGCGCTTGGCCGCCTCGACGAGGCAGTCTCGCCGCGCCTTCCCGTCGCGCCGCTTTCGGTCGAACGCCACCTCGCCGAACCCATCACCCTGACCGAGGACATCGAACGGCTGGTGGGCATGCTGGCGGCGACCTTGAAAATCGATCTCGAGCGCCGCGGCGAGGGTGCCAGGACACTGGCGCTGCTGCTCTTTCGGGTCGACGGCGCCGTCAGCCGCATCGCGCTCGGCACCTCGCGGCCGATGCGCGAACCCATGCTGATCCAGAAACTGTTCCATGAGCGGCTGGCCGCGCTCGAACAGGATATCGATGCCGGTTATGGCTTCGACTTGGTGCGGCTTTCGGTGCTGGCGGCAGCCACCTTCGACATGCAGCAGGCCGATCTGACTGGCGAAACGGCCGACGACGGTGCCGACATCGCGCTGTTCGCCGACCGCATCCGCGCCCGGCTCGGCGAGGGCGCGGTTCTCCGGCCGGTCGCGGTCGAAAGCCATCTGCCGGAGCGCGCCGTCGCCACGATCCCCTTCACCGAAGCGCCACGCCGGACCACGCCGCCGAAAAAGCCCGGCAGGCTGCAGGCACCACAAACCATCTTTCCGCCGGAACGGCCGATCCGGCTGTTCCGCTCGCCCGAACCCATCGATGTGCCGGCCACTGAAATGCCGGAAGGACCACCGCTGAACTTCCGCTGGCGCCGCGCGCTCTACCGGGTCACGCGTGCCGAAGGGCCGGAACGCATCGCCGCCGAATGGTGGCGCGAGGCAGCGAGCGACCCGATCACGTCAACCCGCGACTACTTCCGTATCGAGGACGCCGATGGTCGCCGCTATTGGCTTTACCGGCAAGGTCTTTACGGCAACACGCAGGTCCCGCCGCGCTGGTTCATGCATGGTGTCTTCGCATGAACGCGCTGACCGTCATCCCCTATGCCGAGTTCGGCATCCAGTCGAATTTCTCCTTCCTGCGCGGCGCCTCCAAGCCGGAGGAGCTGGTGGTCGCGGCCAAGCTCCTGGGCTTCTCGGCGATCGGGCTTGCCGACCGCAACACGGTGGCCGGCGTGGTTCGCGCCTGGCAGCAGGCCAAGGTCGAAAAACTCTCCTATCACCCCGGCTGCCGGCTGGTTTTCGGCGACGGCACGCCGGACATCCTCGCCTATCCCCAGGACCGCAAGGGCTGGGGACATCTCTGCCGCATGCTCACCCAAGCCAATCTGCGCGACGAGAACGAAAAAGGCGCCACCCTTCTGCAGCGCGGCGACCTTCTCGAATGGGGTGACCTGATGTCGCTGGCGGTCCTGCCCGGTCTGTCGGCGGGCGCGCAGGACGGTCTCGCCTTGCTTCGGCTGCTCAAGGATCGTTTCGGCAGAAATCTCCGTCTGGCCGTTTCGCCCGACTACGCCGGCAATGACCGTTTCCGCATCGAGCAGGCCGCGGCGCTTGCCGAGAGCGTCGGTATTCCGCTGATGGCGACCAACGACGTTCTCTACCACACGGCCGAACGGCGCCCGCTGCAGGACGTGCTGACCGCGATCCGCCTCAACACGCCCGTCGCCGAGGTCGGGCTGCAACTCAGCGCCAATGCCGAGCGCCATCTGAAGCTGCCAATGGAGATGACGCGCCTGTTCCGCAGGCATCCGCAAGCATTGGCCGAGACCTTGCGGTTTGCGCAAGAGCTGACTTTTTCGCTCAGCGACCTCCAGTACAATTACCCCGATGAGCCGACGGAATCGGGTCTTGGCCCACAGGCTGAACTGGAGCGGCTGGCTCGGGAGGGAGCGGCCAACCGCTATCCGGCGGGTGTGCCGGATTCGGTGATCAAGCGCATCCAGGAAGAGCTCACTCTCATCGAGCGCCTCAACTACGCTCGCTATTTCCTGACCGTCTACGACATCATCAAATTCGCCCGTGGCCAGGGCATTCTCTGCCAAGGACGTGGTTCGGCCGCCAATTCGGTCATCTGCTTCTGCATCGGCATCACCGAAGTCGGACCCGACAAGATCGATACGCTCTTCGAGCGCTTCATTTCCGAGGAGAGGAACGAGCCGCCGGATATCGACGTCGACTTCGAGCATGAGCGACGCGAAGAGGTGATGCAATACATCTATACGAAATACAGCGGCAAGCGCACAGCACTTGCCGCCGCCGTCATCAGCTATCGCGGCCGGTCGGCGCTGCGCGAAGTGTCGAAGGCAATGGGTCTGTCCGACGATATCAGGACGTCCCTTTCCGGCTCGATCTGGGGCTGGTCGACCTCGGAGCTCGGCGAGAAGGAAGCCCGCGCCGGCGGCCTCGACCGCACCGATCCGGTGTCTCGGCATGTGATGGAACGCGCCAACGAGATCATGGGGTTTCCCCGCCATTTGTCGCAGCATGTCGGCGGCTTCGTCATCACAAGGGACCGGCTCGATGAGATCGTGCCCATCGTCAAGACGGCGATGGACCAGCGCAAGATGGTGGAGTGGGACAAGGATGATCTCGACGCAGTGAAAATCCTGAAAGTGGACGTGCTGGCGCTCGGCATGCTGACCTGCCTGCAACGCGCCTTCACCTTGCTCACTGAGCATTATCCAAAGGCGAGGGACCCGTATGGGCAGCCCTATGTGCTGGCCACCCTGCCGCCGGAGGACAAGCAGGTCTACAAGATGATCTGCCGCGCCGACACGCTCGGCGTCTTCCAGATCGAATCGCGCGCCCAGATGTCAATGCTGCCGCGCCTTGAGCCGAAAACCTTTTATGACCTTGTCATCGAGGTGGCGATCGTGCGGCCGGGCCCGATCCAGGGCGACATGGTCCACCCCTATCTGCGCCGCCGGCAAGGCAAGGAGCAGGCCGAGTATCAAAAGCCGGAGCTGGAGGCGATCCTCAGCAAGACGCTTGGTGTGCCGCTGTTCCAAGAACAGGCGATGAAGATCGCCATCGTTGCTGGCGGCTTCAAGCCGGGCGAGGCCGATGAACTGCGCCGTGCCATGGCCACCTTCAAGCGCACCGGCACCATCGGCAATTATCGTCGCCGCATGATCGAAGGCATGGTCGACAAAGGCTACACGAAGGACTTCGCCGAGCGCTGTTTCAAGCAGATCGAGGGCTTTGGCGAATATGGCTTTCCCGAAAGCCATGCCGCTTCCTTCGCCCTGCTCGTCTATGCCTCCTGCTGGTTCAAGACCTTCTATCCCGACGTGTTCTGCGCCGCGATCCTGAATTCACAGCCGATGGGGTTTTACCAGCCGGCCCAGTTGGTGCGCGACGCAAGCGACCATGGCGTCGACATTCGCGACGTCGACGTCAATTTTTCGGTGTGGGATTGTACGCTGGAAAAGGCGCCGTTCGATCCGGCCCGTATCCTCCCGTGCCATGCCGAAATGCGCGGCGTCATCGAGACGAAGCATGCCGTCCGGCTCGGCTTCCGCCAGATCAAGGGCCTGTCGAAGGAGCGCATGGCGGCCTTCGTCGAACGGCGCGGCTCAGGCTACGGATCCGTCCGGGATGTCTGGCTGCGCTCCGGCCTCGATGTCGGCGAGATCGAGCGGCTGGCGCAGGCCGATGCCTTCCGCTCGCTCGGCCTTGATCGTCGCGAAGCCTTGTGGGCGGTGCGCGCGCTCGACGGCAAGAGCGCCGCCGAAAGGCTGCCTCTGTTCGACCAGCCGGCGCTTCGCCTGCGCGAGCTGGAACCCGAGACGAAGCTGCCGAAAATGCCGCTCGGCGAGCATGTCATCCACGATTACCGCGCGCTTGGCCTGTCGCTGAAGGCGCATCCGGTCGCCTTCCTGCGCGAGCGGCTCGACCGCGCCGGCGTCATCCCCAATGCGAACCTGCCTTCCGTGCGCGATGGCAGGCGCGTCTCCGTCGCCGGCCTCGTGCTGGTGCGGCAGCGTCCTGGCAAGGGGAACGCGATCTTCCTGACGCTGGAGGACGACAAGGCGGTGGCCAACGTCATCTTCTGGCAAAGAACCTTCGACCGTTACCGGCCGATCGTCATGGGCGCCCGGTTCGTCAAGGTCACCGGAAAATTGCAGTCTGAATCGGGCGTGGTCCACATCGTCGCCGAGAGGATCGAGGATCTGACGCCCTGGCTGACCGTACTTCTGGAGAAGGTCAGCGGGGCCGAACCAGCGGTTCCTCCGAGAGACCTCGCCAAGGAGCGTTCGGATCACTCCAGCCCCGCCAAACAAAGCGCACCGATCCGGCAGGATCTCGCAACGCTGTCCGAAGAAGCGGAAAGGGTCATGCCCAAGGGGCGGAATTTTCAGTAGTGTCAAAAACTTCGATGGCAGCGGGACAGCACCCCCCTCTGTCCTGCCGGACATCTCCCCCGCAAGGAGGGAGATTGGCAGCTTTGGCGCTTTCGCACATTCCAGCAACCGTGGAGATTAGCGAAAGCCGAGACTACATCCAATCTCCCCCCTTGCGGGGGAGATGGCCGGTAGGCCAGAGGGGGTGCTGTCCCGCCCACCTCACCAGCCTGTGGTGCAAGAACTCAGCCCGGCCCACCCAAGCGTGGCGGCGGCGGGGCGAGCACGTCCTCCACCGAAAGCGTCCGCGCCTCGGAGGGCAGCATGATCGGGATGCCGTCACGCACCGGATAGGCAATCTTGGCGACCCTGGAAATCAGTTCGCCGCGCTCTGGATCCCATGCCAGCGGCCCCTTGGTCAGCGGGCAGGCCAGCAGCTCCAGCAGCTTGGGATCGACCTTCCTCTCGTCACGTCCGTCCGCCGCCATAAGATTCTCTTCCCAGCCAGTTGCGGGCCTAAGATGTGCCGAGATTCAGGTCAGGCCGAGTCGAAAATGGCTGATACCGAGAACCGGAGCGGAGCGTACTTTTCGTACGTGAGCTCAGTTCTACCGCAACGCGGTAGAACGGGGAAGCGCAGGAAGCCGCCACTTGCAGGCCGGTCTCACCTGAATATCGACACATCTTACTGCAAACTCGAGCCAAAGTCCTCATTCTCGCGCGCCAGCGCCATTTCGGTGATGGCGATCAGCGTCTCCGCCCGGGTCTTCAGGTCGGCTGCTTCGAGCAGCGCCTGTTTCTCGGCCGGCCCGTAGGGCGCCATCATCGACAGCGCATTGACCAGCATGGCATTTTCGGCGCGGCTGACGCTTTCCCAGTCGGCCTCCAAATCGTTGGCCTGCAGATAGGCGCGAAACGCCTTGAGCAGCGATGGCCGGTCGATCTCGTTGTCCGCCTGATCCTCGTCGAGATCGGCAAGGAAAGGCGCGGGCTTGCACTGGCGAAACGGCGTCTTGACCGTCAATTCGTGGGCGATGCGGAACCGGCACACGCCCTGCAGCGAAATCAGGTAGCGGCCGTCGCCACTCTCGGAAAAGGCGATGATGCGCCCGGCGCAACCGACATTGCAGAGCTCCGGCTCGCCATCGCCGCGCAAGGCGCCGTCGAGACTGGGCTGGATGACGCCGATGAGCCGCGAGCCGGCGATCGCCTCGTCCACCATCTGCAGATAGCGCGGCTCGAAGATGTTGAGCGGCATGCGGCCTCCCGGCAGCAAAAGCGCACCCTCGAGCGGAAAGATCGGGATCGTCGACGGCAAATCCTTGGCGAGCCGGTAATGCGCGTTTCCCGCTTGCACCATATTCCTCCGATCGCTTCACCAGAAGCGCATCATCGCAGTTCTAATCTGGCGCAGTCATGGCCGACGCCAAGCCCGTGCGGCAAAACAACCGGTAAACGGCTCAGGAAAACAGCAATGCCGACAATTTGCGGCGCGCGGCAAGCGTTGCCTCGTGGGTCATGCCCCATGCCTCGAACAGCTGCAGCAATTGCGTCCTGGCGCCATCCTCGTTCCAGCTTCGGTCGGCCTTGATGATGGCCAGCAGATTGTCTGCGGCCGCGGTGCGGTCGCCGTTGGCGTTCTGGATCATGGCCAGATCGAAGCGCGCCTGGTGATCCCCAGGATTTTCCTCCAGCCGGCGCTCGAACTCGGCTGGATTGCCGAGAGCTGCCGCCTGCGCCGCAACCGCCATCCTGGCCCGTAGGGCTGCCAGTGGCGGCGCATCCTTCTTGGCCTCCGGGGCTGTTGCCAAAAGCGCCTCGGCGCCTTCCGTGTCGCCGGCGTCGAACAACAGTTCGCCCAGTCCGGCGATCGCCTCGATCGTCTCCGGCGCCTGCGCCAGGATGGCGTCATAAATGTCGGCCGCGGTCTGCATGTCGCCGGCCTCGCGCGCTTCGGTCGCCGCTGCCAAGGCTTCCGCCACCGGCGGCGCGCCGTTGCCCTTGCCGCCGACCTTGGTGATGAATTCGTTGATCTGGCTCTCCGGGATGGCGCCCATGAAGCCATCGACCGGCTGGCCGTCCTTGAAGGCGATGACCGCCGGGATAGACTGGATGCCGAGCTGGCCGGCGATCGAGGGATGATCATCGATGTTCATCTTGACCAGCTTGACCCTGCCGCCGGCGGCCTTGACCGCCTTCTCCAACTGCGGCGTCAGTTGCTTGCAAGGCCCACACCAGGGCGCCCAGAAATCGACCAGCACCGGCTGGCGGCGCGATTCCTGGATGACATCGGCGGCAAAGGCAGCCGTCGTCGTGTCCTTGATCACATCGGCGGGAGCGGCGGGCGCATCGCCAAGCGCGACTTTCGCCGGCGCCGGCGCCGCTCCACCATACTGCACCGAGGTGGTGTACTGGCCGCCATTACCGCCAAAGGAGCCGCCGAACGGATTGTTGTCGCTCATCTCTTTACCCTTCCGTGGCGCCGCCGGCCGGCGGCCAGGCGCCCTATGCTTCAGACCATCTGACTCAAGCCATCCATGTGGCGATCACACGGAGACTTTCAAGATAGCAGCATCGTGCCCGGTTGCCTCGACGAATCTGATCAGGTCCCGCGCCGCGATCGATGTCGTCGCCTCATTGGTCAGCGGATGCCCATTGATCACCGCATGCTCCATCAAATCCTTGTCGAGCACGAGCTTGACCCTGTTTGCCGTGTCGTTGATGACGCCAAAGACCGTCACGGCGCCCGGTGTGACGCCGAGCAGCTCCATCAGCATCTCCGGCTTGCCGAAGGAGACCCGGCTGGCGGCGCCGATCACCTGGTGGATCTGCTTCAGGTCGACGACCGCGTCCTCGCCGACGGTGACCAGGAAGAAATTATCCTTCTTGTCCTTCAGGAACAGGTTCTTCGTGTGCCCGCCGGCGATTTCGCCGCGCAACGCCTGCGAATCCGCGACCGTGTAGAGCGGCGGATGGCGCTTCGTCGACGCGGCAATGCCGAGTTCGGCGAGAAAGGCCATCAAATCGGCTTCGGTCTTCGGCATCGGTTTCGTTCCGTTTCTCAAGCCAGCCGTTTACGGCCAATGGGGCAGCCGACACAAGACCGTCATGCGACATCATGGTGAGCGGCACCGCCCTTCGCGCTGGCGCCCCGCCGCCCGCCACTCACGCGCCCGCCGGCGGCTTGCCGGCCCCGCGCGGCGTGTCACAAAAAGCCTGTGATTTCCCTGTTGCAATCGCCGCGCTCTTCAGCCATATAGGCCCGGCTTGCGGCCAAGACGCCGTGCGAGCGGGTGTAGCTCAGGGGTAGAGCACAACCTTGCCAAGGTTGGGGTCGAGCGTTCGAATCGCTTCACCCGCTCCAGTTTCCTCCAGGGGACTAAGCATCGAAAAGCCGCGGAACTCCGCGGCTTTTTCGTTTTTGGGCTTGCCTGGCTAAGAGTTTCGGCGGAATTCCCCAGGAGTCACATAAAATTACAGCGAGGAACGGTTCCCGCCTCGCCTCGTTAGCGCTCCATCAACGCAACGATGGAGAAAGCCATGCAGGACATTTCCGGCAAGCACGTCGCTATCCTGGCGACGAACGGGTTCGAGCAATCCGAACTTGAGGTGCCGCTGAAGAAGCTGCGCGAGGCGGGCGCCAAGGTCGATGTCGTGTCGCTCGCAAGCGGCAAGATCAGAGGCTGGGATCTCAAGGACTGGGGCCGAGAAGTTCCCGTCGACAAGACTTTGGATGAGGCGCGAGCGGACGCCTATGACGCGATCGTCCTGCCCGGCGGGGTCATCAATCCCGATCTGCTGCGTGTCGAGCGAAAGGCCCTGGGCTTCATCGAATCGTTCTGGTCGGCCAAGAAGGTCGTCGGCGCGATCTGTCATGCGCCCTGGCTTCTCGTCGAGACAGGCATCGTAAGGGGTCGCCGGGTCACGTCTTACAAATCGATCAAGACCGATGTGATCAACGCCGGCGGTCTGTGGGAGGACAGCAAGGTCGTTACCGACCAGGGACTTGTCACCAGCCGCAACCCCGGCGATCTCGAGGCGTTCTGCGACAAGCTCGCCGAGGAGATCAGCGAAGGGCGGCACGACAGAAGGGTTGCTGCCTAGCCGGCTTGTCCGCCCGGACGCATCGATTGGAAGGTTACGCCGGGAAAACCGCAACGTTTTCCTCAGGCGCTCTTCGCCCCAGCCGCCTTCCGCAGCGACGCCTGATGCACCAGCGAGGTCCAGCTGTTGGTCGAGGCGAGGTGGCAATAGAGCAGGCCGAGCGCGCCGGATTTGCGCAGGTCGAGAAACGCCTCGTCGCTCAATCTGTTGAAGGCCGGCTCGTCGATCACCTGGAAATCGGTGAGGTTGAGCACCTCGCCGCCTTCCAGCGTCACCTTGCTCTGGCGCGGTGAAAACAGGCCGTGCGCATCGATCTTTTCGACCATCTCGCGGGTGGCTCTGAAGTCGATCTGGAACTGGTTGCAGAAGGCGAGCGCCTGTTTGGTCGCTTCGGTCGGCTCGTTGCCGGTGAAGAACGGCAGGATCTTGTCATCGCGGGACGGCGCCAGCAACTGGTCGACGACCCGGTCGCTGGCCCGTTCGACGCACAGCGTCAGCCGGCCGGCCGATGTCGGGTCTTCGGCCAGGATGAACCGGACATAGGGGGGATGTAGTGCGGCCCGGTCCATTTGCCGTCGGCATCGACGAACAGGTTCTCGTTCTGGCGCACGCCGGTGATGATCACCGGCGACTTGGCCGGGCCGATAAAGACGATCGGGTAGGATCGCATCGCCGCCGGCATTTCCGACGCGACCACCGGAATGGCGTGCGCGGAGCGGGCGAAGCCGAAGTCGCTGCGCGCGGTCAGGCCTAGCGAGCCGTGCCGCGCCGGATTGAGCGCCTCGGGCCTCGAATAGAACAGCGGCAACGCATCGCCCGTCCCGTTCGTCTTTGCATCCGCCATCATCCGTCTACCGCACGCCCATCAGGCTGCCAATGGTCCCGAAGCCGGGATCTATGCTTGTTTGCGCTGATCTTGGGTCGAAAGGAATCCCGCGCAGGAACAAAGTACTACAGCGTCTCTTGCGCGCATAAAAGGACAGGCGGTGCTGTATTTTGGGATGCGGCGGTCGATTGTCTTGGGGAACACGACCGCCGGCCTGCCCGCCTCTGGACAGCTTGCGGCGAAGCGGCGACAGTGCCTCCGCTGGAGCAATTCCAGGAAAAGTGTGGAGCGGTTTTCCCTTGGCAACTGCGAAGAAACAAAAGCCGGATCAGCGATCCGAACGCTGAACCGCTCCAGCGGACAGATTGAGGGAAACGGAATGGCGTCGGTGTCGGATTTCGAGCAGGGACAAACCTTCACCGTCGAAGCCGGGGGCCGGCAGATCCCGCTCGAACTGAGCGCGGTCAAGCCCATCGCCGCCAGCCCGCGCCCGGGTGGCGGTTTCTCGCTGCTGTTCAAAGGCCCGCGCGACATCGCGCTGCCGCAGGCGACCTATCTTTTCACGGGGGAAAGCGGCAGCCACGAGATCTTCATCGTGCCGGTCGCCGCCGATGCGACCGGGCGGCTGTACGAGGCGGTGTTCAACTAGAGGCTTGACGCAGGGAGGGTCTGATCGCTTCGAAATTAGCTGAAGCCTCTCCTCTTCGTTGGTGAGAGCCGCCGCTTGCGATGCTCGCCGTCACATACCAGCCCCGCCGCCCCCGGCGCACAGTCCATCAGGTCATAAACGCCCTTGTCCTCGACGACCGCGAAGCCCAGCGCGGCATAAAGCCGTCTCGCCGGATTGTGCTTCTCGACATGGATCGATGCTGATTTGCCGGCTAACCATGCCTCGTCGATGAGGTCACAGAGCAGTGCGGTGCCGTAGCCCTTGCGGCGATGATGCGGCAGGAAGGCAATGTCGATGATGCGGTGCTGGCTTGGCCAGCGCTCGACATAGAGGCGGCCGATGTCTTCGCTATCGCGTTCCACCACCAGCCAGTCGGCCTCGGGATAGTGTTTTCGGTAATGCGCATGCTGGGCCTGGAACTGCATGCCGAGGAATTCGGCCTTCTGCGCCTCGCTCCACGACGTCACTGCGAGTTCTTCGAAGCGGGTCGAGGCATAGAGCCGCGACAGGAACGGCAAATCCGCTTCCGTCGCAGCGCGGAAGCCGAGCCCGGCCGTGTCAGACCGGGGCCAGACCGGACGGGCCTGCTTCGCTTGCGCCACGCTGGCGTAAATCAACCGTCAGACCGGCGGCGTCAGGTCGCGCACGACGACGATCTGCTTGAGATTGTTGTCGGTCAGCGACGTCCAGTTATACTCCCATTCGGAACTGTCGATGCCCATCTGGTTGATCGTCCACAGGCCGTTGGTGCCGTCCGGCATGAGCGCCAGGCTGAACAAAGCGAGCCGGCCGTCGGCATTGTAGTTGAGCGTCAGGCGCGTCGAGCGAAGGGATGCGCCGAAATCGCGCCATCCCGACCAGTTCTGGGTATAGGCATCCCATTGCGCGTTGAATTGGAGGAAGTGCTGCTGGTCGGCGGCGACCAGCACGATATCGCCGTCGCCCTGGATGCCGGCGGCAAGCGCAAGGTTGGGCGCCCTGGAGTAGCCGGGTGTCGCCCACTGCGTCCACGTATCCGATCCGGCGGGCATCTGGCGCGTGTGCAGCACCTGGCCGTTCTGGGTCAGGGCGAACAGATTGGTGGCGCCCAGCGGGCCGACGACCGGCGCCATCTCGATGAAGCCACCTGTCTGGGTCGTGTCGATCTGCACCCAACCCGTCCAGTCGGCGGCCTTCAGGGCCTGCGCCTTCGCCTGCTGGCAGCGATAGAGATGCAGGTTCGAATTGATGCCGAACAGGGCGATGCGGCCGTCGCCCTGGCGTATCGCCGAAACCGTCACCAGCCCGCCGGGGATCTGGATCCAGTCGCTCCACGGTTTGGCCGGCGGCGTCAGCACGTCGACGGTGACGACGATCGGTGTCGTCGTGCCCGGCGGCGTGATGGTTTTCTGCACCTGCACGATCTGGTCCGGATTCTGGTAGATCCACCAGATGCGGCCCTGATTGTCAGTGACGAAGACCTCGATGCGGCCGTCGGCATCGCGCGCCATCGAAAGCTTCTGATAGGAGGTGGCGCCGGGCGGCGTGCCGATGCCCATCGGCGCGGTCCATTTCTCGACCGGGCCGATCTGGTTGGCGTCTTCGGTGATGAAGGACAGATTGGTGGTTCCCGATGGCTGCGCGACCACGGCGACACGGCCGTCCTTGGTGAGGCCCGCCGTCATGATCACCCAGGCGCCGGGCGCGATGAACGACCAGGCCGAAGGCCATGGCCCGTTCGGCGAAAGCTGCGCCTTCTGGATCAACTGCCCCTTGGCGGAATCGATCCCCACCACCATCAGCCGCGACAGTTCGAAAAACGACGTGCCGGCCGGCTTGTGCTGGTAGACGGGCGCGGGACCGGAGCGCACCGGACGCCCGCCATCCCTGGCCTTGGAAGCCGCCCTTGGCGCTGGCGTCTTCGCGGCGGGGGCTTTCGACTCTGATGCTGCTTTCTTGGCCATCGTATTGGTCCCTGCCCTGTTGGCTCGGAATTCAGGTTCTTGGTGGGAAGACGCCTTGCAGTGCGATGCAGAAATAGAGCGTCAGATAGGGCTGCAGATTGTTGTGTGGCAGGTCGCCGCCGGCGGGGGGGAGCGATTGAGGACTCATCTGCGTCAGGTTGGCCGCCGGGGTATAGATTGTTGCGTTGGTGGATTTGGCCAGGCTTCGCGTCGATGACGGCGCATTGAGCTCGCCCAGATCAATGTCATGGTCGCGCATTGCGTGAGTGTGGTTAGGAATTTCCGATTTCGAGCAGGGTTACCGTTTCCGTACCGCCAGGCTCGCCAAGATCGTGCAGGGACAAGCCCGGCCCCTGACCCCAGAACATCGGCGCACGGCCTTGCAGATCGGGCAAAGCGAAATTGGACTTGCCGTCGCCGCCATAAGTGGTGCCTAGCAGCGAAAACAGCGCCGTGTTCTGCGACAGCGGCAGCAACTGCCCGTCGCACCACGCCCAGCCCCTGGGCGCGAAATTGAACGGAAAGATCCGGATTTCGGCGACGAACGGGTCAGCCATGATGTCCTCTCAGGTGGGCGACGGAAAGATGCCGAAAAGTGAAATGATAAAGCTGATGCAAAGATACGGCTGGAAATTGTTGTGCGGCTGGCTGCCGCCAACGGCTGTTACAGCCTGCTGGGCCATGTTGGTATCGGTCGTGTCCTGGATGTAGGGCAAGGCGCCACCGCCAATCTGTGCAACGACCTTCCCGCTGGGACTGGTATCTTGACCAATATTCAGGGACGCGACCATTGGATGGCTGTGTGAAGGAATCTGGGAAATTGTCATATTGACTTCCTCCACGCCTCCCGTCTCCGCGAGGATAAAGCCGTTGCCCTGATGGAGCGGAACACGGCCTTGCAGGTCGGGCAGCGCAAAGGTGCTCTCGCCATCGCCGCCATAGGTTGTGCCAATCAGCTGGAAAAGTGTCTCGTTCTCCGAGATCGGCAGCAATTGTCCCTCGCAGAACATCCAGCCGGCCGGCGCGAAGTTGCCGGCAAACATGCGTATCTCGCCAACGTAAGGCTGTGCCATGGTCGCGCCTCCTTAATTTGGCGAAGGAAAAATGCCCTGCAGGGCGATGCAGAAGCTCAGCGTCAGGAACGGCTGCATGTTGAGATGCGCCTGACTGCCGCCAATACTGGCAATTGTGCTCGGGCTCAGCGTCGTCACGTTCGCGAAGTCGCTATACAGCCGCCCCGGAACCACCCCCAAAACGTTCCCAACACCATCTTGGCTACTACCGGTGTTTGTGCTGGCCTGCGCAAAATGAACGTGTGTCGGCATTTCGGAAATCGACAGCGTGTGGTTTTGCTCGCCACCGCGCTCGCCAAGTGTGTGACTGCTTCCGACGTGGATTGGGATACGTCCCCGATAATCGGGCAGTGCGAAATTGACCTGGCCGTCACCGCCGAAAGTGGTTCCAAGCAGTGAAAATAGCGCCTGGTTCTGGTTGATTGGCAAAAGCTGCCCGTTACAGAGCGCCCAACCCTTGGGCGGGAAGACAAATGACATAATCCTGATTTCCGATAGAAATGGCTCGGCCATGTCTCGCGCCCTCATTAGATATCAGTAGAATACACGGAACGACACAAAAGTCTACTTGGCTCTCTAACAAAATAGGACTTTATAAAATAATAGACAGTATTTAAATAACGAGAGGCGCAGGAAGACAGTACACATCCAAGGCTGTAAATCATCGCACCAAGATCACGGCACTGAACCGGCCGAGTGGTGGCCTTTCTACCTCATCAGCGTCGTCATCACGGGAACGGCGGCGTGGCGAGCCCGGTAAATCCGGTCGAGTCGGCCGTCGCAGTTGATGCAGAAACAACTGTATTGCGGCTGTTCAGATAGGCGATGGCGGCGGCCAGATCCGTGGGGGCCCCGGCATAGCCACTAAGGTTGATCGTCCCGTTGTTGCGTTGACGTACCCGGATGTCGCCGGCCGCCATGGTGCCGCCAAGCGAATGCGTGAAGGTGTTGGCCAGAGCGCCGGCGCCGCCTATGTTCAAATCGATGGATGAACCATCTCCCGTCGGCGACGTGATGCCCGACTGAACGAGAATGCCAGCGACTGCATTTCCGGCGCCATCCAGTTTGATGTCAATCGCGTTGCCGGTTATCTGGGCCAGGATGCTGCCGGCGCCGTCCTGTCCGGTCTGGACAAGGATGGCGCGTTGCGAGCCGGCATAATCGATGGTGTTGTTTTTGATCCCGACCCGCATGGCGCCGCCGCCGGCATTGATTACCGATATGCCATCAGCTGTCAGCCCGTTTGCGACCGTGATGGTGTTGTTTTCAATTCGAGCGTCAAAAGTGAAGCCGTTGCCGAACGCCGAGCCGAGTAGGCTCACCACGACGAAGTCGCCCGTGGCCGTACTGCTCAGCGTGTTGCCGGTGGCGACGAGGCTCACATCGCTGTTGTCCCCGGCGCTGACGGACAGCTGATCGTTGTTGCTGCTCGACGTGCTGTTGATGACGTTCAGGTTCATCGTGGAACTGTCGAACGCATCGGCGACGATACCACCGCTGAAGTTGTTGCTCGAATTGGCACCCGAGAAGTTGATCGTGGCGTTCGACGTTCCACGGATGCCGAACAGATACCCGCTGCCAAGCACGGCGCCGGTCGAGCTGCCGCCTGAAATCGTCAGCGCGAGCGTGCCGGACTGGGTCTGCAGCTGGAAGTTGTCGTCGCCGCTGCCCGTGATCGTGGTGTTCGTGACCGCGCTGATGCCGGACATGTTGTAGAAATGGATGCCGTCTTCATCCGCGCCATTGCCGGCATTCGATATGCTGCTGTTGCTGAGTGTGAAGTTCGAAACGGTATTGCCGTTGATGCCTTGCTCGGCGCCGCCCGAAATGGCGATCCGGTCCAGCGTCGCCGTAGAGACGTTTTGAAGGTGGATGGCCGCGTTGGTCGCGAGGTTGTCACCGGTCGAAAGCCCCGAATTGTCGGCATCGAGATCGTCGGTGCCGGCATTGGTGAAATTCATGTTCTTCAACGTGATGTTGCTCGCGCTGATGAAACTGGCGCCGCGCCCGGTTGTGTTCTGAATAGTGCCGCCCGAGCCGGCGGTGGTGCCGACGCCTGTAACGGTCAATCCAGCCGAGCCCGTATTGTTGAGCACGATGCCGTTGGTGCCGCCATTCGCCGAAATGCTCTGGAAATTCAGCCCGCTGGCACCGATCGTCGTGTTGACGACGTTGAGCGCCGTGCCTGTGCCGGAGGTGATCGTGTTGCCGGTGCCCTGCACCGTCACCGTCCCTCCGCCCGTGGCGCTGAAGCCGCCGCCGCTCGTTGTGTTGATAATCAGCCCGCCATTGGTGAAGTTGATGGTCGCGCCGGGGTTGCTGGTCAGGATGACGGCGGCATTAACACCGGTCGAGAGCGTCTTGACCGCGCCGCCGAAGTTGATCGTGCCGCCGGCGTTGCTGAGCACGGCAATGCCCAGCCCGCCATCGCTGCGGATGATCGAGCTGGCGCTGTCGAAATTGATTAAACCGCCGGCCATGCCGCGGATATTTGCGACATTGCCGCCGGGGTTGGTGATGTCGACATTGTTCAGGTTGACGACCGCGCTGACGTCGTCATTGCCTGGCGTGCCCTGATCGCCGTCGACGACAAAGGCATGGTTCGCAGCCCCCGCGTCGGTCTGGATGGCGACATTGTTGAAGGTGTAGGTGCCGGTCGCGTTGTTCAGCGAATCGCCGAGAATGGTGATGCCGGCCGTGCCCGTCAGGCTGGCATTGTTGACGGTGACGCTGCCCGCCGCCCCGTCGATCACAATGCCGGTGCCGCCGGTGTCGTTGAGCCCGTTCGCCACGGCAGTGGTGAAATTCACCGAACCGCCGGCGGTGTCGGCGACGACGATCATGCGCTGGCCGGTGGTGGCTTGCGTGATCGTGCCGGCATAGGTGACGGTGGCGGTGCCGCCATTGACATTGAACGCGGTGCCGCTTGGGCTGATGATCGAGGTGCCGGTGCCGAAATTGAACGTGCCGCCCGAGCCGTTGAGGATGTCGACGCTGGCATTGCCGCCATTCAGCGTCGTCGTGCCGACGAAACTGTAGATGCCGTCCGCATTGTCGAACTGCAGGCCGGTGCCGTTCGTCGCCGACAGCGCGCCGGTGGCGAAGTTGAGCGTGCCGCTGTGGCCGCCCGCGACGCTGACCAGGGTGGCATTGTTCGACTGACTGACATTGCCGGTATAGTTGAGGTTGGCGGTGCCGCCGCTGACGGCGATGGTTGCCGCGCTGCCGCCGACCAGCGAGCCGGCGCCGAGATTGATCGTCCCCGACCCGATGACGTTGGTGAGGACGACGGCGCTGTTGCCGCCGGCGCCGTTGCTGGTCGAGGAAAAATTCATGCCGGTGGCCGCGACGGTGACGCCGCTCAGGTTCATCGCCACACCGGTGCCCGTGGCGATGGAGTTGCCCACGCCGGTGACGCTGACCGTGCCGGTGCCCGTGGCATTGAAGCCGGCGCCTGCCGAGGTCACGATCGCCAGCCCGCCGCCGTTGAAATTGACCGTCACCGGGGCGCTGTTGCCGGCAATATCGACGCCAAGCCCGCCGCCGCTCATGCCGATGGCGTAGCTGGCGCCGCTGATGTTGTAGGTGCCGCCGGTGTTGGCGGTGATCGATATGCCGGTGCCCCCACCGGTAAAGCTGTTCGAGGCGCCGGACACCGTCACCGTGCCGCCTGCATTGTTGTTCAGCGATACGCCCAGCCCGCTGGCCGTCAGATTGCCGCTCAGGGCGACGAGGCCGGCGCCGGCAAGCCGGCTCTGGACATTCAGCGCCGGACTGAATGCGCCCGAATTGTTGACCGTGCCCGAATAGCTCACGGCAGCCGTGCCGCCGACGACATTGAAGGACGCGCCCGTCGCCCCGCTGAGCGCGCCGGTGCCGAGATTGAGCGCTCCGCTGACATTGGTCAGGCTGACATTGTTGACGCCGCCGGCCGACGAGGTCGAATCGAGCGCGATGGTGGCGGCGACACCGGAGAGATTGATCGCTGTGCCGCCGGTTGCGTTCACCGTCTGGGCGGCAGCCGTAGCGGTGATGCCCATCGTGCCGCCGGTGGCGAGAATGCCGGTGCCGGCGGTGGTGTCGATGGTGACGCCATTGGTGAAGCTGGTTGTGCCGCCGGCCTGCGAGAGACCAACGCCGCTGGTCGTGTCGATGTTGGCGAGACCGGTGACGTTGAGCGTGCCGGTCTGGACTCGGATGCCGCCGCCTGTGTTGGGGACGGTGACATTGTTCACCGTCACCGTGTTGAAGTTGAAGGTGCCAGTGTTGGTGTTGATGGCATCGATGCCGAAGCCCGTCGTGTTGGTGATGCTTGTCCCGCCGGTGACGGTGAAGGTCCCGGCGACGCCGTCGAAGATGATGCCGCTGGCGCCGCCTAGGGCGCTGACGGTGGCAAACGTCATGTTGACGGTCAGCGGATCGAGATCGAATGCCGCGCCGTTGTTGGTGGTGACCACGCCACCGCTGTTGTTCAGCGTGAAATTGGTGGTTTTGGTGTTGGCGATGACACCGGTGCCGCCATTGTTGGCAAGGCTGAGCGTGCCCAGATCAAGGGTACCGCTGGTGTTGGTGAAACTGAGGCCATTGCCCTGCACGCGAGCGCCTGGGTTACCGATGCCGAGCATGCCGGCACTGACCGTGCCGCCGGCGCCGTCGGAATCGAAGCGGACATTGTTGAAGGCGATGCCGCCGCTGCCGGCGCCGCCGGTCACCTTGTTGCCGGCAAACGACCTGATCGCAATTGAGTTGTCGGTTGCATTGATGTTCTGACCGGCGAAGGACGCTGCGAGGCCGGAGCCGGTCGATTGCAGCGTGTTGCCGTCAATCGACAGCAGAAGCGTATTGGCCGGAGCTCCCGTGGTGGAGAAATCGAGCGCGTTGCCGCCGGCGGCGATGGTGTTGTTCCTGACGAAGAAACTGGAGGCGCCGGTGGCGTTGGCGGCAACGCCCGCACCGGAACCGAGATTGCTGACGATCAGGTTCTGGATGCCGCCCGTGAAGATGCCGCTGCCTGATGTCGCCAGGTTGATGACCTGCGTGGCGTTGTTGCTCTGCAGGACCGGCCGCAGCGTGTCGATGCCCCCCGGCGCCGAAATGATCGGCGAGTTCTGCACCGTGGTGAAGTGGAACGCGGCGGAGGCGCCGCTGCTGGTGTCGACACCGAGCTGCGAAACATCGACCGCCGCGTCGCCGCTCTTGAAGGCGAGCAGCACCTGCCCGTCATCGAGGTTGAACGTGGTGCCACTCAGGTCGACGGTTTCCTGGGCGCCGTTGACGTTCTTGTCGATCAGCACCACGACGTTGGCCGTGGAAGCCTGTGCGCCCGCGTAACTGCCCGGATTGGCGAGGCTGCCGTCGCCGGTGCCGCCTTCGGTGACGTAGTAGACGCTGATCGATGACAGGTTGGAAACGTCGCCGGTGAAATTGACGTCGTTGAAATTGTAGTCGCCATTGGTCGGCAAACTATCGGTGGTGTGGATGACCTGGCCGCCGGTGGTTGCGATCGACGACTCGGCCGGGCCGGCGCCGTCGCCGAACACCAGCCTGGCGTTGGTGGTGCTGGAGAACTGCACGCCATAGCCGACATTGGCGATAGTCGATTTCTGGCCGGCCGGATTGTTGTTGACGGTGTCGCCGAGCTGGATGGTGCCCGTGCCGGTGGTGCCGGCCATGTCGATTCCGATCGTGCCAGCGAAGCCGCCGCCGGCTACATCGAAATCGTCCGCGGTGATGTTGCTCGCGCCGAGCGCCGCGCCGTTGAGGTCGAGGCCGACCGCATTGGCGGCATTGAGCCCGATGGTCAGGCCGGCGAAATTCAGCGTCGAGCCGAGCGTGCCAGAGACCTGGACGCCGGTCGTGGTGACTCCCTGCAGGTCGACCGCGCCGAGATTGAGGGTGCCGCCGCTGACATTGTTGAGCGATATGCCGGTCGCAGCACCGTTGGTCGAAATCGTATCGAACTTGATACCACCGGCGCCGACCGTCGCGCCTTTCGCCCCGGCGACGACCGCCGTCGCGTCGCCAAGCTTCAGCGCCGTGCCCGTGCCGGTGGTGATGGTGTTGCCGTCGCCGGTGACGCTGATCGTGCCGGGGCCAAAGGTGCTGGCGGTGAAGCCGGCGCCGCTGCTGGTGGTGATGACGAGGCCGCCATTGGTGAAGTTGAGCGTGCCCTTGGTCTGCGGGTCCATCACGTACGACGGTGCCTTGACGATGGCATCGTTGGCGCCGGTGTTGAATATCTTCGACGTACCAGAGAAGGTGACCGTGCCGTTGGCCGAGCCGCCGATGGCGACACCCTCGCCACCGCTGTGATCGATGGTGCTCGAAATATCGTATATGCCTTCGGCATGGCCAAAGAAGTCGAAGGCCGTCGATGACGTGGTGGAAACGACGGAACCGCTCATGTTCAGACGGGTCGCATCGCCGCTGGCGCTTATCACCGATCCCGCACCGACCGTGATCGAACCTTTGTAGGTCAGCGTGGTGAAGGCCAGGTCATTGCCGCCGCCGAGGCTGATAGCCGAGAGGGTGGTGTTCGTGATGCTGGCGCTGCCGTTGACGCCGACGTTGACGGTCCCGCCCTGCGAGCTCTGTATGATGCCGAACTGGCCGCCATCGATGGTCAGGGTGGATCCGGCGACATTGGCGATGTTGACGGTGCCAACCTCGGGACCGCCGATATCGAACCCGGCATATTGGACGTCGAGATCGATCGTGCCGGTGAAGTTGACCTCCCCGGTGCCACTCAGGGCGTACAGCCAGGCGCCGGTGTATCCAGTATCCCTCAGGCCGCCGATGTTGACATCCCCGACGAGATTGGCGCCCAACAGCGTCACGCCGGCACCGCCGGGGTCGCCGGGAAGGGCAGGGATCGTGGAGTCCGCCGAGATGCTGTCGAAGGTAATGCCGGCGCTGCCGACATTGGCACCATACACCACAAGTCCGTCGCTGCCGGCATTGATCTCGTTGCCGGCGCCGGTGACGGTAATGATGGTGGAGGTCGCGCCAGCCGGGCCTAAATCGCCAATTGCGACGAAGCCCGCCCCGGTCATTGTCGTTATAGCAAGGCCACCATTGGTGATGTCGATCGTGCTGTTGGTATTGAGTGCCGGGACGGCTGAAGCGTAATTGCCAATGATGCCCAAGCTCACGCCGTCCGTCGCGCCCGTGCTGATCACCTTGCTGGTGCCCGAGAAGGTGATCGCGGCCGCGTCGTTGCCGGCAACGACGATGTTGCCGCCGGCCGCCGCATTGGTATCGGTGAGATTGCCCGACAGCGTCACCGAGCCGCCGGTCATGCTCTGGATCGACACCGCGGCGCCCGTGCCGTTGCTGGCGATCGTGCCGCCATAGGAAATCGTCGCGTTGCCGCCGCTGGCTGCGGTCCCCGAGCCGACATTGAACGACGTGCCCGAACCGGTGTTGGTCAGCGTACCGGTGCCGAGGCTTGCCGTGCCGCTGAGGTTCTGCAGGTTGACGCCGCTGCCGGAAGCGAATGTGGCACTTGTCGAGGCGAAGTTGATACCGGCCGTGATGCCGTCGAGCGCCGCCGCCTGCGCGTTGGTGGCGTTGATCGTGCCGGTCACGACATTGACCGTGCCGCCGCCGGTGGCGCTGAACGCTGTCACGCCGTTCGTGGTGATGTCGACATCGGCGAAGGTGATCGTGGAGCCGGCATTGCCTGTCAGCGAGACGCCATTGCCGTTGACCGTCACCTTGTCGGTGAAATCGACCGTGCCGCCGCTGCGGTTGGCGATCGAGATGCCGCCGCCGGTCAGCGTGCCAGCCGATCCGCTGTTGGGCAAGGTGCCGCGCGTGACCGTGATGTTGCCGGCGCCGCCATCGACGTCGAGCAGCGTGCCGGCAACGTTGATGTTGTTGTCTGTGATCGACAAATTGCTGTCGAGGCCGACGACCTTGAACGCGGTCTGGCCCGCGGCGACGTGGGTGATCGTGACGCCTTCGATGAAGATGCCGCCGGCATTGTCGACGATCGTACCTTGGTCGACAAGGAAGACCGAACCGCTGCCGCCGCTGAAGTCGAACGCGGTGTCGCGCACCTGGTTGCTGCCGAGCAGCTGCAAGGTATCGCCGCCCGTGCTCTTGACCACGCCCTCATTGCCGGTGACGTTGCCGCCGGTGGCGCCGAGATTGCCCTGGACATTGATTGGCTGGATGGTGCCGGAGGTGATGATCGAACTGCCGTTGCCGAAGCCGGCGATCGACTGGCCCGAATCGAGCGTGAACGGCGTGGCGCTCAGATCGACCGTGCCGACAAAGGCGAAGGTCAGTGTGCCGGTCATGGCATCGGCCTGGGCGGCCGTGACCGTGGTCACCGCGGCGCTGAGCCCGTTGGTGCCGGCAGCGATCACACCACCGTCCTGGGAAATCATGACGACCCCGCCGACCGCGCTGGCCAGATTGGCGCTGCCGGTGAAGGCGACATCGTCGAAATCATAATTGCCGAGCGTCGGATCGAGCCCGATCGTGTTGACCGTATAGCCGCCGGCGGCCGCGCTGATGAAGGATTCCAGCCCGTCGCCCGCATTGCCGTCGCCAAAGGTGAAATTGGCGTTGGCCGACGTCGCCGTTGTGCCGCCGGACGACAGTTCGACGCCGACGCCGACCTTCGAGATGCTGGAGCCCTGCAGGAAGGTGATGGTCTTGTTGCCGATGGTCGACGACAGGTCGATGCCGCGCGAGGTCAGGTCGTCGGTGCCGGTGATCGTCGTCACGCCGAAATCGGCTGTCGTTGACGAACCGCTGAAGTCGATGCCGGTCTGGTTGGCGCCGGAGCCCATCGTCACATTGGTTGTTCCAAATGTGACATCGGCATTGGTCAGGGCGAAGTTGATGCCGGCTGGACCGACGGTCGAACCCATCGTCACGCTGGTGGTGCCGAAGGTGACGGCGCCGGCATTGTTGGTGATGTCGATGCCATTGCCCGTGGCGCCCGACACGGTCACCGCCCCGAAGGTCGCCGATGCGGTGCTGGCGACATTGGCGACGGCCAGGCCAGTAGCCGTCGCGCCGGTGATCGACAGCGGAGCTGTGACGTTCAGCGTCGCCGTGCCGGCAAGGCCGGTGACGACGGCACCACCGCCGCCCGTCGCAGACAGCGTCGAGCCGATGAAGCTGATCGCGCCGCCGACCGGGGGCAGCGACGAGCCGATCGCGAAAAGATTGCCGGTGCCGGTCGAGGTGATGCTGCCGCTGAAGGTCACCGAGCCGCCGGTGGTGCCGTCGACCTTGACCGCCGTGCCTGGCACGGTTGCCGAGCTGGAGATGTTGGCCGCTACACCGATTGTCGCGCTGCCACCGGAAACGACGACACCGTCGCCAACGCCCGAATTGGTGATGGTGCCACCGAGGATCGTGATCGAGCCCGTGTTGTTGGTCAGGCTGACATCGGTGCCCGCGACATTGGTCGTCACCAAATTGGTGATGGTGAAGGTCGATGACGAAGCGTTGATTGCAACGCCGTTGATGCCGGCACCGGTGCCACCGATAGTGACATTGCCACCCAGGAACTGGCCGCCCGAGACGGCATTGAAATTGAGCGCTGTGGCTGCCACGACGCCTGTCGTGATGCTGTCGAACGCCATGCCGCCGGTGCCGATGGTGACGCCGTCGAGATAGATCGCGTGGCCGGTGCCGGTGGTGATCTGCTCCGTGCCTGCGGCCGCGACTGTGATCGTGCCGCCCCCGGTGGCGCTGAAGCCGGTGCCGATCGTCGTGGTCAGATCCAGCCCGCCGGTGAATTTGATTGTGCCGCCGGTGTTGCCACTCAGGTTGATCGCGAAGGCGGTGGCGGTGCTGGCGGTGATCGCTCCGCCGAACGTGGCGCTGCCGCCGCTCATGCCAGAGATCGTCACCGCGCTGGTAGCAGCGGTCTGGTTGATGGTGCCGTTGTAGGTGACGTTGGGCGTCGAGTTGCTGATGGAGAAGGCGTTGCTGCTCGTGTTGGCCATGGAACTCCCGACCCCGAAGGTCAAGGTTCCGCTGGAACCGCCGACGATGCCTATGCCTACGCCGCCGCCGGTGATGTCGAGATCGTCGAAGGTGGCGATGCCGTCGAAATTGTTGGTGGACAGCGCGGCACTGGTGGCGTTGGTGATCTTGGTGTTGCCGGTGAAATTGACGGTCGCGCTCGAACCAACAAGCGCGATGCCGGTTTGAGATGCGGTCTGGACGGTCAGGTCGTCGACCGAGACCGTACCGGTCACTCCATCGAGGAAGAGGCCGGTAGCGACATTGCTGACCGTCACGCCTTGGACGGTCAGGCCATTGATGCCCAGGCCGTGTATGCCGCCGGCGGCGCCACCGGAAATATTGAAATCGAGCAACGTGTTGCCGTTGCCCAGCGTCACGACATCGCCGCCGCCGGAACTGGTCAGCGTTGCCGCGCCCGCGGAATCCGAGATGGATTCGTCATGATGGACGTTGGTGCCGGTGACATTCAACGGCACCCCGCCGAGCGAGAACTCGCGGCCGTTGCCGAACGAGGCCAGTTCCTGTCCGTCGCTCAGCGAGAAGCCGGTGGCGTCGTCGATTGTCCCGCGGTTGACCAGCACAATGATGGCGTCGCTGGCGGTAATGCTGTCGGCATAATCGATCGAGGCGAGGTCGGTGATCGACGTGCCGCCGCCCGAAGCCCCGGCCGCGACGAAGATATAGTTGCGCAGATCGTAAAGTTGCAGGCCGGTAAACTGTGTCGTGCCGAAGGCGTAGTGGCCGCTGCCCTCATTGAGCCCGCGCGCATCGAGCGAGGCGGTGATGCCGGAGATGGAGCTGGAATCGCCGCCGAAGGTAAATTCGGCGTTGGCCGTGGCCCCCGGCGTGCCGGCTATGCCCAGCCGCACGCCGGTATCGACATTGGTGATGACGCCGCCATCGGTGATGGTGATGACCGCCCCGCCAACACTCGGTGAGGTCAGGTCGATGCCGATCGAGCCGGCAGCACCGGTGCCGGTGATGTTGAGCGACTGCGCGGTGAAATTGGTCCTGGATCCGGAGAAGTCGAGGCCGGTGCCGACACCCAGTCCGGAGATGACGATGTTGCCGGCGACCACCGCCGCATTGACGCCGGCAAACGAGATGCCGTCGGCGCCGGGGTTGGTGATGCTGATGTCGCCGAAGCGGATCGTCGCCGGCGAATCCGAAATGGCGATCGCTGGTCCGGTCGTGTTGGAGATCGTCGTCGCACCGTTGACCGTGAAGCTGCCCGCGACATTCTCGAGCACGACACCCGACGTGCCGCCGCTCTGGCTGATCGAGTCCAGCACCACATGAGCGGTGATCGGATCGATGAAGACGGCGGTGCCGCCATTGCCCGATATTGTGCCGCCGGTGGTGGTGAACGTCCCGCCGGTCGAGGTGCCCTGCACGGTGATGCCGCGGTCGGTATTGTCCTGCGCATTGACGGTGGCGAAGGTGTAGGTGCCCTTGCCGGTGATATCGAGACCGTCGTCGAGATTGCCCTGCAGCAGCGTCGTGCCGGTGAAATTGTAGGTGCCGTCGCCGTCGATGTGCAGACCGTCGAGGCCGTTGCCGGTGGCGGTGAAGTTGGAGCCGGTGATGCCGGTCGAGCTGCCCGTGAAGTCGGCGCCGTTGCCGCCCGCACCGGTGACCGTCACATTGGTCAGCGTCGCGCCGGTGATGTTGTTGCCCAAAATGCCGTTGGCGCCGCCCGTGATGGTGATGCCGTTGAGCGTGTTGCCGTTGCCCAGCGTGATGACGGGGTTGACGACGTTGGTGCCCTGGATCGTGCCGTCGCTGCCGCCCAGGTTGAAGGTGCTGGTGCCGCCACCGAACAGCCTGGCGGTGACGCTTTCGCCGCCGCCGATGACGGTCTGGCCATTGGCGAGCGTCACGCCGCCGGTCGTCAGATTGCCGTTGCCGCCAAGCGCGACGACAAAGCCGTTCGCACCCGACTTGGTCACGGCGTCGTCCAGCGTCGTCGGGTCGGCCAGCGTGCCGGCGCCGGCGAGGCCGCCGTCGGCGAAATAGAACTTGCCGAAGGCGGCACTGGTGGCGGCGTTGATGGCGATGCGCGTGGTCGTGCCGCCGGTCAGCGTCTGCGACTGGACGCGGACGCCGATGTCGCCACGCACCCGTTCGTTGACGCGCTTGCGAAGGCCTTCGCTGACCGGATAGACCGGCTCCGCCCCGCTATCGGTCCCGTCTGCATTGTCCGAGCCGCTGCCAGGATTGAACGGGATGTTCAGCCGCACACTGCCGGCGAACTGGGTGTCGTCGCGATTGTCGTTGCGGACCTCGCCGGCGAAGACCAGTTCCGTGTTGCTGCCGAAGACATCGCCGATCGTATACTCGAACCCGGCCTTGGCGCCGGTGACGCTGCCGTCGTCGCCATGCGGATCCTCGAAATGATAGCCGCCGATGTCGAGCCGCAGCGAATGCTTGTCGGGCAGGGCGACCGGCACCTGCGCACCGATCTCGCCCTCGATGCCCCACGCCGCGTAGTCGCGGTGGTCGATGACCGAGATCTGCTCGATCAGCTGGTTGCTGACCATCGACAGGGTCGAGCTGGCCGAGTGATCCGTTGAATCGCCCTTGATCGGCAGATAGACGTTCACATGCGCATCGAAATGAGGCGTGATCGCCTCGGCGCCCAGCGTGGCGGCGGTGAACTGGGTGGAGTTGTAGTTCTCGATGTTGAGGTAGGCGTAGCCGCCGATCATCAGGTCCGGGTTGACGATGCGGCGAATGCCGAGGCCGACATCCTGGCCGAAACCATCCTTGAAATCGTGCTTGGCCCGGACATCCAGGAACAGCACGGATTCGGCCGTCTGCTTGAGCGGGATGAAACCTTCGAGCGCGGCGTTGCCGCCATTGTTGTCGGCGCCGATGATAGCGCGGATCTGCGGCTGCCACAGGCCGTTCGGATCGGCATGGACCGCCGGACCGGAAAGGCCGAGCGCCAGCGTCGTCAGCGCCGTCGTCTTCCAGAGATGCCTGGCGATTCGCGAACGGCGATAGCCGGCGCGAGCGTGGAAATCCTCCCCACGCGCCGCTATCTCACCAACTTGCCGAGAAGTCTCGGTAGTTCCCATCCCTGGCGAGTCCTTCGGGGACTACACGCGCCCCGTGTAAATCCTTAATCGAATTCTATTGTATAGCGAGTCTCGGGCGCTCCGATTTCTGAAAGCTCCCTGTAAAATTGTTCGCTGTATCCGAAAGGTCACAGTAATTTCGCCGGCTTTCTTGCCTCCGGTCGAGCTTTCGAAACAGTCGCGGGTGTTGTATCAAGCCGTGCTCGGGAGAATACCGGGCGCGGTGAGGAAACATGCAAGACGTCCGGCAAAATAACATGACAGCTACTTTAGCGAAGTCTAATTTACTTGGCGTGGCCGCGGGGCTGACCGCCCTGTGGCTTGGTCTGGCCGCCGGCCCAGCCCTTGCCGAAGATGCCAAGCCGGCCCAGCCAAAGCCGGCTGAAAGCAATGCAAAACCGGCCGATGCCAATCCATGGGCAGTGAACTGCTCCAGCGGTTCGGCGACCAGCGAGCTTCAGTGCCAGGTTTCGCAGAACCTGACCGAGGCCAAGACCGGGCAGCGCGTGCTGACCGTGACCGTGCGCCGCGACAACGGCAATGGCAGCCTCGCCATGCTGCTTGCCCTGCCACACGGCCTGTTCCTGCCGTCCGGCGCCTCCTTCCAGATCGACCAGGGCCAGAAGACGACGATTGCCATCCAGACCAGCGACCAGAACGGCGCTTATGCCGCCACGCCGCTGTCGGCGGATCTCATCAAGGCAATGAAGTCCGGCACCAATCTGAACATCGGCATGGAATCGGTCACCCGCAAGCCGGTCACCATCCCGATATCGCTGGCTGGCTTCACGGCCGCCGTCGCCAAGCTGGAATCGATCAAGTAGCTGCTGTCAGCGGCTTGATTGTCGATGCGCGGAGTGCTTCGTTGCCGCTTCGAACAGTGGGGAAATCATGACAGGCTTTGTCGATCGCAGGCGCGCGGCGCAACTGATGAAGCGCGCGGGCATCGCGGCGCTGGTGCTGTGCGCACCCGAGGCCTTCCACTATGCGACCGGCGCCTCGATCGGCCCGGCGGGACTGTTCCGGCGCGCCGGCGCCGGCTTCGTCGTCATCCCGGCCCGCCAAGGCCTGCCGATCGGCGTGGTGGTGGCGGATTTCAATGCGGGACAGTTGCAACTGGCTCTGCCCGACGCCGTCATCCGCAGCCACCCGATCTGGATCGAATTCGCCACGTTTGACGCCTCGAGGCCAGCGCAAGGGCTGGCGCGGCGCATAGTGGCCGGCTTTGGCTCGTCCGGCTGGACGCCTGCCATTACCCGGCCCGCTACATTCGAGTTGGCCAATTCCGTCCATGAGCTGAAGCAGATCCTGACCGGGTTCGGTCTCGAGCGCGCAACGATCGGCGTCGATCTCGATTTTGTTCCCGCCGCTGATTTCGCTGCCATGCAGGCGCTGCTGCCGGGCTGCACGATGGTCGACGGCTCGGCGGTGCTCGACAGGCTGCGGGCCGTCAAGTCGCCGCGCGAGATCGATCTGCTGCAGCAAGGCATCATCCTGTCGGAGGCCGGGCTGGAGCGGCTGCAGGTCGATGCCATGGCCGGCATGCGTCAGGCCGATCTCATTGCCCTCTATCGGCAAGGCGTCGCCACGGCCGCGGCCGGCCTGTCCCATCCGGTCGCCACAGCCGAATATGTGACGCTCGGCGCCCGGCTCAAAAGCACCGATGCGAAAGCCATGCCGGGCGATCCGCTGAAGTGCGACATGGTCTGCACGGTCGGCGGCTACGCCTCCGACATGTCGCGCAACTTCACCTTCGGGCCGCCATCCGCCGAGCAGGCCGAACTGCACGCGATCGCCGAGCGGACCTTTGACGACGGGCTGGCATCCCTTGTTCCGGGAACCACGCTCGCCCAAGTGCATCGCGTCGCCACCGACAGCCTGGCGCGGCAAGGGCTGCGTACCTACCGCCGCGGCCATTTCGGCCATGGCGTCGGCCAGTCCGTCTTCTCAGAGCAATGGCCGTTCATTGCGGCCGACAGCGATGTCGTGATCGAAGCCGGCATGGTGCTGGCCTTCGAAATCCCGCTCTACATAGACCGCCTCGCCAGCTTCAATCTCGAGGACCAGTTCCTGATCACACCGGACGGGCCTGTTGCCATGAATCGTCTGCCGAGACGGTTGGAGAGGATTGGATAGCCGGCTTTGAGTCTGCACGCTGGAGATTGGCCGAAGCCTCCCCACCTTCGTCATCCACGGGCGGAGCAGGAGCGAAGCTCCGTCGCGGAGCCCCGAGGATCCATGCCGTGACCTTGGCCGAGGAATGCAGCGGAGCAGAACTCTTCATCGTAGCGACGCTTTGAAGTCGCGGCATGGATCCTCGGGTCTGCGCTGCGTCGCTGCGCTCCTTGCTCCGCCCGTGGATGACGAAGCGATGGGCGGATTTGGCCAATCTCGAAGCCGCACGCGGTGCCCAGCACCTACCCACTCACCGCCGGCCGCCGCCCCTTCCACGGCATCTCTCGCTCCAACTGTGCCGACGCGGCCAGCACCGTTGCCTCGTCGCCGTAGCGGCCGACGAGCTGCACGCCGATCGGGACGCCGCCTTTCGACCAGCCGAGCGGCAGCGAGATCGCCGGTTGGCCGGAGATGTTGAAGGGGAAGGCAAACACCGAGTCCGCCCATTTGGCGTTGTAGCGATCGATGTCTGTTTCCGACATGTCGTAATAGCCGAACGGGCGCGGCAGCTGCGTCAGGGTCGGGGTGATGAAGAGATCGTAGGCGCCGAGGTCGCCGACGATGTCGCGGCCGACCTGCCTGAGTTGCTCGACATCGGAGATGTGCCTGATGCCGCTGGTCGAGCGGCCGCGCTCGATGATTGCCCAAGTCACCGCCTCGACATCGCCTGGCGTCACCGGCCGCCCCACCACCGTCTCAAGGTAGTCGAACGTCGCCGCCGTCTGCACGCAGGTCATGTTGGTGTAGGTCTTCCACACAGCATTGGCGTCGAGCGGCATGTCATGCTCTTCGACGTGGTGGCCGAGGCGCTCGAGTGCCGCCACGGTCGCCAGCACCGCCGCCTTCACCTCCGCATCGATCGCCGTGCCGTTGGGCGGCGTGACGGAAAAGCCGATGCGCAGCTTCTTTGGCGCTCGCGCCGAGAGGCTGAGCCAGCTGCCATCTGGAACCGGCGGCGTGTAGGGATCGCCGGGCAGCGCGCCGGCAACCGCATCGAGATAGGCCGCGGTGTCGCGCACGGTGCGCGAGCAGCAGAGAAAATAGGCGCCGCCGTACCAATAGTCGCCGAACGGCGCGAGGCTGACACGTCCGCGCGACGGTTTTAAGCCCACAATGCCGCAGCAGGAGGCCGGGATGCGGATCGAGCCGGCGCCATCGCTGGCCTCGGCGATCGGCACCATGCGCGACGCGATGGCCGCGGCAGCGCCGCCGCTCGAGCCGCCGGGCGTGATGCCTTCCTTCCACGGGTTCTTGGTCACACCGTAGAGTTTCGGCTCGGTGGTGATCGACCAGCCATTTTCCGGCGCGTTCGACTTGCCGACCAGCACCAGCCCGGCCGCCTTCATGCGGCGAACGACCTCGGTGTCGAAATCGGCAACGACATCCCTGAGGTAGAAAGAAGAATTGGTGTTCGGCGCCCCGGTCCAGGACGAGGCCAGCTCCTTGAGCAGGAACGGCACACCGGCGAAGGGCGCTGATGTGTCGACCGTTTCGGCCTGCGCCCGCGCCATGTCGTAGAGGCGATGGATGACCGCATTGAGCGCCGGGTTGAGCCGCTCGACCAGCGTGATCGCTGCCTCCACCAGTTCCGCCGGTGAAACCTGGCCGCTGTGCACCAGTCCGGCCAGGTCGAGCGCGTCGGACTCGGCATAGGTTTTCAGCAGACTTTCGGTGACCATGTCTCTCTCCCAATTTTTCAACGTCGTTCGTTGATCTTGCCAACGTTTGGCGCCGCCTCCCGGCACCCTCTGTCGAGAGGGACCAAGGCACTCAAGAAACCTAGCTTTTCGCCCTACGAATACCCCCACCCCTAACCCCTCCCCACAAGGTGGAGGGGGATTCTGTAGGCGCTGAACTCGGCAAATCACAGGCGTTTAACACCGAGGATGAAGAGCGCGGCAGCTTCCCTCCCCCTTGTGGGGAGGGTTAGGGTGGGGGTCCTTCTTCGCCAGAATCCATATGCGACAGCCTCGAATGGGGACGGGGAGACGGGAATTGCGTCAGGCCAGGTCGATGGTCCGCCCGAGCGCGATGCTCTGTTCGGCGGCGAGCACGATGCGCAGGCTGTTGACCGCTGCATCCATCTGCTCGGTCAGGTCGAGATCCTCGCGGATGGCGCGCAGGAAGAAGGCCTGCTCGCGGTCGCAGAGTTCCTGGTGGCCGGGCTCGTCCTCCATGCTGACGATCTCGTCGGGCTTGGAGAAATTCTTGTCGCCATCGACAGCGGCATAGTGGATCTTCAGCGCGTCGGTCTTGGTGTGGCGGTCGATGTCGGCGGAGTTCGACACCTCGGCGGTGTCGGCGGCGCTGCTCGCCTGCTGTCCGGCGACGATCGACACCGCGCCCTTGGGGCCGACCACGTCCTTCACGAAATAGGCCGTCTCGCTCATCATCGGACCCCAGCCGGCTTCGTACCAGCCGACCGAACCGTCATCGAAGGTGACGTGCAGATGGCCGTAATTCTGCTTGTCGGCCTCCGCCCAGAGCTTGGCGCCGATGCCATGCACGCGCACCGGTTTGGCGCCGGTCAGCTGGCACATGACGTCGACATAGTGGACGCCGCAATCGACGATCGGGATCAGCGAATCGATCAGGTTCTTGTGCCAGTGCCAGGCGCTGCCGCTGCTCTGCTGGTTGAGGTTGAGCCGCATCACCAGCGGCTTGCCGAGCGTCTTGCCGACCTCGATGAACTTGATCCATGACGGGTGGACGCGCAAGATATAGCCGAGCACCAGCTTGCGGTTCTTGGCGCGCGCCGCCGCGACAACCTTCTCGGCATCCTCATTGTTGGTGGCGAGCGGCTTTTCCATGAACACATGGCAGTTGGCGGCGATTGCCTTCAGCGCATATTCGGCATGGGTGTTCGGCCAGCTATTGATCGAGACGGCGTCCGGCCTGGTCTCCTTCAGCGCCTGGTCGAAATCCTCGTAGAGTGGGTAGCCGGCTAATTCTCCTGATATCTTCGTGTTGCTCTTGATCGAGCGGCTCATGATGCCTACGATCTGAAAACCGTCGAGCCGGTGATACGCGCTGGCATGCGACGCACCCATATTGCCGAGCCCCACCACCAGCACTTTAACCTTGTCGGACACCGCTACCTCCCACGCTTTCATTCAATGGATTGCGGGCGGCAATCGTGTCGCCGCCCGGTCTTGTCGTCGCCGATCCTACTTGATCGCCGAATCGAACAGATGCGCCTTGATCTTCTCGACGTCGAGCGCGGCGAAGCCTTCCGACAGTTTTGCGCCGTCGGCATCGGCCTTGACCTTGGCCTTGTCGAAATCATTGGCCGGACCGATCAGGTCGTTGGTGCAGACATCCTCGGCCTTCACCGGGGCGGTGATCTGGCCGATCTTGTGGATCTCGTCGAAAAAGCCCTGCCAGCTCGCCATGTCGTGCGAGCCCCAGCCGCCGCGCTTGTCCATGTCGCCACGGAAGACATTGATCTGCTGCAGGATCGAGGTGGTGCCGAGCTCGGGCCCGAGATTCTTGGCCAGCGTCGGGAACTGCTCGAACACCGCTTCGACCGCCGCGCGGGGATTCTGGTAGCCGAATTCGAGGCCCATCGCCCAGCCGCGCAGATACTTTTCCAGCAACGCCTTCTTGTCGGCATCCTCGAGGTCGGCGGCGCGCACGACGAAGGTGTTGGCCGGCAGCTTGGAATTCTGCACGCCGAGCCAGTATTCGAAGTCGAGCCCCTTGGCGATCCATTCGGCACGCAGCCCTTCCCATGCCAAAGCGGCGTCGCCCTGGCCACCGGCAAGGGCGGTGCCCCATGTCGGCCAGCCGGCCTCGACATACTTGACCTTCTTGATGTCGACGCCTTGCGCGGCCAGCAGCGGGTCGGTGATCGACTGCCATGCGGCGGAGCCGAGCAGGATGGTCTTGCCTTCCAGCTTCTTCAGGTCGTTCGACCCCTCGCCCTTGCGGAAGGCGATGCTGAACGTGTCGCGGGCGCCCATGTGGAACACCGACTTCAGCTTCATGCCGTTCTGGATGGCGAAGGAGAACACGCCGGGCGACGGGAAGCCCATATCGGCCTGGCCGACATCAACGAACTTCACCGTCGCGGTGCCGTCCGACGGCCCCGGCTGCATATCGGTGTCCAGCCCATCGAAATAGCCGGCCTTCTTGGCCGCCCAGTAGGGATAGTCGTCGAGCACTTCGAGCGTGCCGCGCGGCGAGATCCAGGTGAATTTGCCGTAAGGCTCGGCTCTCGCCTTCAGGCCCGTGGCGCCGAGCGCCGTGGCCGTCACCAGCCCGGCACCGGTCACCTGCAGGAAGTAGCGGCGGCTGATCCCCGCCGGGTGGATCGAGTTCTCTTTGGTCATGGCATTCCCCTTTTTTGTTTGATGTCAGTCTCTTGCCGCCCGCCTCCCGGGCGCCGTCTTATCCCTGTGTTCAAGCCTCCCAGCTCGCCCATTTCTTGCCGATCAGGAAGAACAGCACGTAGATCAGGATGCCGAGCGTCGACAGGATCAGCACCACGGCGAAGAACTGCGGCATCTGGATCATCGACGAATAGGTGGTCAGCCGGTTGCCGAGGCCGAAGCCGCCGCCGACCATCTCGGCGCCGACCGCGGTGAGCAGGCCGAAAATGGCGCCGATCATCAGCCCGACCAGGATCATCGGCAGCGCCATCGGCGCGCGGATCTTCCAGAATATCTGCAAGGTGCTGGCGCCGTAGGAGCGCGCCAGCGCGATCTTGGCGCTGTCGACGCGGCGAAAGCCTGTCGCCGCATTGATCATCACCATCGGCCCGGCAGCCAGCGCCACCGCGATGATGCGCGGCGTGTAGCCGAAACCGAAGCGCAGGATCAAAAGCGGCACCAGCGCCAGCATCGGCGTGGTGACGAGCAGCAGGATGTAGGGCGCGACGATTTTTTCAGCGAACGGAAACTGGGTGATGACGGCGGCCAGAACGAGGCCGATAACGGCGCCGATCGCAAAGCCGGACACCAGCTCGACCAGCGTGTAGCCGAGATGCGGCGCGATCAGCGGGAACTCGTCGAACAGCGCATAGGCGATCGAGCTCGGCGGCGGCATGATGTAAAGCGGCACGTGGAACAGCCGCAGCGCCAGTTCGATGCCGCCGATGATGATCACCGCCACGGCAAGAATGGCCGCCACCTCCTTGCCCGACTTGATGCCGGGGCCGCTGGCGAAGGCCGACAGATTGGTCAGGCTGACCTCTTGGCCGTCGCCCGACTTGGCACCCGACTTGGACTTCGAAAATTCCGGAATGGCGTCGCCTCCGCTCACGGCCTGATCCTCACGATCTCGGCGCTCGGGCGCTCCGGCGCTTTTGGCCGCGTGCGTTCGCCGACAATGTCCATCTTGATACGGTTGGTGAGGTCGAAGACCTCTTTCGTCGCCATGATCTCCAGCGAGCGTGGCCGGGGAAACGGCACGCGATATTCCTTGGCGACGCGCCCCGGCCGGGCGCTCAGCACCACGACGCGGTCGGAGAGGAAGATCGCTTCCTCGATGGAGTGGGTGATGAAGACGATGGTTGTCTTGGTGTCGAGCCAGATCTCCTCGACCAGCCGGTTCATCTCCTCGCGGGTGAAGCTGTCGAGCGCGCCGAACGGCTCGTCCATCAAAAGCACCGAGGGCTTCAGCGCCAGCGCCCGCACGATCGCCGCACGCTGCTGCATGCCGCCCGACAACTCGCGCGGAAATTTGCCGCCGAAGCCGTCGAGCCCGACCCGGTTGAGCAGATGCGCGATCCACGCCCGGTCCGGCTTCTCGCCCTTGATCTCGAAGGGAAAGCGGATGTTGGCATCGAGATTGCGCCACGGCAGAAGGTTCGCTTCCTGGAAAACGATGCCGATATCGGGATGCGGACCGGTGATGGCCTTGCCGTCGAGCCGGATCTCGCCGCTGGTCAGGCTGTGCAGGCCCGACATCGACCACAAGAGCGTGGTCTTGCCGCAACCGGAAGGACCGACGATCGAGACGATTTCATTGGCGCTGACATCGAGGCTGCAACGGTCCAGCGCCAGCAGGTCGCCGGAGGCCGTGTGATAGATCTTGGTCGCTGCCTGCACGCCAAGTTTCGGCTTTTTTGCATCGCCCGTGTTCATCTGCCCCCCGGGAAGATTGCGCGATGATCCATTGACTCATCCCTGCGAAAATCAGTCTGTAACTATCCTACTTTCCTGTCAAGCACCGGCGATGATAACTGTATCACGAAAATCGGGTGATATACCTATCTGGTTGTTTTAATGGTATTTTCACGCCCTTGAAATGCATGTTGCTTTCCTACATACTTCTGGACCGACACGGACTGGAGAGGAGAGGAGGAAGGTGAGCTTTCCCCAACGACACGCTGCGGTTGCGATGCGGTCGGGCACGTGGAGCCAAGGCGTGCAAACATGCTAAGACGGCAGCCTCGCAACCCAGGGAAAGACCAGGACCCCATGACCGAAGCTGGCAGCCAGGACGAGCCTGTTCCAGACCCCGATACCGAGGGGCGCGATCCTGTCCGGCGCATTCCCGACATCATTTCGCTGGTCAAGGATTCCTACAGCGAATTGCGCCCTGCCGAACGGCGTGTCGCCGACGTCGTGCTCGACGACGTCAAATATGCCGTCGACGCGTCCAACGCCGCCCTTGCCCAGCGCGCCGGGGTCAGCGAACCGACGGTGACCCGGTTCTGCCGCGCCATCGGCTGCGAGGGTGTGCGTGACTTCAAGCTGAAGCTGGCGCAGAGCCTCGTCGTCGGCGCGCTTTATCTGGCCAAGTCGCCCTCCGTCAGCAATGACAATGGCATGCCGTTCTGGAACGCCGTGTTCGGCGAGGCGCGCCGGGCGCTGCAGGAGGCCGAGCGGCAGCTCGACCCGGCGCAGCTGCAGAAAGCCGCCGAGCTGATCGCCAAGGCGCGCCAGGTTACGGTCTTCGGCCTCGGCGGCAGCTCCTCGGCGCTGGCGCAGGAAACCCAATACCGGCTGTTCCGCTACGGCATCACAGTCAGCTCCCAGTGCGACCCCTATCTGATGCGCATGACCGCCTCGACGCTCAAGCCGGGCGATCTGGTGATCGCCATTTCGGCGACGGGACGCACCCGCGAGGTGATCGAGGCCGTCGAGCTCGCCAAGCATTACCGCGCCAACGCGATCGCCGTGACCGCGCCCGACACCGAACTCGCCCGCGCCTGCGACGTCAGGCTGACGGTGGCGGTGCCCGAATACCCCGACACGCTGAAGCCGACGGCCTCGCGCTTCGCCTTCCTGGCGGCGATCGACCTTCTGGCGGTGGCCTCGGCCTACAAGCTCGACGGTTCGGCCCGCGAGACGGTGCGCCGCATCAAATACAACGCCCAGATCCACCGCACCGGCAAGGAGATGGAGCCGCTCGGAGACTAGCTCCCTTCTCCCCGTTCACGGGGAGAAGGTGCCGGCAGGCGGATGAGGGGCGGCGCCGCGTTCGACAATTGAGATTTTTACGCCGTGTGCGGCGTGTTGCAGGAAGAGGGAAAGACATGCTCGAGATAGCCCCATCGAAACAGGCAGCCGCATGGCTCGGGTCCTTTGCCAAGGTACTCGAAGCGGGAGACGCGGCGGCCGCGACGAACCTGTTTGTCGATGACTGCTACTGGCGCGATCTCCTGACCTTCACCTGGAACATCACCACAATGGAAGGCCGCTCGGCGATCGCCGACATGCTGGCGACGACGCTGGCGACGGCCAAGCCGAGCGCGTGGCAACTTACCGGCGAGGCGATCTCGGACGAGGGCATCATCGAGGCCTGGTTCAGCTTCGAAACCGTGGTGGCCAGGGGAGAGGGCATCATGCGGCTTCGCGACGGACGCTGCCGCACGCTGTTCACGGCAATGACAGACCTGAAAGGGTTCGAGGAGCGCAAGGGCGCAGACCGGCCACTCGGCGTGCGCCACAAGGCCGATCCCCAGCGCGAGACCTGGTCGGAGGCGCGGGCGCGCGAGACGCGCGAGCTCGGCACTGATGAACAGCCCTATTGCCTGGTCATCGGCGGCGGCCAGGGCGGCATCATGCTGGGGGCGCGGCTGCGCCAGCTCGGCGTGCCCACCATCGTCATCGAGAAAAATGCGCGGCCGGGCGATTCCTGGCGCAACCGCTACCGCACGCTCGTGCTGCACGATCCGGTCTGGTACGACCATCTGCCCTATATCCCCTTCCCCGAAAACTGGCCGGTGTTCACGCCCAAGGACAAGATGGGCGACTGGCTGGAAATGTACACGCGCGTCATGGAGCTCAATTACTGGGTCGCCACCAAATGCCTCAGCGCGTCCTATGATGAGGCCGAAAAAGTCTGGACCGTGGTGGTCGACCGCGTCGGCCGCCAGATCACACTGAAGCCGAAGCATATCGTCTTCGCCACCGGCGCCTACGGCCCGCCACGGCGGATCGATCTTCCGGGCGCCGACCGGTTCAAGGGCGAATTGCTGCACTCCAGCCAGTATGCCAGCGGCGACAAATTCCGCGGCAGACGCGTCGCCGTCATCGGCGCTGCAAGCTCCGGCCACGATGTCTGCGTCGACCTCTGGGAAAGCGGCGCCGAGGTCACCATGATCCAGCGTTCGCCGACCACAGTGGTCAAATCGAGCACGCTGATGGAAGTCGGCTTCGAGATCTTCTCGGAAGACGCACTGGCGCGCGGCATCACCACCGAGAAAGCCGACATGATCGTCGCCTCGACACCGTTCGCGCTGGTGCCCAAGGGCCAGCGGGCGCTCTACGAGGTGATCAAGGCGCGCGATGCCGCGTTCTACGACCGCCTGCGCGCCGCCGGCTTCGCCCTCGATTTCGGCGACGACGAGACCGGCCTTCTGATGAAGGCCTACCGCACCGGCTCCGGCTACTATATCGATGTCGGCGCTTCCGACCTGATCATCGACGGCAAGATCGGCATCCGCAGCGGCGTCGCCATCAAATCGCTGACCCCGAGCGGCATCCTGTTCGAGGACGGCAGCGAACTCGCCGCCGACGCCATCATCGCCTGCACAGGCTATCAGTCGATGAACGAGACGGTGGCGGCGATCGTCTCACGTGAAGTCGCCGACAAGGTCGGCCCCTGCTGGGGATTGGGCTCTGGCGTCAAGGGCGACCCCGGCCCTTGGCAGGGCGAGCTGCGCAACATGTGGAAGCCGACCGCGCAGGAAGCGCTGTGGTTCCACGGCGGCAATCTGGCGCTGTCGCGCTTCTATTCGAAATATGTGGCGCTGCAGATCAAGGCGCGGATGGAAGGCATTGAGACGCCGGTTTTTGGGGCGGTTAGCAATTCAAGCAACGAGCGTCCTATGGATTCGTCATCCTAGGGCGAAGCAAGGAGCGAAGCGACGCGGCGCAGACCCTAGGATCCATGCCGCGCCATTCGTGCACGCGAAAGCGGACCAGAATCGGCTTTCAATGCACCAACGGCGATGAAGGGCCTATCGAACAACCATCCTGATCCGTCGCATTCTTCGGCAATGGTCACGGCATGGATCCTCGGGTCTGCGCGTCCGCTTCGCTTCCGCTCCGCCTGTGGATGACGAAGTCGCGCAGAACTTTCACTCATGCCGGTGCCCAAAGTGCCTCGCCGCCACCTCGACATGCGTGTGTGACGCCTGCGCCACGAAACGCTCGGTCTCGTTGTGATCAGCCGCCTCGTTCGGCCACCAGGTGCCGCCAATAACGATGCCTTCCGACACCAGCCTCTGGTCGGCGACCAATGACGCGCCGACCGCATCGACAAAGGTGAAGCGGCCCGGGCGCTGCCGGAGCACGGCGACATCGCCGACGGTGCCCACCGCCAGCGTGCCGAGATCAGGCCGCGCGATCGCCCTCGCCGGCGCTTGCGTGGCGGCGCGCAGGACCTCGACCAGCGGCATGCCGAGCGCCAGCAGCTTCGACATGCAGACCAGGATGTCGAAGGCCGGCCCATCGACGCAGTAGAGATGCACGTCGCTCGAGATCACGTCCGGGGCCAGCCCTTCCTCAAGCATGGCGCGGGCGACGGCGAAATCGAACGAGCCCATGCCGTGGCCGATGTCGAAGATGACGCCGCGCTCGCGCGCCAGCCGCATGTCGGGCCGCACCGCGCCGGAGGCGAACACCGGCGCATTGGGAAACGGCCGGAAGCAGTGGGTGAGGATGTCACCCTTGCGCAGGCGCGGCAGCACTTCCGAGCGGCCGGGCGGCGGCTCATCGATATGCGCCATCAGCGGCAGGCCAGCCTGGTCGGCGGCCTCCAGCGCCAGATCCACCGGGGCGATGCCGCTGGTGCCGCCGGCATGCTTGCCGGAGCGGACTTTTACGCCGACCACGACATCGCGGTGTTCACGCACCGCCGCGACCACCTCGCGCGGCTCGCACAGCCTGAGGTCGCTGCACTCGCCGACCGACACCGTCTGCGAGAAGCCGAAAATGCCGGCAAAGGAAATGTTGACATAGGCCAGGATGCGGACCTTCGACCGCTCCATGACATGGCGGCGGAAGCCGAGGAAATTGCCGGCTCCCGCACTGCCCGCATCGATGAAGGTGGTGGTGCCGCTCTTGGCGGCCAGCCGATCGGCATCGACGCCGAGCGACGTGCCGCCCCAATAGACGTGGCTGTGCAGGTCGACCAGGCCCGGCGTGACGATGCAGCCGCCGGCATCGACGATCTGCGCGGCGCTGTCCGCCGGGATATCGGCGTCGACCGCGGCAACGCGGCCATTGGCGATGGCGACATCACGTAGCGCGTCGAGGCCAGCGGCCGGATCGATCAGCCGTCCGCCCTTCAGCAGGAGGTCGAATTGCATTGGGGTAACCTCCGCTTCGTTGCTTTTTGCTCAGAGAGGCCGGTAGGCGACCGCCTCGACCTCGATCTTGATGTCGATCATCAGCCGCGATTCGACCGTGGTGCGGGCCGGCGGGTCTTTGGGGAAGTGCCGGGCATAGACCGCGTTGAAGGCGCCGAAATCGCGCGCATCCTCCAGCCAGACCGTGGTCTTCACCACATCGTCCATTGTGCAGCCGGCCAGCGCCAGTGCGGCCTTGATGTTGGCGAGCACCTGCTCGGTCTGCTCCGTTATGCCGCCCTTGACCACGATGCCATCGCTGCCGACAGGCACTTGCCCCGAGACATAGACGAGATCACCGGCCCGCACGGCTGGCGACAACGGCACATGCGATGTTCCAAAACACTGTTTCGGCAAGGGACAAGCCTCCTCTGATGACAGGACGGGGTGCCATGGCAGCGCCCGCTTCGATCGACACTTACGCCGATCGGGGCGATCCTCATAGGGGGCTTGTTGGAAAGCAACATTCTTCGAAATCCGCGTTGCTTTATTACAAGAGCGCTTGCATCGTACGCGCTGGCGGGCGACTTGGGAGCCGTAACGCACAGACGCATTTGCCAGAGCGGAGACACCCAGCAATGACTTACGACAAGAACCCGTTTCCATCAGGCGATACCGATCGCCACGCGCTCTGGGAAATGCTGGTGCGGCGCGACATCGACGCCTTCATCGGCCAGGACTGGGCCATGGTCGAGGATGATTTCGTCGGCGAGAGCTTCTTCGGCATGCATGCTCATTTCCTGCATAACGCCGACGCCTGGCGGCTGCAGTTTCCAAGGCTGGACATCTACCGCGACGAATGGCTGCGCCAGGCCAGGGAGACGGCGGCGACCAAATTCGCCGAGCCGCTGCGCGAGGCGCTGTTTCGCGTCACTAACATGCGCGACATCGATGTCGACGGCGACCGCGCCGTGCTGCACAAGAAATTCGACGGCTTGGTTGCCAAGGCGGACGGCAGCGTCGATCGCTTGAAATGGCAGACGCTGTATTTCTGCAGCAAGGTCGGCGGCAGCTGGAAGATCGCCGGCTTCGTCGGCTACATGCCGCATCCGCTCGGCAGCTAGAACCACCGATCACTAGAGCGCAGGGTGGGTCGGGCCGAACGTGCGGCCCGGCATCGCGCCCGCCATCAGCGCGCCGTTGAGCAGCAATGGCGGATGCAAGGCGCCGCATTCCATCAAACGCAGCCAGGCATTCCCAATGCCTTTTGCGCGCCATTCTTACGAATTTGTATGCCGCCGGACAGGCCGGTGTGAACTCGTTTGCTTACGATGCGCGGGGTGGATCGCCACCGCCCCGCCGCAACCGTCGACCTCTGGACTTCAGCCATGCTCGCGCCCAACAGGCAACAACCCGCCGCACCGAGCCACAGCAGGGTTCCCGACGTCACCCTCGACTTCTGGCTGGTCAAGCTGATGGCGGTCACCACGGGCGAGACCGCGGCGGATTATCTTGCCGACACACTCGGGCTTGGGCTGACCGCCACCTCGCTGATCATGACCGGCGTCCTGACCACGGCCCTTGTCCTGCAGTTTACGCGGAAACGCTATGTGCCGTGGGCTTATTGGCCGGCGGTGGTGCTGATCAGCATCGTCGGCACGCTGGTGACGGACAGCCTCGTCGACGGTTTCGGCGTGCGCCTGCAGACGGCAACCATCGCCTTCTCGGTCGCGCTCGCTGCGACATTCGCGGTCTGGTACGCCAGCGAACGGACGCTGTCGATCCACACCATCTTCACCACCAGGCGCGAGATCTTCTACTGGCTGGCGATCCTGCTGACCTTCGCGCTCGGCACCGCCGCCGGCGATCTCGTCGCCGAAAGCTTCGACATGGGCTATCTCACATCAGGGCTGCTGTTCGGCGGCGTCATCGCGCTGATAGCGCTCGCCTACTGGCTGCTCAGTCTCGACGGCATCCTGGCCTTCTGGCTCGCCTATATCCTGACGCGGCCGCTCGGCGCTTCCTTCGGCGACCTGCTGTCGCGGTCGGCCAGGCATGGCGGCCTGGGTCTCGGCACCATCTTCACCAGCCTGCTCTTCCTCGGCTGCATCATTGCGCTCGTCCTGCACATGACCCTGAAGGGCGACGAGGCCGATGAGATCCTCCTGGAATCGGATTGATCTCAGCGTGTGCGTGCGCTGACCAAGTGCAGAGCAGAATGGAAGTTTTCTTCAGTAGCGATCCTTCACACCCCCCTCTGGCCTGCCGGCCATCTCCCCCGCAAGGGGGGAGATTGACTGTACCTCCGCTTTCGCCAATCTCGAATGTTGCAAGAGTTGCAAGAGGGGTGGGGGATCGAAGCTGCCGATCTCCCCCCTTGCTTGCGGGGGAGATGCCCGGAAGGGCAGAGGGGGGTGCTGTCCCGCGGACGTCGGGTTCCGCATCGCTACGCGGCTCGGAGATGTCACGGCATCCCAAGGACGAAGCCAGGAAAGCTTCCGCCAATCGCGAATGTATGACGAAAGCGCCACCATACCTGCGCGTCGTGACATCCTAGGAACAAGCCCGTGCCGGTGATAGCCTCTCCATCTCGGCAACGGACCGGACCTTTCATGCGACTGCTTCTCGTCGAGGACGACCACAGGACGGCCGACTATATCGTCAGGGGACTGACCGAGGCCGGCCATGTCTGCAACCTGCTGCGCAACGGACATGACGCGCTGTTCGCGGCGACCCGGGGCAATTACGACGTGATCATCGCCGATCGGATGATCCCCGGCCTCGACGGCCTGTCGATGATCAAGGCGGTGCGCGCCGCGGGCGTACGGACGCCGGCGATCTTTCTCACCTCGGTCGGCGGCATCGACGACCGCGTCGAGGGGCTCGAGGCCGGCGGCGACGACTATCTGGTCAAGCCCTTCGCTTTTTCCGAACTTCTCGCCCGCATCAACGCGCTTGGCCGGCGGCCAGCGGCGCAGGAGCAGAAAACCGTCCTGCGGGTCGCCGACCTCGAAATGGACCTGATCATGCGGCGGGTCACGAGGCAGCGCCAGCCGATCGACCTGCAGCCGCGGGAATTCAGCCTGCTGGAAGTGCTGATGCGCGGCGAAGGCCGCGTCATCACCCGCACCATGCTTCTGGAGCGCGTCTGGGATTTTCATTTCGATCCCAGGACCAGCGTCGTCGAGACCCATATCAGCCGGCTGCGGGCCAAGGTCGACAAGCCCTTCGAAACCCAGCTCATCCACACCGTCCGCAACACCGGCTACAGCCTGCACGCGCCGTCATGACCGGAACATGGTCCCGCCTGCTGCGCAGCACGCCGTTCCGGCTGGCCCTGACCTTCGCCTTCCTGTTCGTGCTGGCCTTCGTCCTGTCTGGCGCCATCGTCTACCAGATGATGAGCGCCGATCTTGCCGAGCGGCTCGACGACACCATCAAGGAGACCTACGCGGTCGTCGCCGCGACCTATGCCGAGAACGATCTCAAGGAGCTGGTTGAGACCGTCGGCAGCCACTCCCTGCGCAGCCTCAAGAAGGAGCAGCTGTTTTCGCTGACCGACACGACGGGCAATCGCCTGGCCGGCAACTTCACCGCGGCAGGGCTTCCCGACGGCTTCTCGATGTTCGACACCGAAATGCCCGGCGTGCCGCCCGGCGCCGAGTACCGCGCCTATTCCGGCCCGGTCGGCGGCAACACCTTGACCGTCGCCTTCAGCCTTTCCGAGACGGAGGAGCTGGAGAGGATCGTGCTGATGAGCTTTGGCTGGGGAACCCTGATCATCACCGGGCTGGCGGTCGCCGGCGGCGCCCTGCTGGCTTCGCGAGTCCAGCGCCGTCTCGACGGCATCGCCGCCACCATGGTGGATGTCTCGCATGGACGGCTGGACACCCGCATTCCGCTGACCGGCAAGGGCGACGACATCGACATCGTCTCCAGCCAGGTCAATGCCGCGCTCGATCGCCTGTCGGCACTGGTCGAAGGCATGAAACAGGTCAGCGCCAACATCGCCCACGATCTGAAGACGCCCCTCAACCGGTTGCAGATGATCCTCGACACCGCATCGGAAAAGAATCTGTCGGGCCAGAAGATCGCGGCTGAGCTGGCCGAGGCGCATGCCGAGAGCCTGCAGATCAACGAGACCTTCGATGCGCTGCTGCGCATCGCGCAGATCGAAGCCGGCGCGCGCCGGGCGCGGTTCACCGATGTCGATCTGGGCGAGGTGCTGCAAACCATCGCCGAGATCTATGCCGATGTTGCCGAGGACGACGGAAAGTCGCTGTCGTTGGCGCAACCACAGGAAACGACGGACCGGATCCATGGCGATCGCGAGCTGTTGACGCAGATGTTCGCCAATCTGGTCGAGAACGCGCTGCGCCATTGTCCATCGGGCACGACGATAAAGCTGTCGGCGACGCGCCAGGGCGAACGCGTCGTTGCCGGTGTCGCCGACAACGGTCCCGGCATTCCCACCGACGAACATGAAAAAGTGTTTCAGCGGCTTTATCGGCTGGACCATAGCCGGTCGACATCCGGCAGCGGGCTGGGTCTCAGCCTTGTCAGGGCCATCGCCGACCTGCATGGCGCGTCGATTACGCTTGAGGATTGTCGGCCTGGCCTTGAGGTGGCGGTGAGCTTTCCGCCGGCGCTGGATTGGTAGGCGAAATGAACCATTCGTCCAATGCCTGAGGTAAGGAAATTGGCGAAAGCCGAAGTGACGGCCAATCTCCCCCCTTGCGGGGGAGATGCCTGGCAAGGCAGAGGGGGGTGCTGTCCCGCCGACCTGTCGATCTGTCACACGGCGCAGATGGCCGAGGCTAGCGCCTGAGCACCCCCCTCTGGCCTGCCGGCCATCTCCCCCCCAAGGGGGGAGATCAGCAGCTTCACCTATCTATCCGCGTCGACAGGATGATCGACGACAAAGTCCGCTCGACTCCGTCCATGGCGCCGATCTGGTCGAGCAGCATGTCGAGGTCGCGGATCGACGGCGCGTCGACGATGACGATCATATCGAAATTGCCGCTGACCGAATGCAGCGTCCTGACCGTCGCCAGGCCGCGCAGGGCGCGCACCACCTTGTCGGCGAGCTTGGGCGTCACGGTGAGCAGCACATGTGCCCGCACCAGCCCCTGCTCGTAGTCCGGCGCCAGCCGCACGCCATAGCCTGATATGATGCCGCGCTGCTCCAGCCGTTCGATCCGGCTCTGTACCGTGGTCCGCGAGACGCCAAGCCGCCGCGCCAGCTCGGCGGTCGAGGCGCGCGCATTCTCGCGCAGCAGGGAAAGCAGGGCTTGTTCGGCGTCACTGAGCATTTCGACGATTCTTCTCGGCAGACTAGCCAATAGATGGTTTCGTTTCGAACAAAACCACGCTTCCATTCGACGGGCAAGCTGCGAATCTGGGCTTACAATCAGTGAGGGATCGGTCATGAAGAAAATTGTCGTTGTCGGCGCCGGAAAGATCGGCTCGACCATTGCCGAGATGCTCGCCGCCACGGGGGATTATCAGGTCACGCTCGTCGACCGCTCGGCAGCACAGCTCGCTTCCGCCGAACTGCCGGCCACGGTCGCGACGCTGGAGCTCGACATCGAGGCATCCGGCACGCTGGAAGCCGCCCTCGCCGGCAAATTCGCGGTGCTCAGCGCCGCTCCCTTCCATCTGACCACCCGCATCGCCGAGGCAGCGGCCAGTGCCGGCGTGCACTATCTCGACCTGACCGAGGATGTCGTCTCGACCCGCCGCGTCAAGGAATTGGCGCGCTCCGGCAGAAACGCCTTCATTCCGCAATGCGGCCTGGCGCCGGGCTTCATCTCGATCGTCGCCAACGATCTCGCCAGCCGATTCGACACGCTCGAAAGCGTGCGCATGCGCGTCGGCGCTTTGCCGCAATACCCGTCCAATGCGTTGAACTACAATCTGACCTGGAGCACCGACGGCGTCATCAACGAATATTGCGAGCCCTGCGAGGCGATCGTCGAGGGCGAACTGGTCGAGGTGCCGCCGCTGGAGGAGCGCGAGGAATTCTCACTCGACGGCGTCACTTACGAAGCCTTCAACACCTCCGGTGGGCTCGGCACGCTGGCCGAGACGCTGAAGGGCAAGGTGCGCACGCTGAACTACCGCACGATCCGCTATCCCGGCCACGCCGCGATCATGAAGGCGCTGCTCAACGACCTTGGCCTGCGCCACCGCCGCGACGTGCTGAAGGACATTTTCGAGAGCGCCCTGCCGGCGACGCTGCAGGATGTGGTCATCGTCTTCGTCACCGTCTCGGGCCGCAAGAACGGCCGCCTGCTGCAGGAGACCTACGCCAACAAGATCTACTCGAAGCGTGTCGGCGACACGGTGCGCAGCGCCATCCAGATCACCACCGCATCCGGCATCTGCGCCGTGCTCGACATGCTGGCCGACGGCAGCCTGCCGGCGACCGGCTTCGTCAAGCAGGAAGACATCGCGCTCGACGCATTCCTAGCCAACCGCTTCGGCCGCGCCTATGCCCAGCACGAGATGGTGAGCCGGCTGGCGAGCTGAAGTTCTTCACCCTCCCCCTTGTGGGGAGGGTCGGCTCGCATGCGTAGCGAAGCGTAGACTGCGAGACGGGGTGGGGTGAGCGCTGACGGTCGGCGAGGACCCCCACCCCGCTCCGCTTCGCGGATCGACCCTCCCCACAAGGGGGAGGGTAAGCATCCCTCAAATATGCAGCGCGTGCCCCAGCGCCTTGAGCGCCGCTTCCTGGAACCCTTCGCCCTGCGTCGGATGCGCATGGATCGTGCCGGCAATGTCCTCCAGCCGCGCGCCCATCTCCAGCGCCAGCCCGAATGACGCCGCCAGTTCCGACACACCTTGCCCGACCGCCTGGATGCCAAGCACCAGATGGTTGTCGGCCCGCGCCACCACGCGGACGAAGCCGTCTTCGCCCAGCTTCGTCATCGCCCGGCCATTGGCGGCGAACGGGAACATGCCGATCTTGATCTCACCGCCCAGAGCCCTGGCCTCTTCCGGCGAAAGACCAGCGGTGACGAGTTCCGGATCGGTGAAGCAAACGGCGGGAATGGCGCGCTTGTCCCAGTTGCGCTTGTGACCGGCGATGATCTCGGCGACCATCTCGCCCTGGGCCATCGCCCGGTGCGCCAGCATCGGCTCACCGGTGACGTCACCGATGGCAAAGATGCCGCGCATCGAGGTGCGGCACTGCTCGTCGATGCGGATGAATTTGCCAGCCATATCAAGGTCGATCTGCTCGAGCCCCCAGCCTTCGGTCACCGGCTTGCGGCCGACCGTCACCAGGATCTTGTCGGCGGCGACCTTGGCGCTCTTGCCGTCCGATGTCTCGATCAGCAGCGCGTCGCCCTTGGTTGAAAGCCCCTTGGCCTTGGCACCCAGCATCACCTCGATGCCGAGTGCGTTGAGCCGCTTGACGACCGGCCGGGTCAGCTCCGCGTCGTATTGCGCCAGCACCCGCGGCAGGGCTTCCACAACGGTCACTTTGGCGCCCATCTTGGCGAAGGCCATGCCGAGTTCCAGTCCGATATAGCCGCCACCAACGACGGCAAGTTTTTTTGGCACCTCACCGAGTGCCAGCGCCTCGGTTGAGGAAATCACCGGACCGCCAAAGGGCAGGAACGGCAGTTCGACCGGCGTCGAGCCGGTGGCGATGACGATCGCCTCGGCGCGGATCACTTGGCTTCCCGTCTCGGTCTCGACCTCCACAGTCTTGCCGTCGCGAAAGCTCGCCCAGCCATGCACGGTCTTGACTCCTGCCTTCTTGAGCAGGCCGGCGACGCCGCTGTTGAGCCGGCTCACGATGCCGTCCTTCCAAGTGATCGTCTTAGCCAGGTCGAGCGTCGGTGCGGTGAGCGAAATGCCAAGCGGGCTCTTGCCGCCCGCCATGTGTGAGACCCTCTCGAACTCTTCCGCCGCATGGATCAGCGCCTTGGACGGGATACAGCCGACATTGAGACAGGTGCCGCCTGGTTTGCCCGACTCGACGATCACCGTGTCGACGCCGAGCTGCCCGGCACGGATGGCGCAGACATAGCCACCGGGACCCGCGCCGATGACCAGCAGCTTGCAGGAGATTTCTTTCATGGGGATACGCTCTTTTTGGTGAGGAAGGCCCCCTCATCCGGCCGCTTCGCGGCCACCTTCTCCCCGCTGGGGAGAAGAGACTGGCGCCTGCGCTGACGACCTCCTCTCCCCTCGGGGAGAGGTCGGATTGCCCCGAATTGCCTTTGCAATTCGGCTGGCAATCCGGGTGAGGGGGACTTCGACATCGGCCTCATCACCCTCAATCCACGAAAATCAGCGCCGGTGTTTCCAGCAGCGTCTTTATCCGCTGGATGAACACCGCCGCGTCCCAGCCGTCGATGACGCGATGGTCGAAGCTCGACGACAGGTTCATCATCTTGCGCGGCATGAACTGGGTGCCGTCCCACACCGGCCGCACCATCATCTTGTTGACGCCGATGATCGCCACTTCCGGATGGTTGATCACCGGCGTCGTCGCCACGCCGCCCATGGCGCCGAGCGAGGTGATGGTGATGGTCGAGCCGGACAGCTCGTCGCGTGTCGCGGTGCCGGACTTGGCAGCCTCGGCCAACCTGATGACCTCAGTGCCGCATTCCCAGATGTCGCGCGCCTCGGCATGCCTGACCACCGGCACCACCAGCCCCGACGGCGTCTGCGCGGCAATGCCGATATGGATGCCGCCATGCTGGTGGATGATGCCGGCCTCGTCGTCGAACAGCGAATTGAGGTTGGGCTGGTCCGCTATCGCCTTGACCATCGCCCGCATCAGGAACGGCAGCAGCGTCAGCTTCGGCCGCTCCACGCCCGGGCGCTTCTCCTTGTTGAGTGCGGCGCGCAATTCCTCCAGCGCGGTGACGTCGATCTCCTCGACATAGGTGATGTGCGGGATGCGCGATTTGGACAGCGTCATCTTCTCGGCGATCTTGCGCCGCAGCCCGACCACCTTGATGTCCTGTATCGTATCGTTGCGGGCGAGACCGGATGTCCTGGCGACCTGCGGGCCGCGCGCCAGGAACGCCTCGATATCCTCATGGCCGATGCGCCCGGCAGGGCCGCTCCCCGCAACCTGCCGGAGATCGATGCCCGCCTCTTTTGCCCGCAGACGGACGGCCGGAGAGGCCAACGGTCTTTCGCCCTCGGGACGGGGTGCGCCGGCGGGCGCGACAACTCCGGACGTCGGCGCAGTACCCCCGCCCCTAGCCCCTCCCCACAAGGGGGAGGGGGATTCTGTCTGCGCTGCTCGCACGCTTTTTGCGGAGGACTCTGATGATGGCGAAGTAGATTTTGCTCCGCCCTTGGAGGCCGTGGCGCGTCCCCCTCCCCCTTGTGAGGGGCTAGGGGTGGGGGTACTCTCAGCCGTGACTTTTGCCGGCGTCGCACCACCCGCAACATTGCCCTCGCCCGCCACCTTCAGCCGCACGATGGGCGAGCCGATCGCCACCGTGTCGCCGATCTCGGCGCCCAGCCACAGGATTTCGCCGTCGACAGGCGACGGGATTTCGACCGTCGCCTTGTCGGTCATGACGGCGGCAAGCACGGTGTCCTCGCGCACCATGTCGCCGATCTTGACGTGCCATTCGACGAGCTCGGCTTCGGCGACACCCTCGCCGACATCGGGCAGCTTGATGATGTGTTCGCCCATCTCAGGCCCCCATGGTTTCAAGCAAAGCACGGCCTACCCGGGCGGGACCGGGGAAATAGTCCCATTCCTGCGCATGCGGATAGGGCGTGTCCCAGCCGGCAACGCGAGCGACCGGCGCTTCGAGGTGATAGAAGCAGTTTTCCTGCACCAGGGCCGACAGTTCGGCGCCGAAGCCCGACGTCAGCGTCGCCTCGTGCACGATGACGCAGCGCCCGGTCTTCTTGACCGAGGCGACGATCGTGTCGAGATCGAGCGGCAAAAGGGTCCTGAGATCGATGATCTCGGCATCGATGCCGGTTTCCTCGACCGCGGCCTGCGCGACATAGACCATGGTGCCGTAGGCGAGCACGGTGAGGGCCGAGCCTGCCCGGCGGATCGCCGCCTTGCCGAGCGGCACGGTGTAGTGGCCGTCGGCGACCTCTCCGAGCTCATGTTTCGACCACGGCGTCACCGGCCGGTCGTGATGGCCGTCGAAAGGGCCGTTGTAGAGCCGCTTCGGCTCCAAAAAAATCACCGGATCGGGGTCTTCGATCGCCGCGATGAGTAGCCCTTTGGCGTCATGTGGGTTGGACGGCACCACGGTCTTCAGTCCCGACACATGGGTGAACAGCGCTTCCGGGCTCTGGCTGTGCGTCTGGCCGCCAAAAATGCCGCCGCCGGTCGGCATGCGCACCACGATCGGACAGGTGAAATCGCCGTTGGAGCGGTAACGCAGCCGTGCCGCTTCCTGCGTCAGCTGGTCGTAGGCCGGATACATGTAGTCGGCAAACTGAATCTCCACGCACGGCTTCAAGCCATAGGCGGCCATGCCGATGGCCGAGCCGACAATGCCGGATTCGTTGATCGGCGCATCGAAGCAGCGGCTCTTGCCGTATTTGGCCTGCAGGCCTTGCGTGCAGCGGAATACGCCGCCGAAGAAGCCGACATCTTCGCCGAACACGACGACTTTGTCGTCGCGCCCCATCGACACGTCCATGGCATCGCGAATGGCCTCGATCATGGTCCGTCTCGGCATGGCTCAGACTCCCGCCTGCTGGCGCTGGCGTCTGAGATGCGGCGGCATCTCGGCATAGAGCCCTTCGAACATGTCGCGTGTCGACGGCTTGCCGCCGGCATGCAGCGTGCCGTGGCTTTCCGCTTCCTTCTGCGCCGCGATGACCGTGTCGAGGATTTCCGCCTCGGCCTGCGCGTGCCGCTCGTCCGACCAGACGCCGAGCGCGATGAGATGGTTCTTCAGCCGCACGATCGGGTCGCCGAGCGGCCAGGCGTCGGATTCGGTCTTTGGCCGGTAGGCGGACGGATCGTCCGAGCTCGAATGCGCGCCGGCACGGTAGGTGACATATTCGACCAGCGTCGGCCCGAGATTGCTGCGCGCCCGCTCCGCCGCCCATTTGGCGACGGCATGGACCGCGAGATAGTCGTTGCCGTCGACGCGCAGCGACGGGATGCCGAAGCCGAGGCCTCTTGCCGCGAACGTGCCCGAACCGCCGCGCGCAATGCCCTGAAAGGTCGAGATCGCCCACTGGTTGTTGACGACATTGAGCACGACGGGCGCCTTGTATGTGGAGGCGAACACCAGCGCCGAATGGAAATCGGATTCGGCCGTCGAGCCGTCGCCGATCCACGCGGCTGCGATGCGCGAATCGTTCGATATCGCCGAGGCCATCGCCCAGCCGACCGCCTGGATGTACTGCGTCGCCAGATTGCCGGAGATCGAGAAGAAGCCGTGCTCCTTCGATGAATACATGACCGGCAATTGCCGGCCCTTCAGTGGGTCGGCCTCGTTGGAATAGATCTGGTTCATCATCGTGACCATCGGGTAGCCGTCGGCGATGAGCAGCCCGGCCTGGCGATAGGTCGGAAAGTTCATGTCGCCGGGTTCAAGCGCCTTGCGGAAGGCGCAAGCCACCGCCTCTTCGCCCAGATGCTGCATGTAAAACGAGGTCTTGCCCTGCCGCTGCGCCATCTGCATGCGCGCGTCGAAGGTCCGCAGCGTCATCATGTGGCGCAGGCCGGCCAGCAGCTCGTCGCTGGAAAGCAGGCCGGCCCAGGGACCGACGGCCTCGCCAGTGCGGTTCAGCACGCGGATGATCGAGAAGGCATGATCGCGGATGGCCCGCGGATCGACATCGATCTCGGGGCGCGCCACCGAGCCGGCCTTGGGGATCGGCACATTGGAAAAATCAGGCGTTCCGCCCGGCCGCACTTCCGGTTCCGGAACGTGAAAACGCAACATCCCAGCATCGGCCATGACCTTTGTCCTCCAATGTTGCCTGGTTGGGGATATTTGCACATTCGTGCCGCCAGACCAGTGCGAATTCGTCGGGCAAGGCCTCACGCGTCGGTCTCGGCCACGCCGGCCGATCAGCCTCCCCAGCACAAGATGAAGATATGTCTGCGAAATTTCTTGTCGATGTTGGGGGATGGCGCGCAATTAGGGGCAAGGTTGGGCTGGGTTTGCGGTCAGATAAGGCGATTGGGGGCAGCACTTGGGTTCCTCGCCGTCACTTTCACGCTTCCGGAGGAGAGGAAGGGCGCCAAGGTCGGCAAACTCGCGCCTTTCCTCTCCCCCGTCGATCGGGGGAGAGGTGTCGAGCGAAGCTCGACGGAGTGGGGGTCGACCTCTTCCTCTGATTACCGCTTGCCTGAGTTTTCTGCTCGCCGGGTTGTGCCTGTCTTGCCGCGGCGCGTTTAGCGAATGGCTTCCCCCACTCCGTCGCTGCTTCGCAGCGCCACCTCTCCCCCTCCGGAGGGAGAGGAAAGGGGCCAAGGTTGGCGAACTCGCGCCTTTCCTCTCCGCCGTCGATCGGAAGGAGAGAAACCCAAGCCGGAAGCCATTCACCCCGCCCCCGCATCATGCTAACCAACCCGCCATGGCACAGAAGAAAGCTTACGAAGTCGATGGGTGGCTCGCGAAGCCGGACCAGCGCATTTCCATCGTCCTGCTTTACGGCCCCGATCGCGGCCTCGTCTCCGAGCGGGCGAAGGCCTTTGCCGGCAAGACCGGCCTGCCTCTCGACGATCCCTTCTCCGTGGTCCGGCTGGAGGGTTCGGAGGTCGACCGCGACGAGGGCCGGCTGCTCGACGAAGCCCGCACCGTGCCAATGTTTTCCGACCGGCGGCTGCTGTGGGTGCGCAATGCCAGCGGCCAGAAGGCATTGGCCGACGACGTCAAGGCGCTGACGGCGGAGCCCGCGCGAGACGCGATCATTCTCATCGAGGCCGGCGATCTCAAGAAGGGCGTCGGCCTGCGCGCCATCGTCGAGGCGGCGGACAACGCCATGGCGCTGCCGTGCTATGCCGATGAGGCGCGCGACATCGACGCCGTCATCGACCACGAACTGGGCAAGGCTGGCATGTCGATGACCATGGAAGCGAGGCAGGCGCTGCGCCGCAATCTCGGCGGCGACCGGCTGGCCTCGCGCGGCGAGATCGAGAAGCTCGTGCTCTATGCCCATGGCCAGACCGAGATTGGGCTGGAGGAGGTCAAGGCGATGTCGGGCGACGTCTCCGGCGCCTCCTTCGATGACGCGGTCGACGCGCTTCTCGAAGGCAAGATCGGCGACTTCGACACCGCCTTCAGCCGGCATTGCCAGTCCGGCGGCCAGCCCTTCCTGGTGCTGTCCTCGGCGATGCGGCAGTTGCAGCAGATCCAGGTCATGCGCGGCCAGATGGAGTCCGGCAACCGCAACGCCGCCTCGGTCGTCGCCGCCGCCCGCCCGCCGGTGTTTTTCTCCAGGCGCAAGCTGGTCGAGAAGGCGCTGGAACGTTGGAGCACCGACGCGCTCGGCCGCGCGTTGACCCGGCTCCAGACGGCGGTGCTGCAGACCAGGCGGCGGCCGGATCTATCGGTGGCGTTGGCGCGGCAGGCGCTGCTGGGTATTGCCGTGGAGAGCAGCCGGCTGGCGCAGAGGTAGGAGATTGGCCAATCTCCCCCCTCGTGGGCCTGTTGCAAAATTGTGTGGATGTGATTCCCTGTTTTTGAACCAGGGATCTTGCGATGACGACGAAGCCGAGCGGTCAGTTCAGTTTTGTGGAGGCTCTGCTGCCGCAGGGTCTTGGTCGGAGCGGTCGCCTGGACCGGTTGTCGTTGCTGGTGA
>NZ_JAMYOI010000032.1:0-65751 GCF_040319775.1 Mesorhizobium sp. M0870
ACGAGCTGTTCATGCGGGTGACGCTGACCTTCGGCTACATGGAGCAGCCGAACATCCCGCGCGCGCTGGCGATCTGCCGCAAGCAGGGCTGGAAGTTCGACATCATGACGACCTCGTTCTTCCTGTCACGGCGTTCGCTCAAGGCCTCGCCCAATTCCGGCATGCCGGTGTGGCAGGATCGGCTGTTCATCGGCCTGGCGCGCACGGCGGCCGATGCGACGGAGTATTTCCAAATCCCGACCGGGCGCGTGGTCGAGATCGGCACGCAGGTGGCGATCTAGGACATGTCCTGGCGGATCGGCGAATGGACTGTGCTTCACGGCACAGTCCATGTCACTCCGCTTCAACCGGCCAGCGCGGCCTTGTTTGCCTCGAGGAACTGCTTCAGCGTCTTCGACTTCCGGCCGGAAAGCGTCTCGACCGCGTCCGTCACCATGGCGATGCGGCCGGAACGCGTGTTGGCGTCGAACGACACGATGATGCGGGCAAAGTCCTCGGGAACGCCAGCCGCCTTCACGCCCTCGGTCAGGGCTTCATCCGGAACCTGCACGACATCTAGCGGCTTGCCGGTGACCTCGCTTACCAGGGCCGCAATCTCCGCGGTGGTGTAGGCCTGCGGGCCGGTCAAGGTGTAAGTCTTGCTTTCGTTCGAAACGGTAACGAGGCCGGCGGCAATCGCTGCCGCCATGTCGTCGCGCGCACCGTGCGCCATGCGGCCGTCGCCGGCGGACGTATACCAGTGTCCCGAGGCAATGGCCTGCGGCAGGGCCATGAACAGGTTCTCCTGGTACCAGCCGTTGCGGAAGATCGTGTAAGGGATGCCGCTCGCCTTGATCGCCTGCTCGGTGCCGTAGTGATCATTGGCAAACAGCACCGGCGAAACCGGTTCTGGATTAGGCATCGAGGTGTAGAGAAGGTGGGAAACGCCGGCCTTCTTCCCGGCGGCAACCGCGTTCTCGTGTTGCCTCAGGCGCTTGCCGTGAAGCAGGTCGATCTCGCCGGTCGAGATGATCAGCACCCTGTCGGCGCCCTTGAACGCAGACTCCAACGATAGTGTGTCGTCGAAGTCAGCCGCCCTTGTGATGACGCCTCGGGCCGCCAGGCCGGCGAGGTTTTCCGGATTGCGGGTGGTGGCGATGATCCGTGCCGCTGGAACCTTGAACGTGTCCAGCAGATGGTTGATGACGCCGCGGCCGAGCTGGCCGGAAGCGCCGGTGACGAGAAGGGTTTCGGTCATGGAAGATCCTGACATTGCGCCGCTAAGGCGGCTCGAGTGGCAGTCTCAAAAAGAGACCAGCACTAAAATAGGAATTGACCCTGGGCCGTAAAGAAGGCAGTTTTTCGGGAGGTAGGCAGGCGCAGGGAACCAGCGGTGGACAGCAAGATCGTCAATCTGAGATCGAAGATGGAGGTCTACAAGGCGATCTCCGGCGGCGGCAATTTTGCAAATTGTCCAGTCCGCGATGTCATCCAGGGGGTGAGCGGCAAATGGAGCTCGCTGCTGATGATGGCGCTGGCCGAAAAGCCCTATCGGTTTGGCGAATTGCGGCGGCTGGTGCCCGATATCTCACAGCGCATGCTGACGCAGACGCTCCATGATTTGCAGCGTGACGGCTATGTGCATCGCGAAGTGTTCCCGACCAAGCCGCCGAGCGTCGAATACAGCCTGACCGATCTCGGGCATTCGATGTTCGGCGCCTTGCATCAGCTGATCCTATGGGCCGAACTCAATCATGACGCGGTGCGCGACGCGCGTTCCGGCTTTGATGCCATGCAGGCTTGAACGGCAGTTAAAACCCGCGGCTTGATTTCGTCGGGCGGCTGAAGGATTGTCCCGGCCAGTTCGGCTTGGGGGCATTGGCATTTCCTACGACATAGCAATTGCCGGCGCCGGGCCGGCGGGATTGGCCATGGCGCTCTATCTCAAGCGTGCCGGGCATCGGGTCACGGTCTTCGAGCGCTTCGATGAGCCGAAGCCGGTCGGCTCCGGGCTGATTCTGCAGCCGACAGGGCTGACGGTCCTGGCCGATCTTGGCCTGCTTGACGACATACTCGCGCTGGGCAGCCGTATCGACCGCCTGCATGGCGCCGATGCTTCCACGGGCCGTACGGTGCTCGATGTCCGCTACGATGCGCAACGCGGTGGCCGCTTCGGGCTGGCGGTGCACCGGGCGGCCTTGTTCGGCGTGCTTTTCCGCGCCGCGCAGCGCGAGGCGATCGCCATCGAGACCGGCGTCGAGATCGAGGCTCTGGAGACCGGCGAACGGGCGACGCTGATATGCGGCAACCGACGAAGGGCAGGGCCGTTCGACCTCGTCATCGACGCCAGCGGTTCGCGCTCGAAACTGCGCCGCGCGAGCGCTCCAGGCGAGCCAAGAGCACTCACCTATGGCGCGTTCTGGGCCTCGCTTGGTTGGCGCGGCGACGGTTTCGATGAGCATGCGCTGCTGCAACGCTACGACAAAGCGAGCGTGATGATCGGCGTGCTGCCGGTCGGCCGGCCGCAGCCGGGCGCTGAAAAGATGGCGGCCTTCTTCTGGAGCCTGAAGCCGTCGGATGCCGATGAGGTGCGCGTCCGCGGCCTGAACGCCTGGAAGGAAAGGGTGGTCCGGCTGTGGCCACAGAGCGAGGCGTTCACCAGCCAGATCGACAGTTTCGACCAGCTCTCGCTGGCCCGCTACGGCCACCACACGATGAAGCTCCCGGCCGGTAGGCGATTGGCCGTCATCGGCGACGCGGCGCATTCCACCAGTCCGCAACTCGGGCAAGGGGCGAACATGGCGCTGCTCGACGCGGCGGCGCTCAGCCATGCGCTGGTGCGGACAACGAGTGTCGACGCAGCACTGGAGGCCTATGCGAAGGCGCGGCGCTGGCATGTCCGCATCTTCCAGGCGCTGTCGCTGGCATTCACGCCGTTCTACCAGTCGGATTCGGTGGCGCTGCCCTTCATCCGCGACAGGCTGGTGGCGACGGTGGCAAAAATCCCGCCGGCGCCGCAGTTTCTCGCCTCGATGGTGGCCGGTACGATGATCGATCCGTTCAAGCGGATTGGGCTGACCGAGGCGCGGTGGCTGGATCGTTTTGCCGGATGAGGCCTGAAAGGTGCGATCCCTTCGCTTGCAGGAAAGCATGCAGGCGCTGCGGATAGTCCGGCGCCACGGCTTGCCTGATCGACGGGCGTTCACTCAACGCCTTGCGCCAGGCTCGGACGAGCGGTTTGCCGTCCAGAATGCCGAAATCACCGATGTGGTCGAAGACATCGAGATAGCGGAAGACCGGACCGTAAACGGCGTCGACCAGCGAAAAGTGGTTGCTGGCGAACCAGGGTCCGCCGGGCTCGTCCGCCAGCTCGGCTTCGAGGCGATCGAACATGGCGGACAGCGCGCTGGATTCGGCAAGGAAGCCAGCCTCGATCGAGGCTGAATAGAACCGGCCGATGGCGTTGAGGGTTGCCGAACCGAACTCGATCCAGGCGCGATGACGGGCGCGGGCATAGGGATCGACAGGGTGGAGGGGATTGGCCTGCGTCTCTTCGAGGAATTCCAGGATGACCGCTGACTCGAAGACCACCGTTTCCTCGCCATTTCGCTGCACGCGCAGCAGCGGCACCTTGCCGAGCGGCGAGATCGCCTTGAACCAGTCCGGCTTGTTGGCGAGGTCGATATCGATGCGCTCGAACGGCACGCCCTTTTCGGCCAGCGAAATCGCGGCGCGCTGCACATAGGGGCAGAGGTGATGGCTGACGAGAATGAGCTTGTCGGCGCGTGTGCAGGTTTCGTGTTTCATCGGATCGGCTTTCCAGGGTTAATGCAATTGCATCTATATAGATGCACATGCATCGACCGTCAAGCTTGATGCAATTGCATCTATCGTCTAGGAATGCGCCATGACCGAGAAAGCCACGCCTTCGCCCGAAGCCATCAAGGCCTGGGCTCGCCTGATGCGCGTTTCGCGCCAGCTGATGGAAAGCGCCGAAGAGGCGTTGAAGGCCGCCGGCCTGCCGCCGCTTGCCTGGTACGACGTGCTGCATGAGCTCGCCGAGGCGGGTGAGGGCGGGCTGCGGCCGTTCCAGCTCATCGAGCGCACGCTGTTCGCGCAATACAACATCTCTCGGCTTCTGGCCCGGCTCGAGGCCGATGGGCTCGTCGAGAAACTGCCGGTGGCCGATGACGGCCGTGGCCAGACCATCCGCATCACCGCCAGCGGGCGAGAGACACGCCGCCAGATGTGGGCTGTCTACGGACGCTCGATTGCGGAACTGGTAGGCGCCAAATTGTCGGCGGATGAGCTGACCATGGTCTCGGCATTGCTTGGACGGCTGCGTCAACCGCCGGCCGGCGACTAGGCGAGGCTTGTCGCGCGCGGCAACGCTCATCCACTTGCAGATATTTTGCTCTCGTCCTCTTGCGTGCGGCCTTGGAATGCGCAATATGCCGAACCGTAACGTACGGTACGGATTGCCGAGTGATCGGTGGCCTGCCTTTCGAGAGAAGAGCGTTTTGCACATCTTGCCCGATATGGACACCAGCGAAGCGCTGACAGAACGGCAGAAGGCCGTCCTCGACGCGGCGTTGCGGCTGCTGGTCGAGGAGGGCGATCATCTGACCATGACCGCCGTGGCGCGCCGCGCTAGCTGCTCCAAGGAAACGCTCTACAAATGGTTCGGCGACCGTGACGGGCTGCTGACGGCGACGGTGCAGTGGCAGGCCTCGAAAGTGCGGGTGGCGCCGGTTGACGGCAAGGGGCTCGATCTTGCCTCGCTGACCGCAAGCCTCGAACGCTTTGCCTCGGACTGGCTTAAGGTGATCTCCAGCGACACCTCGATCGCCCTCAACCGGGTGGCGGTCAGCCATGCGGGCTCGGGTAAGGACAATCTCGGCGCCGTCGTGCTTGAGAACGGCCGCTTCGCATTGGCCAAACGGTTGAAGCCGGTGCTTGAGGCCGGCCGACGGACCGGGCTTTTGGATTTCACGGATGCCGAGACGGCGTTCCGCACCTTTTTCGGGCTGGTCGCCCGCGACGTGCAGATCCGTCTGCTGCTTGGCGACCGGCTGGAATTGACTGAGGCGGCGATCGGCGGCGATGCCGCGCGCGCGACGCAGCAGTTTCTCGCTCTTCATGGAGCAACAACCGGCCGCAAGGCCCTCTGATTTGTAAAAACGGGAAGGAAGACAAAATGCGCGTCTATTACGATCGTGATGCCGATCTCAATCTGATCAAGGGCAAGAAGGTCGCCATCATCGGCTATGGCAGCCAAGGCAGGGCGCATGCGCTCAACCTCAAGGATTCCGGCGCCAAGGAGATCGCCATCGGCCTCAAGGCCGGCTCGGCGACCGCCAAGAAGGTCGAGGCCGACGGGCTCAAGGTGATGAGCGTGGCGGACGCCGCCAAATGGGCCGACCTGATGATGATGGCAACGCCGGACGAACTGCAGGCCGACATCTACAAAAACGAGATCGCGCCGAACATCCGCGACGGTGCCGCAATCGCCTTCGCGCACGGCCTCAACGTGCATTTCGGCCTGATCGAGCCGAAGTCGACGGTCGACGTCGTCATGATCGCGCCGAAGGGTCCCGGCCACACGGTGCGCGGCGAATACCAGAAGGGCGGCGGCGTGCCGTGCCTGGTCGCCGTCAACCAGGACGCTTCGGGCAATGCGCTCGACCTGGCGCTGTCCTACGCCTGCGGCGTCGGCGGCGGCCGTTCGGGCATCATCGAGACCAATTTCCGCGAGGAATGCGAGACCGACCTGTTCGGCGAGCAGGTCGTGCTGTGCGGCGGTCTGGTCGAGTTGATCCGGGCCGGTTTCGAGACGCTGGTGGAAGCCGGCTACGCGCCTGAGATGGCCTATTTCGAGTGCCTGCACGAGGTCAAGCTGATCGTCGACCTGATCTATGAAGGCGGCATCGCCAACATGAACTACTCGATCTCGAACACCGCCGAATGGGGCGAATATGTCTCCGGTCCGCGCATCATCACCGCCGAGACCAAGGCCGAGATGAAGCGCGTGCTGAAGGACATCCAGACGGGAAAATTCACCTCGGAGTGGATGCAGGAATACCGCGCTGGCATGTCCCGCTTCAAAGGCATCCGCCGCAACAATGACAGCCACCAGATCGAGGAAGTCGGCGCCAAGCTGCGCGCGATGATGCCCTGGATTTCCAAGAACAAGCTGGTCGACAAGGCCAAGAATTGAGCGAAATCCACAAGCGCTCGAAAACAGCGGCTTCCATGACAAAAAACGGCGCCAAGTGGCGCCGTTTTTTCATTCTGTCGGTCAGCTCAGCTACAGGCCAGCTCAGCTACAGGCCAGCTCAATAGGGTGAGTAGCACTGCTGCCGCGGGCCGTTATAGGGCTGGAACGTGTTGTCGTAGGCCCGGTACGACCGGTAGCGGTTGTAGCACCATTGGACATGGACGCTCGAAAGCCGTCCCGCGCGGTAGTAGCGGCGCGGCGCCGGCCGGTCGTAGTAGTCGTTATTGTTGTACATGCTGCCGAGGCCAAGCCCTAGGCCAAGGCCCAGGATCGCGGCACTCGCGCCATCATCATAGTAACGGCCGCCGCGATAGTGATGGCGACCATGGCGCCAACGCCAGTTGTCTCCGCCATTCCAGTTACCACCGCCGCCGTGCCAGTGTCGACGGCCGCCGTCCCAATTGCCTGACCGGCGCCATCTCCAATTGTCGTTGTTGAACTGACGGTTGTTGCCGCCCGCCCAGCTGTCGCGGACCGGCGTGACATTCGGCGCCGCCGTGCTGGTGGGTATCGACAGATCCGGCTGCATGATCGGTCCGGCGGCGGACGGTGCCGTGACGCCGGACAGGATACCGAGGGCTATCAGCCCCGATTTGACCGTGGAAGAAAAGAGCGAACTCATTGCACTCTCCAAGAGTTACAGGCCCCACGCCCACCCGAGGAATGGGGCAACAATGGATGTTTGCATCTGAACGGCGGATGAACGGAAAGGTTCCGTCAACCATGACGCGAACGCGCCCAGGACCAATCGATCTCAGATGGTGGTTTTGCGAGCTTGTTTTCCCAAGCACTTGCGGGCAAAGGTCATGGCATGTCGCTGCGCCTTGCCACCTTCAATGTCGAGAACCTGATGAACAGGTTCGATTTTTCCGGCTATCGCAACCAGCTCAACGAGGATCGAACGCTGGCGCTGTTCGATATCCAGAGCGAAGCGGAATACAGGATCCTGGAGCAGGCCCGCGCCATCGCCCAGTCCGACGACACGCGCCAGCTGACGGCGCTGGCGATCGCTGCCACCCGGGCCGACATCATCTGCATGCAGGAGGTCGACAACATCGAAGCGCTGAAGGCCTTCGAATACGGCTATTTGTTCAAGATGGTGGGGCAGGGCTACCGGCAGAAATACACCACAGCGGGCAATGATTCGCGCGGTATCGACGTTGCCGTAATGATGCGCAACGAGACCGCGCAGGGCCAGCCGATCGAATTCGTGCGCATGACCAGCCACGCCTATGTCACCTACGAGCAGTTCGGGCTGCACACGCCGGAACTCGAGGCACTGGGCAATCAGGCCAATGAGCGCATTTTCCGGCGCGACTGCCTGGAGATCGACGTCACCGTGGGTGGCGTGCCGCTGACGCTCTATCTCGTGCATTTCAAGTCGATGGGCTCGCCGCGCAACGGGCTCGACGGGCGCGAGGCGACGATGCCGGTGCGCATCGCAGAGGCGCAGGCCGTGCGCCGCATCATCGAGGAGCGCTTCGGTGGGGACACCGCTGACAAAAGTGGGGCCGCCGACAAACGCTGGGCGATCTGCGGCGACATGAATGACTATCGCCAGCGCGTGAAGGTAGCAGGCGATGCGATCGACGGTTATCGCTTCGAGGTGGTCGACGAAGCCCTGTCCTGCATCAACGTGCTGACGGCAGGCGGCTTTTGCGAAAATGTCGTCGAGCGGCGGCCGGAGATGAACCGCTGGAGTTTCTACCACACGCGAGGACCCGAAGAGCGGCATCTGTGCCAACTCGACTACATTCTGTTGTCGAAGGGGCTCGCCGCCAGCAACGCAACGGCCGTTCCCGACATTATCCGCAACGGCCAGCCCTGGCGCACCATTTTTCCGCCCGGCCAGGAGGTCGAGCGGTTTCCGCGCGCCGGCTGGGACCGGCCGAAGGCATCGGATCATTGCCCGGTGGCGATCACGCTGGACATTGTCCGGTAAGCAGTATTGGGGCCTGATACGGTATGAGTTTCGACCTGCCGCGCAACGTCATCCTGCCGGTCGACGACATCGACGTCCGGCTCGATCCCGGTCCGCACCCTTTCGCAAGGGACAATGCAGAGGCGATCGCCGAGAACTGGCAGCACGAAATCGCCGCCAATCCGGCGCTGTTCGACGGCATGGTGGTGCTGCTGTCGCAACTTGCCTACCGCGACAGCCGTCTCGTCGGCCGCTGCCATGCGGTCAATTACTCGACGTTCATGCTGTGGCGGAAGCGGCGCGAGAATTCGGGCGCCGAGCATGCCTATGCCCATGCCATGCTGGTGGCCGGCGACAATGCGCTGGTGGCGATCCGCATGGGGCCGCACACAGTCAATGCCGGCCGCGTCTATTTCGCTGCCGGCTCGTTCGAGCCGATCGATTTTCGCGATGGGCTGGTCGATGTCGATTTCAACATGATCCGCGAGGTGCGCGAGGAAACCGGTCTCGACCTGTCAGGTGCGGAACGCGGCAAGCGCTACCATGCCATGTCGACCAGCAGCGGCACGGTAATCTTCCGCCGTTATCACGCGACGGCGTCCGCCGACGAGATCGCCAGGCGCATCTCGGCCTTCGTCGCCACCGAGACCGACCCGGAGATCGACGGGCCGGTGATCATTCGCCATGCCGCCGACCTGCCGGTCGGGCTGTCGCCGCACATGAAGCCGCTGATCGAGTGGCATTTCGCAAACAGGAATTAAGGGCGCGTCTTGTTCTGTGCCGCGTTGCGATCGTTGCGGGCGGCGACGAGGAACAGGATGAAGCCGATGCCAAGCAAGCCGCCCATCGCCATTCCCATGGTCTGGCCGACGACTGCCTGGAAATCTGATGTGACGCGATCGGGATTGGCCATGCCGAAGCGGGCGAGATACCACCAGATGCCTGCAAGACCTGCCTCGATGACCACCATCGCCAGGACCAGTCGCGCCTTCTTGCTCATCCCGCTATTCCTCCACCCAAGGTCAATTGCCCTAGCATCGCGAACAGTGTGGGGACAGTGGCGGGCCGGGTGGAAACGTCGAAGACTGTGCAAAACCGGGTCGGAGCGCCGGCCGCGTTCTGGCCGGGTTGCCCTATTCGTGCCTTAGCGCGTCGATCGGATCGAGCCTGGCGCCGCGCAATGCTGGGAAGAAGCCGAAGACCATGCCGATCAGGGCGGAAAAGCCGACGGCGAGCAGGATCACCGCCGGGCTCGGCGCAAACGGGATGGTCAGCGTCACCGCGGCGAGGCCGGCCAGCGCCAGGCCGATCAGGATGCCGATGATGCCCCCGAGCAGCGACAGCACCGTCGCCTCGACCAGGAACTGGATCAGGATGTGCTTCTCATGCGCGCCGATGGCCAGCCTGATGCCGATCTCCCGGGTGCGCTCGGTGACCGACACCAGCATGATGTTCATGATGCCGATGCCGCCGACCAGCAGGCTGACGCCGGCGACGGCGCCCAGCATGCCGGTCATGGTGGTTGTGGCGCTGGCCATGGCGTCGGCGATCTGGGTCATGTCGCGGATGGCGAAATCGCTCTCGCGGTCCGGCGTGATGCGGCGCGCATCACGCAAAATATCCTCGACGCGCGGCTGCAATTCGCTGGTCGGTGTGCGGTCGTCGGCGGCGATGTAGATGTTGTCGATGTCGCGGTTGCCGGCGATGCGGCGCTGGTAGGCGTGCAACGGCATCAGCACGACATTGTCCTGGTCCTGGCCGAAGCCGGTATAGCCCTTGGGCTCGAGCAGGCCGATGATCTTGCAGGAGGTGCGGTTGACGCGGATGATCTCGCCTTCGGGATCGCCGGCGCCGAAGAATTGCTGGCGCACGGTCTCGCCGATCAGGCACACGCCGGTGCCCGAGCGGGTTTCGGAATCGCTGAACGGGCGGCCCGACACCAGCTTCCAGTCGCGCGCATCGAGATAGGCGCTGTCGGTGCCGGTGACGCCCGAGGTCAGGCTCTCGGTGCCGAAGATGACGCGGACCTGCTTTTGCGAGGCCGGTGAAATCGCGCGCGCGCCGCTGAGATGCGCCACAAGTGCCGCAAGGTCCTTTTCCGCGAGCGGACGCACCACCTGGTCGAGCCCGCCCGGTCCGCCGGGGCCGGCCGGACGGCCGGAGCGGACCACCAGTAGATTGCTGCCGAGCTTGGAGATGTCGGCCTTGACCTTTGCTGTGGTACCCGAGCCGATGGTAAGCATGGCAATGACGGCGGCAACACCGATGACGATGCCGAGCAAGGTCAGGAACGAGCGCAGCACGTTGCGGCGGATCGAGCGCAGCGAGAGGCGGACGGTTTCCCAGATCATGGTTATGCCGTCTCCAGCTTCATTGTGTCGGAGGCGACATGACCGTCGAGGAAGCGGATGGTTCGTTCGGCATAATCGGCGACGTCGGCCTCATGCGTAACCATGGCGACGGTCAGGCCAAGCCCGGTGTTGAGCCGGGTCAGCAGCTCCATGATCTCGTGCGTGCGGGCGGTGTCGAGATTGCCGGTCGGCTCGTCGGCGACGAGCAGTGTCGGGCGCGTGACGATGGCGCGCGCGATCGCCACGCGCTGCTGCTGGCCGCCGGACAGTTCGGCCGGCGTGTGGTGCTCGCGGCCGACAAGGCCGACCTGCGCCAAGGCCTGCATGGCCAGGTCGCGGCGCTCGCGGGCGGCGACGCCGCGATAGATCAGCGGCAGTTCGACATTTTCGGCCGCCGTGGTGCGGGCCAGCAGGTTGTAGCCCTGGAAGACGAAGCCGACATAGAGGTTGCGCAGCATGGCACGGCGGTTGCGGTCGAGGCGGCCGGCGTCGATGCCCATGAAGGAATAGGTTCCGGCCGTCGGCGTGTCGAGGCAGCCGATGATGTTCATCGCCGTCGACTTGCCGGAGCCGGACGGACCCATGATGGCGACGAATTCGCCACGCCGGATGGCAAGATCGACGCCGGCCAGCGCATGCACCTTGGCCTCGCCCTGGCCGTAGCTCTTCCAGACCTTGTCGAAGGTGATGAGGGTCGCGCCCGCAGCCACGGCATCAGCTCCGCTGCTGCGACGCGGTGATGATTTGAGCGCCTTCGTCCAGGCCCGAAATGATCTCGGTCAGTTCGCCGTCGGTCGAGCCGATCTTGACGTTGACCGGGTGCGGACGCCCGTTCTCCAGCACGTAGAGCGTGCGCGAGCCGTCGGTGGGCACTGTGGCGGCCTGGCGCTGGCGGTTGCCGCCGGGGCGCCCCATGCGGCCGGTGAACAGGTCGCTCAGGCTCCAGCCGCGGGCGGCCTGCTGCGCCGGACGATAGCGGAAGGCGGTGGCCGGCACGGTGAGCACGCCCTTGGCCTGTTTGGTGACGACCGAAACGGTTGCGGTCATGCCGGGCCGCAGCAACAGCTCGTTGTTGTCGACCTCGAGCCGCGCATTGTAGGTGACGACGCCGTCGGTGGTGACCGAGGCATAGGAGATGTCGCGGATCTCGGCGTCGAACGGCCGCTCGGGGAAGGCATCGACGGTGAAGCGGGCATGCTGGCCGGATTTGACCGCGCCGATGTCGGCTTCGTCGACCGCCGCCACCAGTTCCATGTTCCTGAGATCGGCGGCGATGATGAACAGCACCGGCGCCTGCAGGGAGGAGGCGACCGTCTGGCCGGGATCGACCGAGCGCGTCAGCACGATGCCGTCGATCGGCGCATAGATGGTGCTCTTGGCAAGGTCGGTCTGCTGCGCCTTGAGGTCGGCCTGGGCGATGGCGAGGTTGGCCTGCGCACTGTCGAGCGCTGCCTTGGAACGGTCGCGCGTGGCGGTTGCTGCTTCAAGCGACTGGTCGGTCGCCATGCCACGCCTGGTCAGTTCGGCGGCGCGCACCAGCGCCTTCTCGTTTTCGGTCAGCGTAACCGTGGCGTCCTCGACATTGGCGGCGGCGGCCTTGGCCGAAGCTTCGGCGCGCTCGATCTGGACCTCGAGTTTCACCGTGTCGAGTGTCGCCAGCACGTCACCCTTCTTGACCTGCTGGTTCTCCTCGGCCGAGACCGAGCGGATGATGCCGGACAGTTCGCTTGAAATGTCGACCTGGGTGAGCGGCTGCAGCGTGCCGGTCGCCGATACCGCGACGGTGAGATCAGCCTTGGCGGCAGGCACGGTGGTGTAATCGATCCTGGCCGGCGAGCCGGCATACCACTGATAGACGCCGAGCGCGGCGGCGAGCACGATCAGCGCCAGCAGCGCATAGAGCCAGCCGCGCCGACGCGACTTGCGCCGCCCCGTCTGGTCGAGCCCAAGCGCCGTCTCGATGGCGGAATCCGATTCCGTGTTTGGCAGATTGACAATCTGGTCCACGCTGGACCCCTATAATGCGCAATGTCCCTATCTGTGCACAGATCAGGCTTACTGGTTCAAATATCAAATTAAATTTCGCCCATGTTGGGATTGAGGCAGGAATGAAAACTCGGAATTACTTGCTTTACGATGTGTTTACGACCGAGCGACTGGCCGGCAATCCTTTGGCCGTCGTGCTGGACAGCGAGGGATTGGACACGGCGGCGATGCAGGCCATCGCGCGCGAATTCAACCTGTCCGAGTCGGTTTTCGTGCTGCCGCCGGACAATCCCAAGCACAGAAACCGCATTCGCATCTTCACCCCCGACTATGAAATGCCATTCGCCGGCCACCCGACCGTGGGCGCCGCGATCGCGCTGGCCGAACTGGCGGAAGAGGGCGGCGCCGGCATCTTCGTGCTGGAGGAAAACATCGGCCCGGTGCGTTGCGCCGTCAGCAAGCACGACGGCAACACCTTCGCCGAGTTCGACCTGGCGAAGCTGCCGGAACCGCTGAAGCTCGAGGCCGATCCGGAGGCGATCGGCGCCGCCCTTGGGTTGACGCCGCATGAAATCGGCTTCGAGAATCACCGCGTCGCGTTCTGGTCGGCCGGCGTGCCCTACGTCACCATTCCGGTTGCCAATCTCGAGGCGGCGGGCCGAATCCGGCTGGACAACCAGGCCTGGTCGGAACTGGCGCCGCGCAAGAGCGAATGGGCCTTTGCCAGCCCCTATGTCTATTGCCGCGAAACGGTGAACCACGAAAGCGCCTTCCATGTGCGCATGATCGTGCCTGGCACGCCTTCCTACGAGGATCCGGCGACCGGCTCGGCGGCTGCCGCCTTTGCCGGCGCCATCATGCATTTCGACGCGCCGACCGACGGCATTTCGCAGCTGTGGATCGAGCAGGGGCTGGAGATGGGCCGGCCATCGCGCATCCGCCTCGAACTGACCGTGCAAGGCGGAAAACTGGCCTCGGCGCGCATCGGCGGCAATGCGGTCAAGGTGGCGGAGGGCAAGCTGTTCGTCTGATCGAACGCATGCTCGGTCGATTTGTCGGGAAATGATTCCGGCAGGGCTGGACAGGACCGGTGGTGGCGGCTATATGCCCGCCAACGCCGGTTTTTGCCGGCCGAGTGGGTGCGTAGCTCAGTTGGTAGAGCAGCTGACTCTTAATCAGCGGGTCCACAGTTCAATCCTGTGCGCACCCACCAAATTCCTAGAAGAGTTGGTGGAAAGACCCTGAAAGCGAGACGCGTTTGGCGCGTCTCGGGCATGCGTCTGGCCGTGATTCTTCAACCGCTATCCGGATCTCGTGGCGATTCAGCCGCGTTGAAAAATGCGGCTCAGAAACCGGCCGAATCGAAAAGCAATGCTCTTTTCCCCGGTTGAGAATCGCCGATGCCGGAAGATGCTTCCTTTGTCGTGACAACGGCTTCTTTGTCGGTCGATACGGGGGTTGGATACCTACTTCTCCGAAACACCCGCTTCTGCAAAACTTGCCATGCGGGCATGGCACTCCAGCGCCGAGCGGACGATGTTTACGGCCAGGCAGGCGCCGGAGCCTTCGCCGAGTCGCATGCCGAGATCGAGCAGCGGCGGCAGGCCGAGGGCTTCGAGCAGGCCGCGATGGCCCGATTCGGCCGAAACGTGCGCGGCAATCGTGTGGGCGAGGCCGGTCGGGTGCAGTCTGGCTAGCGGGGCCGCGGCGGCGGTGCAGACGAAGCCGTCGAGCAGCACGGGTATGCCCACATGGCGGGCGGCCAGCGTGGCGCCGAAGATGGCGGCGAGTTCGCGGCCGCCGAGCGTGGCAGCGATAGCAAGCGGATCGGCAAGGGCGGCGGCGTGGCGCTCCAGGCCGGCTTCGATGGCGACCACCTTGCGCTTGAGGCCGGCGTCGTCGACACCGGTGCCGCGCCCGGTCCATTTTTCAGCACCGCCGCCGAACAAGGCGGCTGAAATGGCGGCTGCAGGCGTGGTGTTGCCGATGCCCATTTCGCCGAAGCAGACGAGGTCGAGGTCTTTTGTCACCGCGTCGTAGCCGGCCGACACGGCGGCGAGGAACGACTTCTCGTCCATCGCCGGCACTTGGGTGAAATCGCCGGTGGGATGGTCGAGATCGAGCGGAATGACGTCGAGTTCGGCGCCGGCCATGCGGGCAAGCTGGTTGATGGCGGCACCGCCGCCGGCGAAATTCGCCACCATCTGCACGGTGACCTCCGAAGGATAGGCCGAAACGCCTTGCGCGGTGACGCCATGGTTGCCGGCGAAGACGAAAACCTTGACGCGGTCGAGTTTTGGCATGTCGCGGCCCTGCCAGCGTGCCAACCACGCGGCGATCGTCTCCAGCCGGCCAAGGCTGCCTTGCGGCTTGGTCAGCGTGTCTTGGCGGCGGACGACCGCATTGGCCGCGGCATCGCTGCCGGCCGGCAGGTCGAGGCAGGCGGCGCGCAATTCACTAAGCGATTTGAAGGGCATGGGGGCAAAGTCTCCGAAAAGGAATCAGGCCAAGGGATCAGGCCAAGGATCAGGAAAGCGCTACGGAAGCGACGAGCAGCACCGCGATCTCGCTTGCCTGCTGCAAGGCTCCGATCGTGTCGCCGGTCTGGCCATCGATCTGGTTGAGGCAAAGGGCGCGGAAAGCGGCAAACAGCAGGCCAAGCAGGATCAGCGCGAAGACGGCGCCGCCCAATCCGAGCAGGAGCAGCGGGATCGCGCCGAGCACGGCGCCGGCCATGGCGGTTTCCTGCGAGACGGTGCCGGCATCGGCCGAGAGGCCGTCGACGCGCGCTGGAGGCAGCAGATGCATGAAAGCGCCAAGCAGGCCGCGCGAGGCCGCGTGCGCGGCCAGGAGGGCGAACAGGGCCTGTGTAGGGTCGACGAGTTCCGACAGCGCGCTCCAGCGGATCAGCAGCGACAGGCCCAGCGCCGCCGCACCATAGGCGCCGATGCGGCTGTCGCGCATGATCTCGAGTTTGCGGCCGCGTGATTTGCCGCCGCCAAAGCCGTCGGCGACGTCGGATAGCCCGTCCTCATGCAGGCAGCCGGTGGTGAGCACGGTTGCCACAAGCGCAAGTGCGGCCGCTGGCCCCATGGCCAGGCCAAACCGTTCCGCCGTGGCGAAGACGATGGCGCCGATCAGGCCGACGACAAGTCCGGCAATGGGGGCTGCCCAGATCGCGGCGGCAAGACTGCGGCCGCGAAAATCGAAGACGGGCAGCGGCAGACTGGTGAAGAAGACCAGGCAAAGCGCGATGTCGTCGACGACCTGCCGCGGTGAAAGAGCCAGATTCTTGAACTTCATGCTTTAGCCCCTCGCAATCGCATGGAAGAAGGTGCCGCTGACATAGCCGCGCCGATAGCCCGAGGCGCCGATCGGATTGCCCTGGCCGTCGGCAAGGTCGGCCAGCGGCTCGTCATTGCCGGTGGCCGTCATCTGCGCATAGTGGAATTCGTGGCCGCGGATCAGCGCACCTTGTGAGCCCAGCGGGCAGTCGACGCGCAACCGCGCCTCGCGGTAGCCGAGATTCATCTTGCGTTTGGCGAAGCTGGTGGAATGGCCGAGCAGGCCGAGCATCGCATGCGTTTCGCCCGACGCATCCTCCAGCGCTTCGCCCAACACCATGAAGCCACCGCACTCGCCATGGATGGGCTTTGTTGCTGCAAAACACGCCATCCCGGCGCGGAAATTCGCGGCGGCGGCGAGCTTGCCGGCGTGTAGCTCGGGATAGCCGCCGGGTAGCCAGCAGACATCGCAGGTCTCGTGGGGCGCTTCGTCGGCGAGCGGCGAGAACGGGACGATTTCCGCACCTGCCTTGCGCCAGTAGGCGGCGACATGTGGATAGAGGAAGGTGAAGGCGGCATCCTCGGCCAACGCGATGCGCTGGCCGGGCGGCGCCAGCGCGTCGTCGAAGCCGCCATGTGCCGGGGTGAGGGGTGTCGCCAGGGCCATGATCGCATCGAGGTCGAGCGACTTTTCCGCCATGTCGGCCAGCCGGTCGAGATGCGCCATCAGGTCGTCATATTCGCCGGCCTGGACGAGGCCGAGATGGCGCTCGGGCAGGTTCAGCGTGGGATCGCGCAGGATGGCGCCGACGACCGGCAAGCCGATCGCCTCGATGGCCTCGCTGCACAGCTTGCGATGGCGCTCGCTGCCCAGCCGGTTGAGCACGATTCCGGCCATGCGTACATCCGGATCGTAGGTGGCAAAGCCCTTGGCGACGGCGGCCGCGGTGGTCGACTGGCCGGAAACGTCGAGCACCAGCAACACCGGCAGGCCGTAGAGCCGCGCCAGGTCGGCGGCCGAGCCGGTGCGCCCCGGCGAGGCCGGAATGCCGTCGAACAGGCCCATGGCGCTTTCGAGGATGACGAAATCGGTGTCGTCGGCGGCTTGCGCAGCGAGTGCGTTGAGCAGCGATGGCGGCATCGCCCAGCTGTCCAGGTTGACGCCGGACAGTCCCGTGGCGGCGGTGTGGAAGCCGGGGTCGATATAGTCGGGGCCGGATTTGGCGCCTCGCACCTTCAGTCCGCGCCGGGTCAGCGCGCGTAAAATGCCTATGGTGACGCTGGTCTTGCCGGAGCCGGAGCGCGGCGCGCCGATGATGATCGCGCGGGCGGTCACAAAGCACCTACCAGTGCCGCGCGCATGGCGACGATGCCGCCGACGACGATCAGCGCCGGCGAGGCAAGGCCGGCGGCCGCGGCTTCCTCGGCAATGGTGGCGAGCGTGGCGACGACGGTTCGTTCCTGCGGCGTCGTCGCGGCGACGATCACTGCCGCCGGTGTCGACGGCGCCAGTCCGCCATCCAGCAGTGCCGCTGATATCAGCGGCAGATTGGCCATGCCCATATAGACGACCACAGGCTGGCCGGTTCGGGCGATCGCCGCCCAGTCGAGATCGTCATCGGTGCCGGCGGCGTGGCCGGTCGCCAGGATCACCCCCTTGTTGATGCCGCGCATGGTGGCCGGGATGCCGGTGGCGGCCAGCGCGCTGAGCCCCGATGTCAGGCCGGGCAGGACGCGGAACGGAATGTTTTCGCGCACGAGCGCCAAGGCCTCTTCGCCGCCACGGCCGAAAATATAGGGATCGCCGCCCTTCAGCCTGACGACGCGGCGGCCTTCGCGTGCCAGCCGGACCAGCAAAGCGGTGATGTCGTCCTGTTTCATCGACGGTTTTCCGCCGCGCTTGCCGGCAAAGAACAGCTCGGCGCTTTCGGCAACGGCGACGACATTGGGGGAGACCAGCGCGTCGTAGACCAAGGCGTCCGCCTCGGCCAACGCAGCCAGCACTTCCAGGGTCAGGCAGCCGGGATCGCCGGGACCGGCGCCGGCCAGCCAGACATGGCCCGGTTCGAGCGGGCGCGGCTTGAAATTCAGCCGGGACAAGGCTTTTTCGAGCGTGGCGTTTTCGCCGGTTTTTTTGGTGCTGCCGCTCACAATCCGTCCCGTCCGCGAAAACGCCGCTGGTAATGGGCGTCGTACAATGAACTCTCCCCGAAATCCTGTGCCGCCAGCGAGCGGCCGACGAAGATGATCGCCGTGCGTTCCATCGGATCGGCGGCCAGCAACTCTTCGATGGTCGCCAGCGTGCCGGTCAGCACACGCTCGTCCGGCCAGGAGGCGCGGAAGACGACCGCCACCGGGCAATCGCCGCCATAGTGCGGCGTGAGCTCGGCGACGATGCGGTCGATGGCGTGGATGGCAAGATGAATAGCAAGCGTGGCGCCGGTGCGGCCGAAGCCGGCGAGCGTTTCGCCGGGCGGCATTTTTGATGCGCGCCCGGAGATGCGGGTCAGCACCAGGCTTTGCGCGACTTCGGGAATGGTCAGCTCGCGGCGCAATGCTGCGGCGGCAGCGGCGAAGGAGGGGACGCCCGGCGTCAGCGTGTAGGGAATGCCATGCTTTTCCAACCGGCGGATCTGCTCGGCCACGGCGCTCCATACCGACAGGTCGCCGGAATGCAGGCGGGCGACGTCATGGCCTGATTTGTGGGCCTCGACATAGGCGGCTTCGATCTCGTCGAGCGACATCGGCGCGGTGTCGATCAGCTTTGTCCCTGGCGCGCAATGCTGCAGCAATTCGGGCGCGACGATCGATCCGGCATGAAGACAGACCGGGCAGCTCGCCAAGAGTCTCGCGCCGCGTAGCGTAATGAGGTCGGCGGCACCGGGACCGGCGCCGATGAAATGAACGGTCATGGCGCATCTCCGCTGATGGCGATGGCACAAGTGACCGAGCCGAGCACCGTGCGGGGGCCGAGCAGTTTTGCCCCGGCGCCGGCAACGGCGAGGGCTGACGCCTCGGAAACCGAGGGCGTGCCGGCAACATCCTGCGAGAGCTCGGAATGGCTAAGCGTGTCCGACGAGGCAGCCTGAAGTGCTGAGTTGTCGACGACGATGACCGGAAGGCTCAGCGCGCGGCCAGCGGCGGCGATCGCTTCTTCATCCTTCTTGAACTCGGCAGTTGCCAGTGCCGAAAGCGCCGTCACCGCCAGCCCATGCGTCTCCAGCGCGGTTTCGACCGTTGCAAGCACGTCTTCGACGCTCACGCCCTTTCGGCAGCCTATGCCTGCGACCATCATGGCTTCACCCAGCTCCATTGGGTGACCGGCATGGCCGGCCGCCATGCCTGCATCGAGCCGACGGGCGATGCGCGGGATATGTTTATCCGCGTGAGATCGCCGCCAAGCGAGACATGGCGGGCGAGAAGCAGGGTTTCCATCTCCAGCGTCACCGCGTTGGCAACGAGGCGGCCGCCAGCGCGCAGCGCCTTGATGGCGGCATTCAAGACACCGGCATCGCTGCCGCCGCCGCCAATGAAGATCGCATCAGGCGTGTCCAGCCTGGCAAGCGCCCTGGGGGCGCTGCCTTCCACCACGACAAGGCCGGGAACGCCACAGGCGGCGGCGTTGCGGCCAATACGGGCGGCGCGGACCGGGTCGGCCTCGACGGCTATAGTGCGCATGGAAGGGTGGGCCAGCATCCATTCGATGCCGATGGAACCGGAGCCGGCGCCGATGTCCCACAGCAGCTCGCCGCGCCGTGGCGCCAGCGCCGACAGGGTGATCGCGCGGATTTCGCGCTTGGTGATCTGGCCGTCATGGTCGAACAGATGATCGGCAAGGCCTGATGTGAGCGGCAGGACGCGCGCATCCGGACCGGATTCAACTTCGACCGCCAACACGTTCAGCGGATTGATGCTTTCGAGATCGAAGGCATCGGCGCGCGCCGAACGCTGGTTCTCGTTTGGCCCGCCCAGTGCCTCCAGAACGGTGAGCCGCGATGCGCCGAAGTCGAGTTCGGTGAGCAGGCGGGCGATCGCCGCAAGGGCTTCGGCGTCCGACGTCAGCGCCAGGATGCGCGCGTTCGGTTGCAGGAGTGGCCGGATCAGGTCGAGTGGCCGGCCATGCAGCGAGACGGTCTCGATGTCCTGCAGCGCCCAGCCAAGGCGGGCGGACGCCAGCGAAATCGCTGACGGCGCGGGAATGACATGCATCTCCTGCGCCTTCACTTTCCGGGCGAGGGTGGCGCCAACGCCGTGGAAGAACGGATCGCCCGAGGCGAGCACGCAGACGCGCCTGCCGGCAAGCGCCAGGACGTCAGCCATCTCGGCATCGAAAGGAACCGGCCAGGCGCGCGGCTCGCCCTTGGAGAAGGAAGCGACGAGCGCCAGGTGCCGCTTGCCGCCGAAGATGACTTCCGCCCTGGCAATCCGCTGCTTGGCCTCGTCGCCGAGACCGGCTAAACCGTCCTCGCCGATGCCAACGATTGTAAGCCAAGCGGCGCTCGATTGACCCCTAGCAGGCATGATGACCCACCGCATTCTGATCCTCGGCGGCACCACCGAAGCCCGGCAACTGGCCGGAAAACTGGCTGCGCGCGCTTCGGTCACGCTGTCGCTGGCCGGGCGCACCGAAAGCCCGGTCGCACAGGGCGTGCCGATGCGAAGCGGAGGCTTTGGCGGCGCCGATGGGTTGGCCGCCTACCTGCGGGAGACGGGCACCGACCTGCTGATCGACGCCACGCATCCCTACGCGGCGCAGATCTCCGCCAATGCCGCACAGGCGGCGCGCACTGCCGGCGTGCCGATCCTTGCTCTGCGGCGCCCCGGCTGGGAGCCTGTCGAAGGCGACCGCTGGACGCTGGTCGATAAGGTTGCCGATGCCGTGCAAGCGCTTGGAGTGGCGCCGCGCCGCGTTTTCCTGGCACTCGGCCGGCAAGAAGTAGCCGCTTTCGAAGCAGCGCCCCAGCACCACCATCTTATCCGCAGTGTCGACCCGGTCGAGCCCAAGCTTGCCGTGCCCGATGCCGTATATCTGCTGGCCCGTGGCCCGTTTCGTGAGGCGGAGGAACGCGCGCTGCTCGAAAAGCAACGCATCGATGTCGTCGTGTCCAAGAACAGCGGCGGCGAAGCGACTTATGGCAAGATCGCCGCGGCGCGGGCGCTTGGCCTCGAGGTGGTCATGATTCGCAGGCCTGATCTGCCGGATGTTCCCGCGGCTGAAACCGTCGAAGCACTGACCCTGATGGTCGATCATTTTGTCCGCCCCGTGGACGAGCGCGGCGTGTAAACCAGCGCCGGCTTCTCCGCGCGCTTGATGATCCTGGTTTCCGGCGAGCCGATGATGATGCAGGTCGCCATATCGGCTTTTTCAGCCTCGACATCGGCCAGCAGGTTGACCTCGATGCGCTCGTCCGGGCGGCCGGCGGCGCGGCCGAAAATCACCGGCGTGGTGCCAGGCAGGATAGCGGTCAGGCATTCAAAGGCGCGGCCGAGCTGCCAGGGGCGCGCCTTGCTGATCGGGTTATAGAGCGCGATGACGAAGCCGGCGCCGGCCGCCGCCAGCAGGCGCAGTTCGATCAGCTCCCAGGGCTTCAGATTGTCGGACAGCGAGATGGCGCAGAAATCATGGCCGAGCGGCGCGCCGATGCGGGCGGCGACCGCCAGCATGGCGGTGATGCCGGGCACCACAGCGACATCGACCGCGCGCCATTCGGCCGGGCCGGCCTCGATCGCCTCGCAGACGGCCGCCGCCATGGCGAACACGCCGGGATCGCCACCGGAAACCACCGCGACGTCGTGGCCCTCGGCGGCTTTGACCAGTGCGTCCTTGGAGCGGGCGAGTTCCTCGCGATTGTCGGAAGCGACGCGGGTCTGATCCGAGCGCAAGTCCAGCCGGTCGAGATAGGGTTTGTAGCCGTAAAAGAATTTCGCCTCGGCGACGGCGCGGCTGGCTTCCGGCGTGACCTGATCGGCATTGCCGGGGCCAAGGCCGATGACAGTGAGACGGCCGCTCATACTTGCGCTCCCACGGCGCCGGGGCGGCCGGACCAGCCGGCGACCAGCACGATGGCGAAATAGGGCGCCTTGTCGTCCGGCTTGTCGGCCAGCTTCATCGACACGCTGCCGGCCATGGTGCCGCGCTCGACATAGACGGCGCGCGACAGCTTGGCCGTAGCCTCCAGCGCCCTCCTGATCTTGGGCAGGTTACGGCCGACCTTCATGATGACGGCGGCATCGGTGTCAGCCAGCCGGCGCGTCAGCTCGAACTCGCTCATCGTGCCGGGCAGCACCGTCAGCACATCGTCGCCCTGGACGATCGGGATACCAGTCTGCGACCAGCAGCCGGACATGGCGGTGACGCCGGGAATGACTTCGGTCGGGAAGCGATGGGCGAGGCGCACATGCAGATGCATGTAGGAGCCGTAGAAAAGCGGGTCGCCCTCGGACAGCACGGCAACCATCCTGCCGGCTTCGAGGTGCTCGGCGACCCTCTCGGCCGACTCCTCATAGAAAGCCGTGATCTGCGACCGGTAGTCGTCGTGGTCCTTGTCGATTTCGGTGGTGACGGGATAGAGCAGCGGCAGTTCCGTCATTTCGGGGCGGAACTGCGCTTCGACGATGGCGCGCGCGTTGCTGTTGTTGCCGCGCTTGGCGAAATAGGCCACGACATCGGCTTCCGCCAAGGTGCGCGCGGCTTTCAGGGTCAGCAGTTCGGGGTCGCCGGGACCGGTGCCTACGCCGACGAGACGGCCTTTTGCAATGGCGTTCACAGGCCCGGCCTCGCCAATGAATTGAGCGCGGCGGCGGTCACGGCGCTGCCACCGAGCCGGCCGCGCACGATGGCGTAGGGAACGCCATAGGAATTCTCGGCCAGCGCGTCCTTCGATTCGGCAGCGCCGACGAAGCCGACCGGCATGCCGATGATGGCCGCCGGTTTCGGCGCGCCGTCGCGCAACTTCTCCAAGAGATAGAAGAGCGCGGTCGGCGCATTGCCGATGGCGACCACCGAACCGGCCATGCGGTCGCCCCACAGGTCGATCGCGGCGGCGGAGCGGGTGTTGCCGATCTCCCTGGCGATGTCGTGCGTGCGCGGATCGCGCAACGTGCAGATCACCTCGTTGCCGGCTGGCAGCCTGGCGCGGGTGACGCCATGCGAGACCATTTCCGCGTCGCAGAAGATCGGCGCGCCCGCCGCCAAAGCGATGCGGGCAGCGGCAACGAAATCCTTGGAGAACACAAAATGACTTGATGCTTCGACCTGCCCGCAGGCATGGATCATGCGGATGGCAACATCGGCCTCGGCCTCGGAGAAGCGCGACAGATCGGCCTCCGCGCGGATAATGGCGAAGGAGCGCTCATAGATCGCCGTGCCGTCATGGATATAGTCGTAGGCGGCCATGCTCATTTCCGTTTTTCAGTTTGGGCCTGTCGGTAAGCCTCGGCGATACCGGCCGGCCCGAGCCTTGCCAGGCAAGCGGCGGCGGTTTCGCCTTGATATCGTGTGCCGCGGATCATTGCCGCGACGCGGCCAATGCCGCGCGCGGCGTCATAGCCCGGCCTGTAGCCCGCAGGAAGGGCCTTTGCCGTCGCGTTCACGACAAGTCCGGCTCCGTTTTCGCCGCCGACAATCGTCAGCGCCGCCGAGCCGGGGTGGGCGCAACCCTTGGCGCAGCCGGAAACGTGCAGGGTGAAGTCGAGGATGTCGGCATTTTCAGTGGCGATTGTCTCGGCAATGTCGCGCGTGGCGATGCGGCCGGAGGCGCAGGCTGGTGTGCCGGGGCAAGCGGCTATGCGCGTGCGCGGGTCGGTGGGGGCGGTGACGAAGCCGAGGGCGGTGGCGGTGTGTTGGAGCGATGAGTTGGCGGCCGGTGGCTGACCTAGGAAAAGCAAGACGCGGCCTGGGGCTGGGCGGATTTCTGACGTGCCGAGGGCGAGGGCGTGTTGAGCGAGGGCGATGAGCTTGTCGGCCGGCATGCTGCCGTAGGGGAGGGCAATGCCGAGGGCGTGGTCGGTCGATAAAGAGAAAAGACCGATAGGTCGGCGATCCTGCACACCCCCCTCTGTCCTGCCGGACATCTCCCCCGCAAGGGGGGAGATTGAGCCGTCATCGGCGCTTTCGCCAATTGCCGACGTCACGTCCACCGCCGATGTTGCAGGACGAGAGCCGGCGTCGGAACCGCCGATCTCCCCCCTTGCGGGGGAGATGTCCGGCAGGACAGAGGGGGGTGTGACGGAGTGCCAACCTGCGAGAGAGGCCAATTGGCGGTCCGTCAAATCCCTCGCATGCGCCTCCCGACTCTTCTCGGCAATCATCCTGAGCACCGCAACGGCAATATCGCGCGCTACATCGTCATCGACCGTCGCAAGCGGCCTCGCGCTTTGGCCGTCACCTGAAACAGACACAGCCCACAGCACGCCAGCGCTGGCCCGCACCGCCTTCAGCCGCACATCGGCCGTCACCGCATCCATGGTCAACTGCCCACCGCCATCGACAATCACGGAAACCTTCGGCCCGAGCCGTTGCGTCAGCCCAGCCTCGCCAATCGCCGCCCTGATCCGCTCGGCCAGTGGCCGGGGATCGGCAATCTCTTGCGGATCGATGCCGGCCAGCGGCCCGGTCTCGACCGGCACGCCGGTGCGCACCGCGATATCAAGCGCATCGACCTCCGCCGCCAGCAGCGCCGCGCTGTCCGTGGTCAGCCCGCGTATCTGCAGACTGCCGCGCGCGGTGACTTCCATGATGCCGTTGCCATGCCGCAAGGCGGATTCGGCTAACCCGATCAAAAGCTTCGGCGACAATCCTCCAGCAACCGGGTTGAGCCGCACCAAAAGCCCGTCACCGGTTTGCATCGGGGCCGACAAGGCCGGGCAGGCGCCGCGACGCGAGAAGGCGTTCATGCCGCCACCCCAAGCGCTTCTGCCTCGGCAATCAGGGCGGCGAGATCGTCGTCGATGGAATTGCGCAAGGGATGCCAGAGGCCACGCCGTCGCGCCGACAGGAAGCGCTCGGCGATGACTTTGGCAGCGGCGGGGTTCTCGCGCAGGATGAAGGCGCTGACCAGTGGATCGCCGAGATAGGCGTCATGAACCGCCTCGATCAGCGTTCCCGAAATGGCGTGTGTGGTTTCGGCAAAGCCGACCAGCCGGTCGACGGTTTCGGCAAATTCGGAGGCGCCGCGTGGGCCGTGGCGCATCTGGCCTGCAATGAAGCGTGAATTGACGGCGCGGGCGCGCACCACCCGCGATACCGCTTCGCCTACCGAGCGGAGCTTCGGCCTTTGCGGATCGGTGGTGTCGAGCACGATGACGTCGGCATGCCTGCCCAGGGTTGCCAAGGCAGCCGAAAACCCGCCAATGAAGGCGACGTCGGCGGAGCCCTCGAGGATATCGCGGCCGGGGTCGTCGCCGGTGTGGACGAGAAGATCGGCTTCGGCGATGCGGCCTTCGAAGGCGCCGGGCACCGAGATGCCTTCTCCTTCTGCGCCGCCATAGGCGTGCGAGGTGGCGTCGAGATAGGCGCGGCCGATTTCTTCGCGCGCGGTCCAGTTGCCGGAGGACAAGATATCCTCGACGCCGGCGCCATAGGTGCCGGGCGAGGTGCCGAAGATGCGCGGGCTGAGCTTGCCGTCGGCACGGGTTTTGGCCGCGAGCGGGTTTTCCGTATCGTCCTCGTCGCGGGCGGCTACCGCGTTGGCGGCGGCATCGATCAGTGCGATCTGGGTCGGGAACATATCGCGGAACAGGCCTGATATGCGCCAGGTGACATCGACGCGTGGCCTTCCGAGCGTGGCCGGCGACAATACCTCGATGCCGGTGATGCGGCCGGTCGCCGAATCCCATTGCGGCCGGCAGCCCATCAGCGCCAATCCTTGCGCGATCTCCTCGCCGCCGGTGCGCAGTGAGGCCGAGCCCCAGAGATCGATGACCAGCGAGCGCGGCCAGTCGCCATGCGATTGCATGTAGCCGCGCACCACTTCCTCCGCCGCTGCCTTGCCCAGATCATAGGCGGTCGGCGTCGGCATGGTGCGCGGGTCCGAGGTGAACAAATTGCGGCCGGTGGGCAGAACGTCCGAGCGACCCCGCGCGGGCGCGCCGGCCGGGCCGGCCTTGACGTGGCGGCCATCGAGTGCGGCGAGCAGCGCCGCCTTCTCGGCTGCCGCACTCTGGCGCCGCATGGCGTCGGGCTCGTCCTCAGGGGCGCGGCCATAGATATGCAGCCCGTCCTTGATGGCAAAATCCTTGAGGTCGCAGAGCCAGGCGTCGATGCGGCGCAACGCTTCGTCGGGCGCGTCGGTCGTGGCGACGCCGGCTTCGGAAGCGAGGCCGGTCTTCTGCGCCGTCTCGACGATCAGCTTGGCAAGGCGGTCGCGGCGGCGGCGGTCGAGCCCGTCGGCCTGGGCGTATTCGTCGACCAACCGTTCCAGCTTGTGCTGGTTCTCGTCCAGCTCGGCATCGGTCAGTGGCGGCGGCAGGTGGCCAAGGGTGACGGCGGCAATGCGCCGCTTGGCCTGCGCCGCTTCGCCGGGGTTGGAGACGATGAAGGGATAGATGACGGGCATGGCGCCGGTGACGATCTCGGGAAAGCAGCTCTCCGAAAGCGCAACGGTCTTGCCCGGCAGCCACTCCAGCGTGCCGTGCGCGCCGACATGGACGAGCGCATGGACGCCGAGCGATTTGCGCAGCCACAGGCCGAAGGCGATCAGCGCATGGCGCGGCGGCAGCGTCGGGTCGTGGTAGTCGGCGCGGCGGTCGACGGAGCGGCCGCGGTCTGGGGCGAGGGCGACCGTGATGTTGCCGAAGGTGGCAGCGCGGAAGGGGAAGTGGGCGGCGGTTGGCGCTTGAGCACCCCCCTCTGTCCTGCCGGACATCTCCCCCGCAAGGGGGGAGATTGAGCTCTCATTGCCGCTTTCGCCAGCTACGAACGTCGCAGAATGAGCGCCGATGGCGGAACTGCCGATCTCCCTCCTTGCGGGGGAGATGTCCGGCAGGACAGAGGGGGGTGCCTCGCACAAACCTATCTCATATTCAGCCTTCCAAGCTGCATCTACGGCAGCAATTGCTGCAGACGGCAGTGCCTTCGAGAACTCCACATAATCCCTCAAGGCCAAGCCATGCCCGCCCTGGCCCAGCCGCGCCAGCAACTCACGCGGCGTTTGCGGAATCCCCTCAACGACATAGCCCTGTTCGCTGAGGTCCTGCAGCATGGCCAGCACGCTGGACGGGACATCCAAACCCACGGCGTAGCCGGTGCGGCCGGGGGCACTGGGATAATCCGGCATCAGGATGGCCAGCTTGCGTTCGGCGCGGGCTGTCTCCTGCAGGCGGATAAAGGCCGCGACGCGGTCAGCCACTTGCGCCACACGATCCGGTTCCGGCCGGTTGGCAAAGGCGCGGTGGCCAAGTGCTGGATCGATCTCGCTCTCGCCCTTAAAGGAAATGGCGCCGGCCAGGATGCGGCCGTCGAGTTCGGGCAGCACGACATGCATGGCGAGGTCGGCGGGCGCCAGGCCGCGCTGGTTGGTCTCCCAGACGTCGCGGCGGGTGGTGGCGACGATGACCTGGAAGACCGGTACGCCGGCGCGGTCGAACAGGGTTTCAATGCCGGGTTCGGCGCCGGACGCGAAAGCGGTCGCGGTGATGATGGCGGCGGGATTGAGCGCGGCGAGTGCGGTTTCCACGAACGCCAGGGATGAGGGGTCCTTGAGGCTGGAGACGAAGATGGGGACCGGATTGATGCCGCGCTGGCGGAGCGCGTGGAAAAGCGCATCGATGGGCGCGACATCGGCGGCCAATAGCATCGAGCGATAGAACAGGATGGGGATGATAGGAGCGTTGACGTTGTCAGCGTCGAGTTCCTTCACACCCCCCTCTGTCCTGCCGGACATCTCCCCCGCAAGGGGGGAGATTGCGCTGTCATTGGAGATTTCGCCAATTGTCGAGGTTGCGGACGCGTCAGCTTCTAATGAAACGGGAAAAGAGCCGGCTTTGATGAAGTCCGATCTCCCCCCTTGCGGGGGAGATGTCCGGCAGGACAGAGGGGGGTGTGAAGGATCACCAACGACCCCAAGTCCTGGCTCATAAAACCCGGCTTTCGGCACTGGAACCGGCTCTGCAAAAGCCGCATCCTGTCCCGCCAGTCGCGCCAGCCTCCGCACCAGCGCGCTCATATTCGCCGGGCCGCCCTCGCGGAAATAGTCGAGCAGGCCATCGAGCTCCTCGCGCGGCAGCGTCGAGGCTTCGATCAGGCGCAGATCCTCGTCGCGGCATTCGCCGGGCAGCAGCGCCAGCTTTATGCCGTGTGCGCGGGCGGTCGAGGCAAGCTGGTCGCAGCCGTAGCGCCACCAGTCGTAGCCGCCGAGGATGCGCACGAGGATGACCTTGGCGTGACGGGCGACGCTGTCGACCCAGAGGTCGACGGACATGGGATGGCGCAGGTCACGCAGGGCAGCCAGCCGCATCGAGGGCAGGCGGCCGGCATCGGCCTTCCAGGCTGCCGCCAGTCCGGCGAGGTCGCTGTCGGTGAAGGACAGGGCCACGATATCCGCCGGCGTCTGCCGCAGATCGACCGGCTCGGCGAGGTCGTCGAGCGAGGCGGATGTCGTGGTGAGGATGTGCATCGCAACCCGTGTCCGAGATCAGCCGGCGAGTATACGCTCGATCGCCGGGCGGTTCAGCCCCTTCAGGCCGATGACGACGAGACGCGAGCGGCGGTCGTCCTGCGCGGTCCAGGCGCGGTCATAGTAATGATTGACGCGCGGCCCGACGGCCTGCAGCAAGAGCCGCATCGGCTTGCCACCGACCTCGACGAAGCCTTTTACACGCAGCACGTTTTCTTCTTCGGCGACTGTGGCGACACGCTTTGCCAGTTCATCGGGATTGGCGATCGAGGCAATGTCGACAATGAACGTGTCGAAGTCGTCATGTTCGTGGTCGAATGCGCCGTCATGGTGGGACTTGCGGTTTTCGATGTCGTCCTCGACGGCGAGACCGAGCCCGAGCAGCACGGAGGGATCGACCTTGCCATGCGACGTCGGCACGATCTTCACGGCGCGGGCGGAGTGTTCGCCAATGATGGCGTTGGCGCGGGCGGTGCCGGCGGCGTCCATCAGGTCGCTTTTCGACAGGATGATCAGGTCGGCGCAGGCGATCTGATCCTCGAACACTTCTTCCACCGGATCGTCATGGTCGAGCGTCTCGTCCCCGGCGCGCTGCGCCTGCAAAGCATCCATGTCGTTGGCGACGCGGCCTTCGGCCAATGCCGGCCCGTCGACCACGGCGATGACGCCGTCGACTGTGACGCGGCTCTTTACGCTCGGCCATTGAAACGCCTGGACCAGCGGCTTGGGCAGCGCCAGGCCCGAAGTCTCGATCAGGATGTGGTCGACCCTCGGCGTCAGCGCGAGGATCTTGTCGAGCGCCGGGACGAAATCGTCGGCGACGGTGCAGCAGATGCAGCCATTGGCCAGTTCGACGATGTTTTCCTCCGGGCAGGTGTCTATGCCGCAGCCCTTGAGGATCTCGCCATCGATGCCGATGTCGCCGAATTCGTTGACAATGATGGCAATGCGCTTGCCGCCGGCGTTTTCCAGGAGATGGCGGACCAGCGTCGTCTTGCCGGCGCCGAGGAAGCCGGTGACGACGGTGCAGGGAACGCGGGAGAGGTTCGCAGGCGAATCTGGGGCAGTCATGGTCAATCCTTCAGCAGGTCTAAGGGAGGGATGCGGGCAACGAGGCCACGCTTCAGGCTATCGGGGCGGCCGCGCCATGGAATCAGGCCGTCCTTCGAGGTGGCGAAGAGCTTGGCGCCTGTCACGAGGTCGGCGCCGCTGGTCGTGGTCAGGTCGCCGAAGACATAGCTCCAGCACCCGTCGCGCAGGATGGCGGCGCTGAGGCGGCGCTTGCAATTGCCGAGGCATTCGACGCTGCGGATGCGGATGTCGTCGCCGGATGCGGCGCGGCGCGTGTCGTCCGCCAGCAATTCGCCGGCGCGGGGATGAGCGTCGGCGCCGGTCTCATCGCGGCAGGAGGCGCAGACGATGATGGTGACGCCGGCCAAGGCATCATCATGGCCGGACGAAATATCCGCTGTGCCAGCCGAAAAACTGCTGTCGTGGTCCAAGATCGGGCTCCTTGCCCGGAAACCCGCCGGGCGATCGGATTCTAAAGTCGCAGACGGCAGGTCTCCTGGCTCGCGGGTCATCGCCTTGGTAGCCGCCTTCCCGGGAACTCCCCAGTGGCTTTCGGCCTTGGCTCTTCGCTTACAGTTGCGGGGACAGCCGCGGATTTGGGATTTTGCCCCGCACCGCATTCCCTCTTAGCTCTTGCCGTTGCGGGCAAGAGACCATCTGAACCGGATTTAGGCTTTTGCGGGCAGCGGTGTCAACGCAACGCAGGGGCAATCTGAAATCAGGGGCGGGGACGCTTCACTACCACTGACCGCTCTTCGCGAATGCCATCTTCGTTGTTGGGATCAGGAAAAGCTGTAACGAAAGCCGTCAGAAGGATATCTCCATCTTGCCGGTCCAGCCATCCGGCGCTGTCACCCACATCGAAGTAAATGCCATCAACTTTGAAGCCAAATGTGTCTCCAGCAGGTCTAGGGTAGCGTTTTCGGATTGCCTGCGCATGTACGTCCCATGAAAAGGACGAAATCCTATCGAGGCACTCCTGCACCTCTTGGGTCAGCCCGGCTTTGAATCCATTGTTTATCCGCTAGCCTGTGTACGTTGGCTCAATTGTTATCTCCCGGCAACGCAAGGATGACCTGACGCAGCGCCTGGTACCCGTCGCCGTGGTGCCAGTCCTGATCAACGAGGAGCTCTTGACCTTCCGGCCAAGTTTCGTTGTCCAGGAGAATTTCGTTGCCGACCAGTGCTCCGCCATAGCTCGCCAGGAATATCCGGATGAAATGACTGCCAGGGCGAACCTTAGCCGTGAACAGTTTTTCCAAGCGGGCATAAAACGCTGGATATGTCCGGTTGAGAGTGCATTCCACTGCAGCCTGTGTGATCACAGGTCCACCGTAGATCTTCCAGCCAGCATCATTCCGTTGCCAGAATGCAATCTCGGCTTGCATGTTCTCGCAAACATGCTCCGCAAGGCCCTCGATCAGCACATGAAATACACCGATCAGGAATTTTCCGAATGCTTGGAAAATCGCCTGTTCACGCGTGTCGCCCAGTCCAACAAAAGATTCGATGACCGGCTGAGTGCCTAGCAACGGTGAGAAGACGTAGATTTCGAGAACAAGCCTACGACCCGAGCCTGACGGCTCCTTGTCGAAAACTTGGGCTTCAAAGCGCAGGTCTTCCAGTTCAATCCTGACATCGTTCTGTCCACGGATGGCGCTGATCCCATGCGCAATCAACGCTTCGTGAATCAGGTCGAGAACCTCTTGCGATGCCATCATTGAACCTAGGCCGACAAAACTCCCTCAAACGGCTGCAGCCGACGGCTGATGTCAAGAGCGCCCGTCGCTGATCACGCTCAGCAGCGCCGGACCCAAATCCCCGGCAGGCGTCACTTCGATGCGTTCGAGTCCGAGCCAGCCCTGCATCTGCTTCAATTCCTCGAACAGCTCTGCAGCGGTTTCAGGCGGTGCACCGGGCTCCGCATAGGCCGCATGGACGCGCAGTATGCTGGCCGGACGGTCGGCCTTGAGGTCGACGCGTGCCACGATCCTGTCGCCGAGCAGGAACGGCAGGACATAATAGCCATATTGCCGCTTGTCGGCCGGCGTGTAGATCTCGATGCGGTAGTGGAAATCGAACAGCCGCTCGGTGCGCGACCGCTCGAAGACGACCGGATCGAACGGCGCCAGCAGGGCGCGGGCCTCGACTTTGCGCGGCAGGCGGGCGTCTTTATGAAGATAGGCCGGCTTGTCCCAACCTTCGACACGCACCGGCAGCAGCTCGCCCGTTTCAACCAGTTCCTCCAGCCGGCCCTTCATGTCGGCCGGCGACAGGCGGAAATAGTCGCGCAGGTCGCCTGAAGTCGCCACGCCGTGGGCGCGGGCAGAAATGCGCAGCAATTCGCGGTGCGCGTCCTCGGCTGCCGGTACCGGCAGATCGAGGATCGCCTGCGGCAGCACGCGTTCGGGCAGGTCATAGAAGCGCTCGAAACCGCGGCGGTGCGCCGTGGTGATGCGCCCGGCCCAGAACAGCCATTCGAAGGCGTGCTTGGCATGGCTCCAGCCCCACCAGCCGCCCGAGCCTTTCTGGCCTTCGAGCGCGGAAGCGGCGATCGGGCCGCGCTCGGCGACCTGGCGGTAGATCTCTTCGATGTAGGCGGCGTGCTCGCGGCCCCATTTGGCGAGGCCCAGATACATTTCGTCGCCGCGCTCGGCGCGCTGCATGCGCCAGCGCATCAGCGGGTACGTCTCGACCGGCAGGAAGGAGGCCTCGTGCCCCCAGTATTCGAAAACCGTGCGCTTGCGCGTCACGGCCGCGTTGTCGAGCAGCGAGAACGGGTAGGGGCCAAGGCGCGAATAGAGCGGCATATAATGAGCGCGCACCACCGCGCTGACGGAATCGATCTGCAGCAGGCCGGTGCGGGAGAGGGTGCGGGCAAAATGTCGGCGGTCAGGCGTGCCGGTCGGGCGGGGATCGAGAAACCCCTGGGCGGCAAGCGCGATGCGACGGGCCGTGGGGAGCGAGATCTTTTCCTTCATGCAGGCATCACTTTGAAGTGTTTTGACCGAGGGTCGAATGGCTGATTCCAACCCATGCTAGCAGGGTTTTGGCGGCATCCATGTCAGGAGAGAAAAGTGGAGTAAAAAGCGAAGGAAATCAAACAGGAGCGGATCGGACCAGTTTGCCGCGATATGCCGTCCAGGTCGGTGTTTTGAACAAGGTTTGACTTGCTTCGCTGGAAGTGCTGCGCTAACCCTCGCCGCGTTGCAGCATAGGCCCTTAAAACGGTTCAGCGGTTAAACTGTCACGCTTCCGCATTAGGGTCCGGTGCTGTAATCAAAGTGGATTGGCGCCAACGGAAAGCCGAGCATGAACGCACTCTTGAGCTCATACCTGCCCATCGTCCTGTTCATAGGCGTGGCGCTGGTTGTCGGCCTGGCGTTGCTGGCCGCACCCTTCCTGGTGGCCTATCGCAATCCCGATCCCGAAAAGCTTTCCGCCTACGAGTGCGGTTTCAACTCGTTCGACGACGCGCGCATGAAGTTCGACATCCGTTTCTACCTGGTGTCGATCCTGTTCATCATCTTCGACCTGGAAGTGGCCTTCCTGTTTCCGTGGGCGGTGTCGTTTTCGAAGATCGGCATGCTCGGTTTCTGGTCGATGATGGTGTTTTTGGCGGTGCTGACCATCGGCTTTGCCTATGAATGGAAAAAAGGAGCGCTGGAATGGGATTGAACGACAGTTCAGGCACCCTCGTCGCGCCGAAGCCCAAGGGTATTATCGATCCCAACACCGGCAGGCCGGTGGGGGAGGACGATCCCTTCTTCCTCGAGATCAACAATGAGTTGGCCGACAAGGGCTTTTTGGTCACTTCGACCGAGGCGCTCATCACCTGGGCGCGCAGCGGGTCGCTGATGTTCATGACGTTCGGCCTCGCTTGCTGCGCGGTCGAGATGATCCACACCTCGATGCCACGCTATGATTCGGAGCGGTTCGGCGTCGCGCCGCGTGCGTCCCCGCGCCAGTCCGACATCATGATCGTCGCCGGCACGCTGACCAACAAGATGGCGCCGGCGCTGCGCAAGGTCTACGACCAGATGCCGGAACCGCGCTACGTCATCTCGATGGGCTCCTGCGCCAATGGCGGCGGCTACTACCATTATTCCTATTCGGTGGTGCGCGGCTGCGACCGCATCGTGCCGGTCGACATCTATGTGCCCGGCTGTCCGCCGAGCGCCGAAGCGTTGCTGTACGGCATTCTTCTGCTGCAGAAGAAAATCCGCCGCACCGGCACGATCGAACGGTAAATCCATGACCGCATCCCTGAGCGAACTGTCGACCTATCTCGGCGAGAAGCTGCCTGGCCGCTTCAGTGACGGGGTGCTTGCCTATGGCGAGCTTACCGTTCACGTCGAGCCGCGCGATCTGGTCGAGGTGATGACCTTCCTGCGCGACGATGCGCGCTGCCAGTTCATCTCGATCATCGACGTCTGCGGCGCCGACTATCCGTCGCGGGCCAAGCGCTTCGACGTCGTCTATCATCTGTTGTCGCCGAAGCAGAATGTGCGCATCTGCGTCAAGGTGCAGGCCGACGAGGAAACCATGGTGCCGTCGATCACCGGCGTGTTCCCCGGCGCCGACTGGTTCGAGCGCGAGACCTACGATCTCTACGGCGTGCTGTTTTCGGGCCATCCCGATCTGCGTCGCCTGCTGACCGACTACGGTTTCGAAGGCCATCCGCTACGCAAGGATTTCCCGCTGACCGGATTCGTCGAGGTGCGTTACGACGACGAGGCCAAGCGCGTCATCTATGAGCCGGTCGAGCTCAAGCAGGAATTCCGCAATTTCGATTTTTTGTCCCCGTGGGAAGGTACGGATTACGTGCTGCCGGGTGACGAGAAGGCAAAGCAGTAAATGGCTGAAACCTCGGTCCGCAACTTCAACATCAATTTCGGCCCGCAACACCCTGCGGCGCACGGCGTTTTGCGCCTTGTGCTGGAGCTGGACGGCGAAGTCGTCGATCGCGTCGATCCGCATATCGGGCTCTTGCATCGCGGTACCGAAAAGCTGATCGAAGCCAAAACCTATTTGCAGGCGATCCCTTATCTCGATCGGCTCGACTATTGCGCGCCGATGAACCAAGAGCACGCCTTCGCGCTCGCCGCCGAGCGCCTGCTCGGCATCGAAGTGCCGAAGCGCGGGCAGCTGATCCGCGTGCTCTATTGCGAAATCGGCCGCATCATGTCGCACATCCTCAATGTGACGACGCAGGCTATGGACGTCGGCGCGCTGACGCCGCCGCTGTGGGGCTTCGTCGAGCGCGAAAAGCTGATGGTGTTCTATGAGCGCGCCTCCGGTTCGCGCATGCATGCCGCCTATTTCCGTCCCGGCGGCGTCCATCAGGACCTGCCGCAGAAGCTGGTCGAGGACATCGGCAAGTGGATCGACCCGTTCCTGAAGTCGATCGACGACCTCGATCAGCTGCTGACCGGCAACCGCATCTTCAAGCAGCGCAATGTCGATATCGGCATCGTCTCGCTGGCCGATGCCTGGGCCTGGGGTTTTTCGGGTGTGATGGTGCGCGGCTCGGGTGCACCCTGGGACCTGCGCAAGTCGCAACCCTATGAATGCTATTCGGAAATGGATTTCGACATTCCGATCGGCAAGAACGGCGACTGCTTTGACCGCTACCTCGTGCGCATGGAAGAAATGCGCCAGTCGGCGAAGATCATGCGCCAGTGCGTCGATCTCTTGCTCGGCAAGGAAAGCACCGGCCCGGTGTCGAACCTCGACGGCAAGGTGGTGCCGCCCAAGCGCCAGGCGATGAAGCGCTCGATGGAAGCGCTGATCCATCACTTCAAGCTCTACACCGAGGGTTATCGCGTGCCAGCCGGCGAGGTTTACGCCGCGGTCGAGGCGCCGAAGGGCGAATTCGGCGTCTATCTGGTTTCCGACGGCTCCAACAAGCCCTACCGCTGCAAGCTGCGCGCGCCGGGTTTCGCGCATCTGCAGGCGATGGATTTCCTCTGCCGCGGCCACATGCTGGCCGACGTCACCGCCGTTCTCGGCTCCCTCGACATCGTGTTTGGTGAGGTCGATCGCTAAATGTCAGTCCGCCGTCTCGCAGAAGCCAGCGTCCAGCCAGCCTCCTTCGCCTTCAACCGGGCGAATGCGGCCGCGGCGAAGCAATGGATCAAGAAATATCCGAAGGGTCGCGAACAGTCGGCCATCATTCCCTTGCTGATGATAGCGCAGGAGCAGGAAGGCTGGGTGACGAAGGCGGCGATCGAGACGATCTCCGACATGCTCGGCATGCCGCGTATCCGCGGGCTCGAGGTCGCGACCTTCTACACGCAGTACCAGCTGAATCCGGTCGGCACGCGTGCGCATATCCAGGTCTGCGGCACCACGCCCTGCATGCTGCGCGGTTCGGAAGCGCTGATGGATGTCTGCCGCTCCAGGATCCATCACGACCAGTTCCACGCCAACGACAAAGGCACCTTGTCCTGGGAAGAGGTCGAATGCCTTGGCGCCTGCGTCAACGCGCCGATGGTCATGATCTTCAAGGACACGTTCGAGGATCTGACGCCGGAACGCCTGGCTGAAATCATCGATCTCTATGACGCCGGCAAGGGTGCTTCGGTGGAACCGGGGCCGCAGAACGGCCGTACCGGCTCGGAGCCGGCCTCCGGCCTCACCACGCTGAAGAGCGAAAAGGCGATCCTCAAGTCGACCCGTGAAAGGGAAGCCAGGGAAGCGGCCAGGGCCGCCAGGGCGGCGCCCGACGCGATCATCGCAGGGCCCGTGCCGGCACCGGCCGCGGCCCCTGTCGCGCCGTCCAACACCAGCAAGCCGAAGACCGACGCCCCTGAAACCAGCCCGGCATTGAAGACGCCTTCAAAAACCAAGGTCGCGCCGACGGTTGAAAAGGCGGCGAGCGTTGCCGCCCCACTGCATTCGGCCGCCAATGCCAACAAGGCAGACTCCAAGGTCGAGCAGGTTTCCAAGCAGCGCAACGGTCCAATAACCAAGGCCGAGCCGGCATCCGCCTTCAAGGCGCCGGAGGTCAAGGTACCGGCAGCCAAGCCGGCCAAACCGTCGCTCGAGGACAAGAACCGTCCGGCCGGCATCGATAAACCGGTACAGGTCGATGACCTAAAGCTGATCTCCGGCGTCGGCCCCAAGATCGAGGGCATCCTGCATACGCTGGGCATTTTTACCTTCGCGCAGGTCGCGTCGTGGAAGAAGGCCGAACGCGAGTGGGTGGATGGCTATCTCTCTTTCCAGGGCCGCATCGATCGCGACGACTGGGTCAAGCAGGCCAAGGCGCTCGCCAAGGGTGGCGTCGCCGGATACATCCGCGTCTTCGGCAAGAAGCCGGTCTGAGGGACGAAAAATGCTCGGGGATAAAGACCGCATCTTCACCAATATCTACGGCCTGTTCGACAAGTCCTTGGCCGGCGCGATGGCGCGCGGCGCCTGGGACAACACGCCCGGCATCGTTGCCAAGGGGCGCGAGTGGATCGTCAACGAGATGAAGGCGTCGGGCCTGCGCGGCCGCGGCGGCGCCGGCTTCCCGACCGGGCTCAAATGGTCGTTCATGCCCAAGCAGAGCGACGGCCGGCCGAGCTATCTCGTCATCAACGCCGACGAATCCGAGCCCGGCACTTGCAAGGACCGCGACATCCTGCGCAACGACCCCCATACGCTGGTCGAGGGCGCGCTGCTTGCCGGTTTCGCCATGGGCGCGATTGCCGCCTACATCTATGTGCGCGGCGAGTTCATCCGCGAGCGCGAGGCGCTGCAGCGCGCGATCGAGGAGGCCTACGAGGCCAAGCTGATCGGCAAGAACAACACCTCCGGCTATGATTTCGACATCTACATGCACCACGGCGCCGGCGCCTATATCTGCGGCGAGGAGACAGCGCTCCTCGAAAGCCTCGAAGGCAAGAAGGGCCAGCCCCGGCTGAAGCCGCCATTCCCTGCCAATGTCGGCCTCTATGGCTGCCCGACCACGGTCAACAATGTCGAATCGATCGCGGTTGCGCCGACCATCCTGCGCCGCGGTGCGGCCTGGTTCTCGTCCTTCGGCCGGCCCAACAATGTCGGCACCAAGCTGTTTTGCATCTCCGGCCATGTCAACAATCCGTGCACGGTCGAGGAGGCGATGTCGATCCCGTTCCGCGAGCTCATCGAGACGCATTGCGGCGGCATTCGCGGCGGCTGGGACAATCTTTTGGCGGTCATACCGGGTGGCGCCTCGGTGCCGCTGGTGCCGGCCGAGCAGATCATCGACGCGCCGATGGATTTCGACGCCTTGCGCGACCTCAAATCCGGGCTTGGAACCGCGGCTGTCATCGTCATGGACAAGTCGACCGATGTCGTGAAGGCGATTGCGCGGCTTTCCTACTTCTACAAGCACGAGAGCTGCGGCCAGTGCACGCCATGCCGCGAAGGCACCGGCTGGATGTGGCGGGTGATGGAACGGCTGGTGCGCGGCGAGGCGCAGAAGCGCGAGATCGATATGCTGCTCGACGTCACCAAGCAGATCGAGGGCCATACGATCTGCGCGCTGGGTGACGCGGCGGCATGGCCGATCCAGGGCCTGATGCGGCATTTCCGCGGCGAAGTGGAGCGGCGCATCGACGAGTTTTCGCGCAATGCGCACCGGGCCGAGCCTGTGATGGTGGCGGCGGAATAGAAGAATGTATACGCGGACGAAAGTCCGCAGCGAAGGGCGGGGCGAACGAAGAAACGACCAGGAGAACTCTATGGCGCCGTATTCGAACCCGCTGATGCCCAATTTGGACCAGATCGAGAAGATGAACCAAGACTTGACCAGGATGATGCCGAAGGAGATGGCCAGCGCCGTCAACCTTTTCGTGCATCCTGTGGCGGGTGCGGCGGCGATGTCGGCGCTTGGCCTCGGGCTCGCCAACCATGCTTTCGGCGTCTGGCTGGGTGCGCTTTCAGGTGCCGCAGAAGCCTCGCAGCGGCTGCTGCAGCCGATCGTCGATGATTTCGAGGCGCGCGTCGCGCAGTTCGAAGATCCAAGTCCTTCCTCCACCAAGGCACGGGCGACGGCGAAAAGCATGATTGCCGAGGCGCAGTCCTTCGCCCGGGAGGTCACCGATATTGCCGCCAAGGAAGCCGCCACTGCCGTGCCGGCCGCGAATGCCGCTCCGGCTGCGGGCGGCGCCGGCGATGCGCTGATGCCCGAGGATTTCAGGCAGCCCAACGCCATGGAGAAGCCGGCCAAACCGGCGGATCTCAAGGCCATCTCGGGCATCGGGCCGAAGCTGGAAAAGGTTCTCAACGGCCTCGGCATCTGGACGTATGCCCAGATCGCGGCATGGACGCCGCAAGAGGTTGCCTGGGTCGAGGACTATCTGTCGCTCGGCGGCCGCATCGGCCGCGACGATTGGACAGCCCAAGCGGCGGCGCTCGCCGTCAAGAAGTGAATGAAGTGCCCGACGTGGTCTCGACCGCGTCCGGAAAAAGAGATTGCGGGAACTCCGCAGGGGTTTGAGGCGAATGGCAAAGCTCAAGGTCGACGGGAAAGAGATCACTGTACCCGACCACTACACGCTGCTGCAGGCGGCTGAAGACGCTGGCGCGGAAGTGCCGCGCTTCTGCTTCCATGAGCGGCTGTCGATCGCCGGCAATTGCCGCATGTGCCTGATCGAGGTGAAGGGCGGGCCGCCCAAGCCCCAGGCCTCCTGCGCCATGAACGTGCGCGATCTGCGTCCCGGGCCGAATGGCGAGGCGCCGGAAATCTTCACCAACACGCCGATGGTCAAGAAGGCCAGGGAAGGCGTGATGGAGTTCCTGCTGATCAACCATCCGCTGGATTGCCCGATCTGCGATCAGGGCGGCGAATGCGACCTGCAGGACCAGGCGATGGCGTTCGGCGTCGATTCCTCGCGCTATCACGAGAACAAGCGCGCGGTCGAAGACAAATACATCGGACCGTTGGTGAAGACGGTGATGAACCGCTGCATCCACTGCACGCGCTGCGTCCGCTTCACCACCGAAGTCGCCGGCATTTCCGAACTGGGCCTGATCGGCCGTGGTGAGGATGCCGAGATCACCACCTATCTCGAACAGGCGATGACGTCGGAGCTGCAGGGCAATGTCATCGACCTTTGCCCGGTCGGCGCGCTGACCTCGAAGCCATTCGCCTTCCAGGCGCGGCCGTGGGAGCTGACCAAGACCGAATCCATCGACGTGATGGATGCGGTCGGCTCGGCGATCCGCGTCGATAGCCGGGGCCGCGAAGTGATGCGGATCCTGCCGCGCGTCAACGAGGCGGTGAACGAGGAGTGGATCTCCGACAAGACCCGCTTCATCTGGGACGGCCTGCGCACGCAGCGTCTCGACCGCCCCTATGTGCGCAAGGACGGCAGGCTGGTTGCCACCAGCTGGGCCGAGGCCTTCGCCGCGATCAAGGACGCGGTGTCGAAGACGGCGCCCGAAAAGATCGGCGCTATCGCGGGCGATCTCGCCGCCGTCGAGGAAACCTATGCGCTCAAGCTGCTGATGGCTTCGCTCGGCTCGAAGAATACGGATTGCCGCCAGGATGGCGCCGCACTCGACCCGGCGCTCGGCCGTGCGAGCTACATCTTCAACCCGACCATCGAAGGCATCGAGCAGGCCGATGCGGTGCTGATCATCGGCGCCAACCCGCGCTATGAAGCCTCGGTGCTCAACGCCCGTATCCGCAAGCGCTGGCGGACCGGCAATCTGCCGGTTGGCGTCATCGGCGATGTCGGCGACACACGCTACGACTACGAACAGCTGGGCGCCGGACCGGATTCGCTGAAGGATTTGGCTGACGGCAATGGCAAGTTCTTCCAGGTGCTGAAGAAGGCGACGCATCCGCTGATCATCGTCGGCCAGGGCGCGCTGGCGCGCGCCGATGGCGCGGCCGTGCTCGGTCAGGCGGCCAAGCTCGCCGCCGCCGTCAACGCTGCCCGCGCGGATTGGAACGGCTTTGCCGTGCTGCACAATGCGGCCGGGCGCGTCGGCGGTCTCGATCTCGGCTTCGTGCCGGGCGAGGGCGGCAGAAACGTTGCCGGCATGCTGGGCGAAATGGAGCTCCTGTTCCTGCTCGGCGCCGACGAGATCGACATGGCCAAGACCGGCGGCGCCTTCGTCGTCTATATCGGCACGCATGGCGATCAGGGCGCGCACCGCGCCAATGTCATCCTGCCGGCGGCCGCCTACACGGAAAAGTCGGCCACCTATGTCAACACCGAAGGGCGTGTGCAGCAGACCAACCGCGCCGGCTTCGCGCCGGGCGAGGCTCGCGAGGACTGGGCGATCCTGCGGGCACTGTCGGATGTGCTGGGCAAGAAACTGCCGTTCGATTCGCTGCCGCAACTGCGCGCCAAGCTCTATGGCGAATACCCGCATCTGGCCCGTATCGACCAGGTCGCGGCCGGCAATGCCGAGGACATCGCTGGGGTGGCGAAGCTCGGCGGGCGGCTGAACAAGGGCACCTTTACGTCGCCGGTGACGGATTTCTACCTGACCAACCCGATCGCGCGGGCATCGGCCGTGATGGCGGAATGCTCGGCACTGGCCAAGAGCGGCTTCAAGCAGGCGGCGGAATAAGCATGGACACTTTCTTCTCCTTCTACGTGCTGCCGGCGCTGATCATTCTGCTGAAATCGGTCGTGCTGATCGTTATCCTGCTGATTTTCGTCGCCTATATCCTCTATGCCGACCGCAAGATCTGGGCGGCGGTGCAACTGCGCCGTGGCCCGAACGTCGTCGGCCCCTGGGGCACGCTGCAAGCCTTCGCCGATCTGCTGAAATTCGTCTTCAAGGAGCCGGTCATCCCGTCCGGCGCCAACAAGGGCGTGTTCCTGCTGGCGCCGCTGGTCTCGGCCGTGCTGGCGATCTCGGCCTGGGCGGTCATCCCGGTCAATCAGGGCTGGGCGATCGCCAACGTCAATGTCGGCATCCTCTATGTCTTCGCCATCTCCTCGCTCGAGGTCTACGGCGTGATCATGGGCGGCTGGGCCTCCAACTCGAAATATCCGTTCCTCGGCGCGCTGCGTTCGGCGGCACAAATGGTGTCCTACGAAGTCTCGATCGGCTTCGTCATCGTCACTGTTCTGCTCACCGCCGGCTCGCTCAACCTGTCCGACATCGTGCTGTCGCAGCATGATGGAATTGGTACGCGGCTTGGCCTGCCCAATACGTTCCTCGACTGGAACTGGCTGGCGCTGTTCCCGATGTTCATCATCTTCTTCATCTCGGCGCTGGCCGAGACGAACCGCCCGCCCTTCGATCTGGTGGAAGCCGAATCGGAACTGGTCGCCGGCCACATGGTCGAATATTCGTCGACGCCGTTCCTGCTGTTCTTCCTCGGCGAGTATGTAGCCATCGTGCTGATGTGCGCGCTGGCCACCATCCTGTTCCTCGGCGGCTGGCTGCCTCCGTTCGACTTCGCGCCGTTCACCTGGGTGCCGGGCGTCATCTGGTTCGTGCTGAAAGTCTGCTTCGTGTTCTTCGGCATCTCCATGGTGAAAGCCTTCGTGCCGCGCTACCGCTACGACCAATTGATGCGGCTTGGCTGGAAAGTGTTCCTGCCGATCTCGCTGTTCATGGTGGTCGCCACCGCGGCCTTCCTCAAGATCACGGGGTTTGCGTGATGTCCGCTCTTTCCCAAGCCGCCAAATCGCTGCTGCTGCAGGATTTCGTCAGCGCTTTCTTCCTGTCGATGCGCCAGTTCTTCGCGCCGAAAGAGACGATCAATTATCCGCACGAGAAGGGGCCGACCAGTCCGCGCTTCCGCGGCGAGCATGCGCTGCGCCGCTATCCCAATGGCGAGGAACGCTGCATCGCCTGCAAATTGTGCGAGGCGATCTGCCCGGCGCAGGCCATCACCATCGAGGCCGGCCCGCGCCGCAATGACGGCACGCGCCGCACGGTTCGCTACGACATCGACATGGTGAAGTGCATTTATTGCGGCTTCTGCCAGGAAGCCTGCCCGGTCGACGCCATCGTCGAGGGGCCGAATTTCGAATTCGCGACGGAGACGCGCGAGGAACTCTACTACGACAAGGACAAGCTGTTGGCGAATGGCGACCGGTGGGAGCGCGAACTGGCGCGCAACATCTCGCTGGACTCGCCCTACCGCTGATATTTGACGCATGGACGGGGCAGGGGCCTCGTCCAGAGGATGATCCCGAAAAGTTGCGGACTTTTTCGGACCAGATCATGCTCCGGAATACAGAGTGGCCCATGTTTCTTTCGATCGGGCCTTTCAACCCGATCGGAACATGGGCTAGGACAACGCGGCTTTGGAACCGGAGGCGGAACCAGGCCAGAGACAACAAACAGGACGAGCGTCCTGTTCGTACAGGAACCCGGGGGATCCCCAATGTTGAGTGGACTAGAGGCGGCCTTTTTCTACCTCTTCGCCTTTGTCGCGGTGGCGTCGGCGTTCATGGTCATTTCGTCGCGCAACCCCGTGCATTCGGTGCTGTTCCTGATCCTGACCTTTTTCAACGCCGCCGGCCTGTTCATGCTGACCGGGGCCGAGTTCCTGGCGATGATCCTGCTCGTCGTCTATGTCGGCGCGGTGATGGTGCTGTTTCTGTTCGTCGTCATGATGCTCGACGTCGATTTCGCCGAGATGAAGGAAGGCGCCCTGCAATATGCGCCGATCGGCGCGCTGGTCGGGCTGATCCTGGCGGCGGAGCTGATCGTCGTTCTCGGCGGCTACACTTTCGCGCCGCAGCTCGCTTCGACGGTCTCCAAGCCCATTCCGGATCTCGCCACGCGGACCAACACCGCCGCGCTCGGCGACATCCTGTATACCGACTACCTCTACTACTTCCAGATTTCGGGCCTCATCCTGCTGGTCGCCATGATTGGCGCCATCGTGCTGACGCTGCGCCATAAGCCAGGCGTCAAGCGGCAGTCGATCGCGGCCCAGGTCGGCCGCACGCCGGCGACCGGCATGGAAATCCGCAAGGTCAAGACAGGCGAGGGACTCTGAGATGGTTGTCGGCATCGCACATTATCTGACCGTATCGGCTGTTCTGTTCACGCTCGGCGTGTTCGGCATCTTCCTGAACCGCAAGAACGTCATCGTCATCCTGATGTCGGTTGAACTGATCCTGCTGGCGGTCAACATCAATTTCGTCGCCTTTTCGGCGGCACTGGGCGATCTGGTCGGCCAGGTGTTCGCGCTGTTCGTGCTGACGGTAGCTGCGGCCGAGGCCGCCATCGGACTTGCCATTCTCGTCGTCTTCTTCCGCAACCGCGGCTCGATCGCGGTCGAAGACGTGAACATGATGAAGGGTTGACGGAACCACCATGTATCAGGCCATCGTCTTCCTTCCCCTGCTCGGCTTCCTGATCGTCGGCCTGTTCGGCACGTCGCTCGGCGCCAAGGCGTCCGAATACATCACCTCCGGTTTCCTGGTGATCGCGGCCGTGCTGTCGTGGGTCGCTTTCTTCACCGTCGGTTTCGGCCATGGCGAGGTGTTCACCGTGCCGGTGCTGCGCTGGATACAGTCGGGCGGACTGGAAGCGTCCTGGGCACTGCGGATCGACACGCTGACGGTGGTCATGCTGGTGGTGGTCAACACCGTCTCGGCGCTGGTCCACATCTATTCGATCGGCTACATGCACCACGATCCGAACCGGCCGCGCTTCTTCGCCTATCTGTCGCTGTTCACCTTCGCCATGCTGATGCTGGTGACGGCGGACAACCTCGTGCAGATGTTCTTTGGCTGGGAAGGCGTGGGGCTGGCGTCCTACCTGCTGATCGGCTTCTGGTACAAGAAGCCGTCGGCCAATGCCGCGGCAATCAAGGCCTTTGTCGTCAACCGCGTCGGCGATTTCGGCTTCGCACTCGGCATCTTCGGCGTGTTCGTGCTGTTCGGCTCGGTCAATCTGGGCACGATCTTCGCCAATGCGGCAACGTTCATTCCGGCCGAAGGCGCCCCGCACGGCGCCGCCGTGCTGACCTTCCTCGGCTATGCGCTGGACAAGCAGGCGGCCATGACGATCGTCTGCCTGCTGCTGTTCATGGGCGCCATGGGCAAGTCGGCGCAAGTGCCGCTGCACACCTGGCTGCCGGATGCCATGGAAGGCCCGACACCGGTTTCCGCGCTGATCCATGCCGCCACCATGGTGACGGCCGGCGTGTTCATGCTGGCACGGCTGTCGCCGCTGTTCGAACTCTCGCATTCGGCGCTGACTGTCGTGACCTTCATCGGTGCCTTCACGGCCTTCTTCGCGGCCACCGTCGGTCTCGTCCAGAACGACATCAAGCGCGTCATCGCCTACTCGACCTGCTCGCAGCTCGGCTACATGTTCGTGGCGCTCGGCGTCGGCGCCTATGGCGCGGCGATCTTCCACCTGTTCACGCATGCCTTCTTCAAGGCGCTGCTGTTCCTCGGCTCGGGCTCGGTCATCCATGCCGTGTCCGACGAGCAGGACATGCGCAAGATGGGCGGCCTCAGGAAACTGATCCCGACCACCTACTGGATGATGGTGATCGGCACGCTGGCGCTAACCGGCGTCGGCATTCCGGTGACGGTCATCGGCACCGCCGGCTTCTTCTCCAAGGACGCCATCATCGAGAGCGCCTTTGCCGGCCACAATTCGGTTGCCGGCATGGCCTTCGTGGCTCTGGTCGTCGCCGCTTGCTTCACCTCCTTCTACTCCTGGCGGCTGATCTTCATGACCTTCCACGGCAAGCCGCGGGCGAGCCATGAAGTGATGCACCACGTCCATGAATCGCCGCCTGTGATGCTGGTGCCGCTGTTCATCCTGGCCGCTGGCGCACTGTTTGCCGGCATCATCTTCCACCGCGCCTTCATCGGCGAGGGCTATGCCGAGTTCTGGAAGGCATCGCTGTTCACGCTGCCTGACAACCACATCCTGCACGACATCCACGAATTGCCGCTGTGGGTCGAACTGTCGCCCTTCATCGCCATGCTGATCGGCTTCGCGCTGGCCTGGAAATTCTACATCCGCTCGCCGGAAATGCCGGTCAACCTCGCCGCGCAGCATCGCGGGCTGTACGCCTTCCTGCTCAACAAGTGGTATTTCGACGAGCTCTACGACTTCCTGTTCGTGCGGCCCGCCAAGCGCCTCGGCCATTTCCTGTGGAAGACCGGCGACGGCACCATCATCGACGGCCTCGGCCCGGATGGCATTTCGGCGCGCGTCGTCGATGTCACCGACCGCGTCGTCAAGCTGCAGACCGGCTATCTCTACCACTACGCCTTCGCCATGCTGATCGGCGTTGCCGCACTCGTCACCTGGATGATGCTCTGATGACCGCCTGGCCAATCCTCTCGCTGGTCACCTTCCTGCCGCTGGTTGGTGTGCTGCTTATCCTGTTCATCAATGACGACAGCGAAAATGCACGCCGCAACATCCGCTCCATCGCGCTGTTGACGACGACGTTCACGTTCATCATCTCGCTGTTCATCTGGACCGGATTCGACAATTCGCAGTCCGGCTTCCAGTTCGTCGAGAAGGTCGCGTGGCTCGACTCCGGCATTTCCTACCATATGGGCGTCGACGGCATCTCGATGCTGTTCGTCATCCTGACGACGTTCCTGATGCCGCTGTGCATCCTGGCGTCGTGGGAATCGATCGAGAAGCGCGTGAAGGCCTACATGATTGCCTTCCTGCTGCTCGAAACGCTGATGATCGGCGTGTTCTGCGCGCTGGACATCGTGCTGTTCTACGTCTTCTTCGAAGCCGGCCTGATCCCGATGTTCATCATCATCGGCGTCTGGGGCGGCAAGCGGCGCGTCTACGCCTCGTTCAAGTTCTTCCTCTACACGCTCGCCGGCTCGGTGCTGATGCTGCTCGCCATCATGGCGATGTTCTTCCAGTCCGGCACAACCGACATCCCGACGCTGCTGACCCACAACTTCCCGGCCAACATGCAGACCTGGCTATGGCTTGCCTTCTTCGCCTCCTTCGCGGTGAAGATGCCAATGTGGCCGGTGCACACCTGGCTGCCCGATGCGCACGTCGAGGCGCCGACGGCGGGCTCCGTCATCCTGGCCGGCATCCTGTTGAAGATGGGGGGGTATGGCTTCCTGCGATTCTCCTTGCCGATGTTCCCGCTGGCGTCGGAAATGTTCGCGCCGCTGGTCTTCGCGCTGTCCGTCGTCGCCATCATCTACACCTCGCTGGTGGCGCTGATGCAGGAAGACATGAAGAAGCTGATCGCCTATTCGTCGGTTGCTCATATGGGCTTCGTCACCATGGGCATCTTCGCCATGAACCAGGAAGGCGTGCAGGGCGCGATTTTCCAGATGCTCAGCCACGGCCTCGTCTCCGGCGCGCTGTTCCTGTGCGTCGGCGTCATCTACGACCGCATGCACACACGTGAGATCGCCGCCTATGGCGGCCTGGTCAACAACATGCCGAAATACGCCACGGTGTTCCTGATCTTCACCATGGCCAATGTCGGCCTGCCCGGTACCAGCGGCTTCGTCGGCGAGTTCCTGACCATGCTGGGCGTGTTCCGGGTCAACACCTGGGTGGCGTTCTTCGCCGCCACCGGCGTCATCCTGTCGGCCGCCTACGCGCTCTGGCTCTACCGCCGGGTGATCTTCGGCGCACTGACCAAGGAGAGCCTGAAGGGCCTGCTCGATCTGTCGCCGCGCGAGAAGGTGATCATCTACCCGCTGGTCGTGCTGGTCATCTTCTTCGGCGTCTATCCCGCCCCGGTCTTCGACGCGACGGCCGAATCGGTCAAGTCGCTCGTCACCAATGTCACTGCATCCATCGGCGCCGCGCAGACCGCGGCGGCGAACTGACCAGAGGTTTTGCGAACCATGACGCCGGACCTTCTCTCCAGCCTGTCGCTCTCGACGCCAGAGCTGATCCTTGCCGTCGGCGCGCTGGCGCTGCTGATGGTCGGAGCCTATTCGCGCGCCAACACGGCCAACACGGTAACCGGCCTTGCGGTTGCCGTTCTGGCGATCGCGGGCGCCTGGCTGATCTTCCGGACCGGGCAGGGCAGCGCTTACGGCAATGCCTTCATCCAGGATTCCTTCGGCCGCTTCATGAAGGTGCTGGCGCTGATCGGTTCGGCGGTGACGCTGGTGATGTCGATGCGCTTCGCCAAGGCTGAACGCTTCGACAAGTTCGAATATCCGGTGCTGATCCTGCTCTGCACGCTCGGCATGATGCTGATGATCTCCGCCAATGGCATGATCGGCCTCTATCTCGGCCTCGAGCTGCAGTCGCTGGCGATCTACGTGCTGTGCGCGATCAACCGCGACAATCTGCGTTCGACTGAGGCTGGCCTCAAATATTTCGTCCTCGGCGCGCTGTCGTCGGGCATGCTGCTCTATGGCATCAGCCTGGTCTACGGCTACACCGGCAACACCGGCTTCCAGGAGATCGCTTCTGCGCTCGGCAGCGGCGAGCGCCAGCTCGGTCTCGTTTTCGGCCTCGTCTTCGTGCTGGCCGGCCTTGCCTTCAAGATCTCGGCGGTGCCGTTCCACATGTGGACGCCAGATGTCTATGAGGGCGCGCCGACACCGGTGACGGCCTTTTTGGCGGCAGCACCGAAGATGGCGGCGATGGCGCTGATGGTGCGCGTCACCATGGGTGCGTTCAAGCCGATCGCCTCCGACTGGCAGCAGATCATCGTCTTCATCTCGATCGCCTCGATGGCGCTTGGTGCTTTCGCCGCCATCGGCCAGACCAACATCAAACGGCTGATGGCCTATTCCTCGATCGGCCATATGGGCTATGCGCTGGTCGGCCTTGCCGCCAACAGCCAGGCCGGCGTGCGCGGCGTTGCCATCTACATGCTGATCTATCTGGTGATGACGCTCGGCACCTTCGCCTTCATCCTCGCCATGCGGCGCAAGGAAGGCAATGTCGAGCAGATCAGCGAGCTGGCCGGCCTGTCGTCGACCAATCCGATCATGGCGACGATCCTGACCATCCTGATGTTCTCGCTGGCCGGCATCCCGCCGCTCGCCGGCTTCTGGGGGAAATGGTACGTCTTCCTCGCCGCCATCAACGCCAATCTCTATGCGTTGGCGATCATCGGCGTGCTGGCCTCGGTGGTGGGCGCCTATTACTATTTGCGCATCATCAAGATCATGTGGTTCGACGAACCGGTCGGCGGCTTCGTGCCGATGGCGACGGAATTGCGTGTCGTGCTCGGCGTCTCCGGCGCCTTCGTGCTGTTCTACGTGCTGATCGGCGGGCCGATCGGCACCTATGCCGAAGCCGCCGCCAAGACGTTTTTCTAGTCGGCATGGCATTTCGGCTGGCTCCAACCTCGGCGTCGGATGGGTTCCGGCTCGAGGCGCATGAGAGCGTAGGCTCCACCAATGCGCTGGCACTGGACCACGCAAGGGCAGGCGACCCCGGCAAATTGTGGGTCGTTTCCAAGAAACAGGAAAGTGGGCGTGGCCGGCGCGGCCGCGTCTGGGCGACGCCAGAAGGCAACCTCGCGGCGACGCTACTGGTCATCACCAAGGCAGAGCTTCGCCTTGCCGCGACGCTGGGCTTCGTCGCCGGACTGGCGCTGGCCGATGCGCTCGACGCCGTGGTGCCGAAAGGCCGGATAGCCATCGGCCTCGACGGTGGCAGCGAAGGGAAAAACCGTTTCGAACTGAAATGGCCGAACGACGTGCTTGCCTCCGGCGCCAAGCTGGCCGGCATCCTGCTGGAATCGGCAATCCTGGAAGGCGGCCGTTTCGCGGTGGCGGTCGGAATCGGCGTCAATGTGGTGGCATACCCCGAGGATTTGCCCTATCCCGCAACATCACTCAGCGCGCTGGGCGCGGCATGCGATGCGGAAACACTGTTCCTGGCGCTGTCGGATGCCTGGAGCGAGAATGCCCGGTTGTGGGATGAGGGGCGCGGACTTGCCGCCGTCAGGCGTCGGTGGCTTGATCGTGCTGCGGGGCTTGGCAGCGAGGTTGCTGTCAGAATTGACGGTAATGTGGTGCGTGGGGTGTTTGAGACCATTGACGAGGACTGCCGTTTCGTGATCCGCGACGATGAAGGTTCGGTTCGGACGATCGCCGCCGGCGACGTGCATTTCGGCGCGGTCGCTTCGGCCAGGGCATAGGGCCGTTTATGCACCGTTCTAACTGTTTGTTTTTGCGCAACTCCGGTGGGAAAACCGTTACACACTTTTCCCGGAATTGCTTTTTGGGCTTGGCCTGAGGGCCAGGAAGGGAAAAATCATGGCGAAAGCGGAAACCGCCGAACTCGTCTTCGTGCCGCTCGGCGGCGTCGGCGAGATCGGCATGAACTTCGCTCTTTACGGCTACGGGCCGCCCAATGCGCGCGAATGGATCGTCATCGATGTCGGGGTGACCTTCCCCGATGCCAGCCTGCCGGGCGTCGACCTGGTGCTGCCCGACACGCGCTTCATCGAGGAGAACCTCGCCAATCTGCGCGGCATCATCATCACGCACGCGCATGAAGACCATTACGGCGCGCTGCTCGACACATGGCCGAAGCTGAAGGCGCCGGTCTGGATGACGCCGTTCAGCGCCGGCCTGCTGGAAGCCAAGCGGCAAGGCGAGCAGGGCGCGCCGAAAATACCGGTCACGATCTATCGGGCGGGCGAGAAATTCACCGTCGGCCCGTTCGAGATCGAAGCCATTCCGGTCGCGCACTCGATTCCCGAGCCGATGTCGCTGGCGATTACCTCGCCGGCCGGCACCGTCATCCATACCGGTGACTGGAAGATCGATCCGGAGCCGACGATTGGGCCGAAGACCGACGAGGCGCGTTTCCGGGCCTATGGCGACAAGGGCGTTCTGGCGCTGATCTGCGATTCGACCAATGCGCTGCGCGAAGGTGAGTCGCCTTCGGAAGTGGCTGTGGGCGAGGGCCTCAAAGGCGTCATCCAGGCTGCCAAGGGCCGTGTCGCCGTCACCACATTCTCCTCCAATGTCGGACGCATCGTCTCGATCGCCAAAGCGGCGCGCGATGCCGGACGCCAGTGTCTGGTGCTTGGCCGTTCGCTGAAGCGGGTCATCGATGTGGCCGGCGAACTCGGCTACATGGACGGTCTGCCGGAGTTCATCGCCGAGGAGGATTTTGGTTTCATCCCGCGCGAAAACCTGGTCATCATCTGCACCGGCAGCCAGGGCGAGCCGCTGGCCGCACTGGCCAAGCTGTCGCGCGAAGAGATGAAGTCGGTGTCACTGACGGCAGGCGACACGGTGGTGTTTTCCTCGCGTACCATTCCCGGCAACGAGAAGGCGATCCTCGAGATCAAGAACCGTCTCATCGACCTCGGCGTCAAGATCATAGAGGACGGCGATGCACTGGTGCATGTCTCCGGCCATCCGCGGCGCAGCGAATTGCGCAAGATGTATGAATGGGTGCGCCCGCAGATCGGCGTTCCCGTGCATGGCGAGGCGGCACATCTGGTGGCGCAGGGCTCGCTGATGTCGACATCGGGCATCGGCCAGGTGGCGCAGGTGCGCGACGGCGACATGCTCAGGCTTGCTCCCGGCCCAGCCACCATCATGGATCAGGTGCCGTTCGGCCGTATCTACAAGGATGGCAGACTGATCGGCACCGATCAGGCGATGGGCATCCGTGACCGGCGCAAGCTGTCCTTTGCCGGCCACGTGGCGGTCAATGTCGTGTTGGACGACAAATATGAGCTTGCCGGCGACCCCGACCTGGTCGCCATCGGCGTCGCCGAGGCCGATGGCCGTGGCGAGTCGCTGGAAGACTTGATGATCGATGCGGCAATCGGCGCGGTGGACTCGATCCCCCGTCAGCGCCGAAAAGACCTCGACCTGGTGCAAGAAGCAGTGCGGCGCGCCGTGCGCGGCGCCGCCAACGAAGCCTGGGGCAAGAAGCCGCTGGTGACTGTATTCGTCACAAGGTGACGAAAGGGAGTAGGGGAGTAGGGGAGTAGGGGAGTAGGAAGAGCAAACAGCTGACATACCTGTCTTTTCCCTTACTCCCGTATTCCCATACTCCCTACTTGGGAGTGCCAATGCTCGGACGACTGAACCATGTCGCGCTTGCCGTGCCGGATCTGGCTGCTGCCGTCGCTGCCTATCGCAACACGCTCGGCGCGGAAGTGACGGCGCCGCAGGCGCTGCCGGAGCATGGGGTGACGGTGGTGTTCGTCAATGTCGGCAACACCAAGATCGAACTTCTGGAGCCCTTGGGCGAGGGGTCGCCGATCGCCGCCTTCCTGGAGAAGAATCCTTCCGGCGGCATGCACCATCTTTGCTACGAGGTCGATGACATCCTGGCCGCGCGCGATCAGCTCAAGGCCGCCGGCGCCCGCGTGCTGGGCGACGGCAATCCGAAGATCGGCGCGCACGGCAAGCCGGTGCTGTTCCTGCATCCGAAGGATTTTTTCGGAACGCTGATCGAACTGGAGCAATCATGAGCTGGGTTTCGTTCACCGCCCTGTTTTTCGCGACCTGGTGGGTGGTGCTGTTCGCCGTGCTGCCGTTCAGCGTGAGGACGCAGGACGACGATCGTGACGTGACGCTCGGCACGGTTCCGAGCGCGCCGCGCGGACCTCACATGCTGCGCGCCGTGATCCGGACCACCATCGCCACCGCGATCCTGATGGGCATTTTCTATGGCCTGACGCATGGGCTGGGATACAGCCTCAACGACATCCCGCACATCGTGCCGGAATTCAGCCAAACCCCAGCCAAATAGCCGGTCCCGGCCCAAGAAGATTTGTCCGGCAAAGACGTTTTCATCCGTCGGAACAGCTTGGTTCCAGACAGGAATGCCGTGCCGTTTTGCGGCCGGGCGAGCGCTGACGCTAGGTAAGGTGGTTTGGCAACGCATTGCGCTAAGCAGATGATTGCACAAAAAAAATGCAAGGCACGAGGCCTTGCAATTTAAACGCGTCCGATCTGTTTCCGGTTTCCGGCGGCAGCGAGTAACCGCGCCTAGATCGCATCCTCCCAAGACTTTGACCGCGTAGGAGAGCAGATTTTTTTCTACCCTCTCGGTTATCGAGGTACATTAGCCTAAGGCGAATGACAATGTCACGAAGAATTTTGCCTTGAAACGGGCATTCTCGTGCTGCACTGCACAATAGTGTGGCAGGCGTTGCTTGGCGAACGATCATCAAGACGCGCGCGGTGACCGGGAGGCCTTGCGGCGCCGTGGGTCTTCTGGGCGGGCGAAGGACGGTGCGACGCTTCTGATCCCGGCTATCCCGTGCTTTTTGAAAATCGATTGCCGCTTTTCGGGCCGAAGCGTCCGGGTTCCCATTCCGCCTTGAAATGGCTATGAAGCCGGGTCAAGCAAGCCAAAGTCGCGCCGATTCTGACGCGACCCTCCTCACTCACGGACCAGTCCATGCGTTTGTCGCGCTATTTCCTGCCTATCCTCAAAGAAAACCCGCGCGAGGCCGAGATCGTCTCGCACCGGCTGATGCTGCGCGCCGGCATGATCCGCCAGCAGGGGCAGGGCAGTTTCTCGTGGCTGCCACTCGGCAAGCGGGTGCTGGACAAGGTCTGCCGCATCATCCGTGAGGAGCAGAATCGCGCCGGTGCGCTGGAAATCCTGATGCCGACCATCCAGTCGGCCGATCTGTGGCGCGAAAGCGGCCGCTATGACGACTACGGCAAGGAGATGCTGCGCATCAAGGACCGGCAGGACCGCGACATGCTCTACGGCCCGACCAATGAGGAAGTGGTCACCGAGATCGTCCGCGCCTATGTCAAATCCTACAAGGACCTGCCGCTCAATCTCTACCACATCCAGTGGAAGTTCCGCGACGAAGTGCGGCCGCGCTTCGGCGTCATGCGTTCGCGCGAATTCCTGATGAAGGACGCCTATTCTTTCGACCTCGACTTCGAGGGCGCCAGGGCGGCCTACAACAGGATGTTCGTGTCCTATCTCCGGACTTTTACGCGCATGGGGCTGCAGGCAATACCGATGCGGGCCGATACCGGGCCGATCGGCGGCGATCTCAGCCATGAATTCATCATCCTGGCCGACACCGGCGAGAGCCAGGTCTACTGCCACCGCGACTATCTTTCGCTCGATGTGCCCGGAGAGAAGACCGACTTCGCCAATGCCGCCGAGATCAGCGATATCGTCAAGACTTGGACGACACCCTACGCGGCCACCGACGAGATGCATGACGAGGCGGCGTGGGAGAAGATCGGCGAGCGCGACAAGGTTTCGGCGCGCGGCATCGAGGTCGGCCACATCTTCCATTTCGGCGATAAATATTCGAAGCCCATGGGCGCCAAGGTGACCGGGCCCGACGGCAAGGATCATTTCGTCTCCGGAGGCTCCTACGGCATCGGTCCGTCGCGGCTGGTCGCTGCGATCATCGAAGCCAGCCATGACGACAACGGCATCATCTGGCCGGAGGCGGTGGCGCCGTTCGACATCGGGCTGATCAACATGAAGGCGGGCGACGCCGAGTGCGACCGCGTCTGCGACGAACTGCATGCCGTTTTCGTCGCCGCCGGCAAGGACGTGCTCTACGACGACACCGATCAGCGGCCCGGCGGCAAGTTCGCCACCGCCGATCTGATCGGCCTTCCCTGGCAAGTGATCGTCGGCCCGCGCGGTGTCGCCGCCGGCGAGATCGAGATCAAGAATCGCAAGACCGGCGAGCGCGAGACGCTGCCGATCGCAGACGTGAAAAAGCGCTTCGGTGTCGCCGCATGAGCGAGGCGGTGGCGGCAAGACCGGTCGGCGCCGGACCCTTTTCCATCTTCGAGCGCATGGTTGCCTGGCGCTATCTGCGTTCGCGGCGCAAGGAGACGGTGATCTCCGTGATCGCCTCGATCTCCTTCCTCGGCATCATGCTGGGCGTCGCCACGCTGATCGTGGTCATGGCGGTGATGAACGGTTTCAGGGCGGAGCTTTTGACGCGCATCCTCGGCGTCAACGGCCACCTGATCGTGCAGCCGCTCGATTCGCCGTTGGAGGACTATGCGCAGGTCGCCAGCCGCATCAACGGTGTAGCAGGCGTCAAATACGCCATCCCGCTGATCGATGGCCAGGTGCTTGCGCAAGGCAATGTCGGCGGCGGAACCGGAGCGCTGGTGCGCGGCATACGCGGCGAGGATCTGAGCAAGATCGCCATCGTTGCCAGCAACATCAAGCAGGGTTCGATCGCCGATTTCGACTCTGGCGAGGGGGTTGCCATCGGCAAGCGCATGGCCGAGAATCTCGGCCTGACGCTTGGCGATACCATCACCTTGATTTCGCCCGACGGCGACGTGACGCCGATCGGCACCACGCCGCGCATGAAGGGCTACAAGATCGCGGCGATCTTCGAAGTCGGCATGTCCGAATATGACACCTCCATCGTCTACATGCCGTTTTCCGAAGCGCAGCTCTATTTCAACATGGATGGGCGGGCGCAGACGATCGAGATCTATGTCGACAATCCAGACGATGTCGATGCGCTGAAACCGAAGGTGGAGGCGGCGGCGCAGCGGCCGATCGACATGGTCGACTGGCGCCAGCGCAACGAGACCTTCTTCTCCGCCCTGCAGGTCGAGCGCAACGTCATGTTCATGATCCTGACGCTGATCGTGCTGGTGGCGGCGCTGAACATCATCTCCGGCCTGATCATGCTGGTGAAGGACAAGGGCCACGACATCGCCATCCTGCGCACCATGGGGGCTTCGCGCGGCGCCATCCTGCGCATCTTCCTGATGACGGGTGCGGCGATCGGCGTGACCGGCACGCTTGCCGGTGTGCTGCTCGGCGTGCTGATCTGCACCAACATCGAATCCATCCGCCAGTTCTTCTCATGGATGACCGGCAAGGTGCTGTTCAATCCTGAACTCTATTTCCTCAGCCAGTTGCCGGCGAAGATGGATCCACGCGAGACCACCTATGTCGTCCTGATGGCGCTCGGCCTGTCCTTCCTGGCAACGGTGTTTCCGGCATGGCGCGCCGCGCGTCTCGATCCGGTCGAAGCCTTGAGGTACGAGTAGTGGCCGAGGTCATTATCGAGCTGAAGAGCGTCGAGCGGCACTATGTCCAGGGGCCGCGCAAGCTCACCATCCTGAACGGCGCCGATTTCTCGCTGAAGCGCGGTGAGATGGTGGCGCTGGTGGCGCCGTCGGGCACCGGCAAGTCGACGCTGCTGCACACCGCCGGCCTGCTGGAGCGTCCCGACGCCGGCGACGTCATCCTGGCCGGCCGTGCCTGCGGGCGGCTCTCCGACGACGAGCGCACGGCGATCCGCCGCAACGATGTCGGCTTCGTCTACCAGTTCCATCATCTGCTGCCGGAATTCTCGGCGCTGGAAAACATCATGATGCCGCAGCTCATCAAAGGGCTCAGCCGGAAGGACGCGGCCGAGCGCGCGGCGCAGCTGCTCGATTACATGCAGATCGGCAAACGCGCGTCGCACCGGCCGTCCGAACTCTCCGGCGGCGAGCAGCAGCGCGTCGCCATCGCGCGCGCGGTCGCCAATGCGCCGCTGGTGCTGCTGGCGGACGAGCCGACCGGCAATCTCGATCCGGTCACCGCGTCTTATGTGTTCGAGGCGCTGGCGGCGCTGGTCAAGCAATCGGGCCTTGCGGCGCTGATTGCCACCCACAATCACGAACTGGCATCGCGCATGGACCGGCGCGTCACCCTGGCCGACGGCAAAGTGGTGCCGCTTTAGTCTCCGATGTCGTCATCCTAGGGCGGAGCTCCGCGGAGCGGAGCGTAGACCCTAGGATCCATGCCGTTACTTTCGAGACAAATGCAGGGGTCGAGGATATGCGACCTTTATCAGAGCGATAATTCTGCACCGTAGCATCGCCCCAAGGTCACGGCATGGATCCTAGGGTCTGTGCGCGTCGCTCCGCTCCTTGCTCCGCCCTAGGATGACGAAGCAATGGGTGTATTGGCTAATCGCAAAGGCTGCGATCTCACCACGTAGCACCGTCCGACGCCCATCAACCTTTTCTTAACCCTGCCGATCTGATCGCCGCAAAAATCCGGATGCGGGCGGATCGTGCCCGTTGACTTTGAGACAAAATTAGAACAAAATGCGAACATATCAACAACAGGAGAGAGTTATGACCGATCTGGTTCAGGATGTCATCTCACTGGTTTGCATGAGCACGTTCCTTGTTTCCATGGCGATCTGGATCGGAGCCATGTGATTTGGCGGCGTTCGCCGTCGCTGTTCCCGCACGGTCGAAGGCCGTTCCGCCGTTAAGCTTTTCTTGCCGTCGCGGCGTTAGGGTGCCCCGGCAAGACAGGGAGCAACGTCCAGGTGTCGCCCATCGTCACGGCCATTCTGGTGGCAAGCAATCTCGGGCTAATCTTTCTCTTGATGACCGTGCCGCTGGGTCTGCGCACGATCCGGTTGACTCGTCTGGTGGCGATGGACCGGCAGCGCCTCTGGCAGGCGCTGTGGCCGCTCGGCAGCGATGCCGGCTGGTCCGGTGAGATCCTTTCCGCCGAGGCGCCGGACGGCGAGGGCGTGGCCCGCATCACGCTGTCGTGGGAAGGTCGCGACGGCAAGCCGATCGAACGCAAGTCGCGGTTTGAGGACGTCGTCGAAGGTATCAGCTTCTCGATGCGCGTCATCGAGGACACCGCGCTCGACGCTTCATTCTGGAAGGATTTTCGCGAGACCACTGAGCTCGTTTCCGAGGGCAACGGCACGCGGGTGACGCTCAGCCAGACCGATCGCTATCGCGGCGTTGCCTTCCTGGTGTTCCGCTATTTCGCCATGCGCCGCGAGCTTGGCAAACTGCAGCGCTGGGCGCGGACCGGGCAGTATCGCAAGGGCGGCTGGTTCGAGCATCCGTTGAGCCAGGTCGGTTTCGCCGGGCTTTCGGCGCTGATCCTGTGGCCATTCTTCGGCCTTCACTTCGGCGGCCTGGCACTGGCCGCGATCCTCACATCGGTGGTCGCCCTGCATGAGCTTGGCCATATGGCGGCGTTTCGGCTTATGGGCCACAACCGGGCACGGATGATCTTCATTCCGCTGCTCGGCGGCATCGCCATTGGCGGGCGGCCCTATGACAGCCGTTTCGAAGTCGCCTTCGTGGCGCTGATGGGCGCCGGCTTCTCCGCATTCCTGGTGCCGATCGCTATCGCCGCCAGCACCTTTGCCGGCGCTGAAGGACATCGGCTGGCGGCGGCGCTGCTGGCGACACTGGCGGGCTTCGCCGCCCTGTTCAACATCGCCAATCTGGTGCCGGTGTGGAAATTCGACGGCGGTCAGGTGCTGCGCCAGATCTGTCCGGGACCGGTCGCGTTGGCGCTGGCTTCCTTCTTCCTGCTCTCGGCTTTCCTGGCCGTGGGTTGGCAGGCCGGCTTTTCCTCCAACTTCCTGCTCGCGACGGGAGCGGTGTTTTCGATCCTCAGCCTGCTGACGATGAGCAGCGGAATAAAGCCGCGTCACGAGCTGAAGCCGATCCGCACCATCGACCGCTTCGCCATGGCGGCAGCGTTGCTGGCGGTATTCGCCATTCATGGATACGGCGTCTTGTGGGCCTCCGCTCAGCTAATTTGAGCCGTACCGGATCAGCAGAAATCAACCAGCCTTGCGCTCGGCTTCGACAGACAAGACCGTGGCGGGACCGAACACATCCTCGAAGGCGGATTTCAGCGCCAGGTCAAGATCGGCCATGGTCAGGGGAAGGCCGAGGTCGACGAGGCTGGTGACGCCGTGGTCCTGCACGCCGCAAGGCACGATGCCGCTGAAATGGTCGAGATCGGGCTCGACATTGATGGCGATGCCGTGGAAGCTCACCCAACGCCGCAGCCGAATGCCTATGGCCGCGATCTTGTCCTCGGCCGGCGAGCCGTCCGGCAAAGCAGGGCGGTTCGGCCGCACGACCCAGACGCCGACCCGGTCCTCGCGGCGCTCGCCCCGCACATTGAAGGCGGCCAGCGTGCCGATGATCCACTGTTCGAGCGCCGCGACGAAGGCGCGGACGTCCTCGCGCCGCCGCTTCAGGTCAAGCATGACATAGGCGACCCGCTGGCCCGGCCCATGATAGGTGTATTCGCCGCCGCGGCCGGCCGCGAACACCGGGAAGCGGTTGGCGTCGATCAGGTCCTCGCCGCGGGCGCTGGTGCCGGCCGTGTAGAGCGGCGGGTGTTCGACCAGCCAGACCATCTCGCCGGCGGCCCCGCTGCGGATCGCCTCGGCGCGCGCCTCCATGAAGGCAAGTGCTTCGGGATAGGCGGTAAGGCCGGGCTCGATCAGCCATTCGACCGGTGCTGAACCGGGGAGCGGCAGGAACGACGTGGCGATCTGGCTGCGTTCGGGCATGGCGTATCGTCTTTTCGCTTATGCATGTCGCGTCCCAAAACCGCCTCGCACCTTTGGGTGACATCAACTTGCCTTCCATATGGCGATATCAGGCGCAAACGTCCAGTTCCGACGCTGCGTTCGGACCCTGTGGAGCATTATGCCAATCGCCTGACATTATTGCTTGCCGTGCACTTGTTTCGCCGGAAACGATTTGCTACACGCCGCGAGCCGGTCGGTTCCGGCTCTACCACGTGCGGTCGTGGCGGAATTGGTAGACGCGCAGCGTTGAGGTCGCTGTGGGGCAACCCGTGGAAGTTCGAGTCTTCTCGACCGCACCATTCTCTTCCCAGAGTCCGATTTGTACCGGTCTCGCCCGCTGCGGGCCGGGCGCATTTCGTTTGATATTCCCGCACTTTACGCCACTTTCTTTCTGAGCGTCGGATTCTCCCAAAACCGGTTTCCCCTTTTGGGTCCGATGCTCTAGACCTGATTTGCACCTTTTCCGGGATTCTTGTGGCGGGAGGCGCTGGTGGAAGGCGAGCACGAACGGACGACCGGCGCCAGGGCCGCCGAGGACAACCACGCCGATATCTATGGCGAGGACGGCGCCGTGCTTTCGTCCTTCCTTGCGCGGATTGGCGCGGCGATCGCCGACCGCGACACGCTGACCCTCAAGCATGAAGTCGACGACCTGCACCAGTCGGAACTCGGCGACCTGCTCGAGGCGCTGCATCCCGAACAGCGCCGCGCGCTGGTCGAACTCCTGGGCGCCGATTTCGACTTCTCCTCGCTGACGGAGGTCGACGAGGCGATCCGTATGGAGATCGTCGACAATCTGCCCAATGCGCAGATCGCGCAGGCGGTGCAGGAGCTCGATTCAGACGACGCCGTCTACATTCTTGAGGATCTCGACCAGGAAGACCAGGACGAGATCCTGTCGCAACTGCCGTTCACCGAGCGGATCAGGCTGCGCCGCTCGCTTGATTATCCCGAAGAGACGGCCGGCCGCCGCATGCAGACCGAGTTCGTCGCGGTTCCGCCGTTCTGGACGATCGGCCAGACCATCGACTACATGCGCGAAGACAACAACCTGCCCGAGCGCTTCAGCCAGATCTTCGTCATCGATCCGAGCTTCAAGCTGCTCGGCGCCATCGACCTCGACCAGATCCTGAGGACCAAGCGTTCGGTCAAGGTCGAGGAAGTGATGCACGAGACGCGGCACGCCATTCCGGCCACCATGGACCAGGAAGAGGCGGCGCGGGAATTCGAGCAGTACGATCTTTTATCGGCCGCGGTCGTCGACGAGAACGAACGGCTGGTTGGCGTTCTGACCATCGACGATGTCGTCGACGTGATCCAGCAGGAGGCCGAGGAAGATCTGATGCGCATGGGCGGCGTCGGCGACGAAGAGCTTTCCGACAGCATCTTTTCGACCTCGCGCTCACGCGTTCCGTGGTTGCTTATCAACCTTCTGACCGCGTTCCTGGCGGCGTCGGTGATCAGCCTGTTCGACCGCACGATCGAACACATCGTGGCACTGGCGGTGCTGATGCCGATCGTCGCCGGCATGGGCGGCAATGCCGGCTCGCAAACCATGACCGTCACCGTGCGGGCGTTGGCGACCAGGGATCTCGACATCTACAATGCCGGCCGCATCATTCGCCGCGAGATGGGTGTCGGCTTCATCAACGGCATCGTCTTCGCCATCCTGATCGGCATCGTTGCCGCAGCCTGGTTCCGTGACCCCAATCTGGGCGGCATCATCGCGGCGGCGATGATCATCAACATGTTCGTGGCCGCCCTGGCCGGCATCCTGATCCCGCTGCTGCTCGATCGTTTCAAGATCGATCCGGCGGTCGCTTCGGCGGTCTTCGTCACCACGGTTACCGACGTCGTCGGTTTCTTCGCATTTCTCGGCATTGCCACGTGGTGGTTCGGTGTGCCCTGAAGGCACCCCTTTTGGCTTAATTGACTTTTACGTAAATGCCGTGCGAGGCTTGCGCGGGGCGCCATGTCGATTCCGGCATGGCATGGGTTTTGGTTCGGGACATAAGGGTGACGCCGGCATGGCGATCGCCCCTTGGTTTCGGCGTGCGGGAGTGGCAATGCGAGAATATTATTCGATCACCGAGTTGACCCGCGAGTTCGACGTGTCGACGCGGACGCTGCGCTTTTACGAGGACGAAGGGCTGGTGCAGCCGGTGCGGCGTGGCCGCACGCGGCTGTTTCGCCCCTCCGACCGGCACCTCATCCGTCAGATCATGCGCGGCAAGAGGCTTGGTTTCTCGATCAACGAAATCCGCGAAATCATCCAGATGTACAGGGAGCCGCCCGGCGAAGTCGGCCAGCTCAACCTGATGATCAAGCGCATCGAGGAAAAGCGCGAGGATCTCCGGCAGAAGCGCCGCGACCTCGAGGAGACGCTGGCTGAACTCGACCAGGCCGAGGAGTCTTGTGTGGAGCGGCTGGTCGAGCTTGGCGTGAATACCTGAGCGGACTGGATTCTATCGCGCGTTAGCGTTCGGAATGAGCGGAAACGTCTATTCCTTCTGCAATGCACCGCGACGGCGCAGAACTTTGCTCCGCTGCACTCCTAGACCGAGGTCACGGCATGGATCCTAGGGTCTCCGCGACGGAGCTGCGCTCCTGCTTCGCCCTAGGATGACGAAGTTCGCAAGACTTAGGCTAATCGCCGAAGTGTGCACCTGTCAAAACCTCTCCGCGATGGAAACCGGAGCGCCAGCTCAAATCCAGCGGCGCACGCGTTTCGCGTAGTCGCGGTATTTCTTGCCGAATTTTGCCGCCAGCATCTTTTCCTCGCCTTCGATCGCCATTTTTTGCGTGGCATAGGCGGCGATGAAGGCGAGCGGCAGGAACCACACGATGCCCGAGACAAAGGCGACGCCGATCAACAGCAGGGTGTTGGCCAGATACATCGGATTGCGGGTGATGCCGAAGGGACCCGTGGTGACAAGGTGATCGGGCACAGCGTTGGGGTTCAGCGTGGTCTTGGCCCGGATCATCGTGCGGATCGCGGTGAACCAGAGTGCGGCGACGGCAAACAGCGCCACCCAGCCGGCCGCGAACAGAATATCGCCCAGCAGGTCACCGATCCAGGGCAGGGGATAGAGCAGGCCCAGCGCGATGCTGATGGCGATGGCGGCGGTGTAGATCAGCGGCGGCCACGGTATGAGCCCCGGCTTCGGCTGGTTCTCGGTCATTTGACCCCTTCCTCCATCAACTTGCTGTCCGTCTTGGCGGTACACATGCCGGCGAGATCGGACAGATGCGTCTTCCATTCCGCAGTCTGGTCGTTGTTGTAGAGCCGATCAAGCGTCGCCTCGCCCTCGAGCGTATCGAGCATGCAGACACAGTAGCTCGTACAGAACTCGGTGTCGCGCGACTGCTCGCAGGACAGCTGGCAGGTTTTGAGGAAATTCACCTGCGGGGTTTCGACCTGCGCCGGCATGATCTGCGAGAACAGCCAGACGCAGCCGATCAGCAATGGCTGGTGGATCAGGTAGAACGCCAGGCTGTGCCGGCCGATAAAGACCAGCGGGTTGGCCCAGCGACCGGGCGCCAATTCGGCAAGCCGGGTAAGCACGCCTGAACCGGCGGCGAGTTTCGTCACCGCGATGCCCGCAAGCACGGCGCCGAACCATGGAAACAACGGAACGTAGTCGTTGGAGCGTGGATTGTTCGCCGACAGGCCTACCCACCACAGCCATGGGTGATCGAACGCCTCGAGGCGCAGATAGACAGGCGCCGCAATGACGAGCGCGGCGACGACAAGCGTCAGCAGTGCCGGCAGCCGCAGAAAGGCGAGGCCGAGCAGGCTGGCCAGCGCGATCTCGTGCAAAATGCCGAAGAAGATGAATCCATCCGGCGTGGCGATACGGGTGACGACCGATATCGCGATCGCGGCTCCGGCGACCATGGCGAACCGCTTCCAGAAGCCGTTCCAGCGGATTTGTCGGCCATGGGCGAGATACAGGCTGACGCCGACCAGGAACAGGAAGGTCGAAGCGATGCCGCGCGCGTAGATCTTCCACCAGCCGAAGGCGGTCAGGCCGGGATCGGTGTAGCCGAAGAACTCCAGGTCCCAGGTGAAATGGTAGCTTGCCATGGCGATCAGCGCGATGCCGCGCACGATGTCGATGGCGACGATGCGCTTTGGTCGATCCTGAACGGGTGCGGTCGGCGTTTGGATGCTCATGGTCTCGCATTCTGATTCACCCCCGCTGGAGGACTATCACGGTTGCCCCGCACAAAAGAAGACCGGCAATCCTGCCGATAACGCCGGATCGGCCGCGGCATTGGGCCAGTGCCGGGAAGCCTTTGGCCGGCTTCGCTTTTGCCGGATGCACGTCGGTTTCCTCTTATTGGCACTGGGGTCGCCACGTCAGATTTCACCCGGTGAATCTGCTTCGGGGAAAGCAATGTCCACCCATGTGCGCCATCCGATCTGGCTGCCGGCTCTCAAGGCCGCGGACGCGCGCACCTTCGCGTCGCTCTATGCGGTTGAATCCTTCGCCCGCGCCACGGTGTCGAGCGTCATCCCGATCCAGGCCTACGAGATACTGCACAACGAGCAGATCGTGTCGATGCTCTACACAGTCGTGGCGATGCTCGGCCTGTCGGTGACATTGTTCATGCCGATGCTGATCCGCCGTTTTGCCCGCCGCTGGGTCTACACATCAGGCGCCTGCCTGCTGGCCGTCGGCTCGCTGTTCTTCGTCACCGACACGCTCGCCGGGCAACTGGCCGGCATGCTGTGCCGGGTGATGGGCGCCAGCGCGCTGTCGATCACGCTCAACCTCTACATCATGGACCACATCCGCAAGACCGACTTCATGCAGGCCGAATCGCTGCGCATGGCGTGGTCGATGCTGGCCTGGACCGGTGGGCCGACGCTCGGCATCTTCCTCTACACGCGCTTCGGCATCTATGCCGCGCATGGTGCGGTCGCGGTGTTCGCGTTTGCCCTGCTGGCGCTGTTCTGGACCTACCGCCTCGGCGACAACCAGTCCATCCGTCCGGGCAAGACGCGCCCTGTCAATCCGCTCGCCAATATCGGCCGTTTCGTCGCGCAGCCCAGGCTCAGACTGGCCTGGCTGATTGCCTTCGGCCGCTCCTGCTTCTGGACGACGTTCTTCGTCTATGGGCCGCTGTTCATGGTCATCACGGGCGAGGGCAAGCTGGCCGGTGGCCTGCTGGTTTCGGCCGGCAACGCGCTGTTGTTTATGGCGATTTTCTGGGGCAAGGCAGGAAAGCGCTTTGGTGGCCGCGGAACCATGACATTTGCCTATTTCGCCATGTCAGCCGCGCTGCTGGCGGCGGGCTTCGTCGGCGAAACCGTGCCGTTGCTTACCGGCGTCTTCCTGCTCTGTGGTGCCTTCTTCACCATTGCGCTCGACGCCCTCGGCTCGACCGCCTTCATGCGCTCGGTGCGCTCCTATGAAAGATCTCAGATGGCAGCGGTCTACCGCACCTATCTCGACTTTTCCGAGTTGACGCCGCCGCTGGTCTATTCGGTGGCGCTGGCCTTCTTCGGCCTGGGCTCGGTGTTCGTCACGCTCGGCCTGCTGGCGGCGGTCTGCGGCTTTGTGACGTGGCGCTATCTGCCGAAATCACTTTGACCTTCATGGCGCATTCGCAATGGTCACCGGCGGAATTTGGTTTGCCGGAAGCGAGGATTCTGCCTATAGTCACCGGTGTCGCCGGTTCCATTTTGGAGCCAAGAGGGAATGCGGTGAGGGCGAATTCGCCCAATGCCGTGGCTGCCCCCGCAACTGTGTGCGGTAGTCCTCTCCATATGCCACTGAAGATTTTTCTTCGGGAAGGTGGGGAAGGATGCTGATCCGCGAGCCAGGAGACCTGCCGGCGACAGGAAACTGACTTCGATGCCCTCGGGTGGAGGGCGAAAGGACAAGACATGACTACCGCTTCCGTCTCCCTCGGCGCCTCCGTCTCCTCGCAGTCGCGCTTCATGCAGCTCGCGCTCGCCGGGCTGCTCGGCATTTTCGTGATGGGCTTTGTCGGCTTCTCGCATATCGATGCGGTCCACAACGCGGCTCACGACTATCGCCATTCGATGGCGTTTCCCTGCCACTGACGAGGGGCTGACATCATGAATCTGTTTCGCAACGTCGTGTTCATCGCGGCGATCGCAGGGCTCGTGGCCGGCGTCGTTCTCGCCTGCATGCAGGCCTACGCCACCGTGCCGCTGATCCTGAAGGCGGAAGTCTACGAACAGGCGGGCGGCGGCCATGAACATGAGCACGCTACCGCTCCGGCGGCGCCTGCCGATGCCACCAGCGGGAACGCGATGAGCTCGGCCGCACCGGCAACAAATTCCATGAGCGCTGCCACGCCGGCACCGGCGGAAGCGGCCGCACCCGCGGAAGACGAAGGCTGGGCGCCGGCAGACGGTTTCGAGCGTTTCGCCTTCAGCGTGCTTGCCAACATCGTCACCGGCATCGGCTTCGCCTTGATCCTGGTCGCGGTCTCCGAATTCGCCGGCGGCATCGGTGGCTGGCGCCAGGGCGTGTTCTGGGGCCTTGCCGGCTTTGCCGTGTTCACGCTGGCACCGGGCCTCGGCCTGCCGCCGGAATTGCCTGCCATGCCGGCCGCCGATCTCACCCAGCGGCAGATCTGGTGGTGGGCAACGGTGGCGGCAACCGCTGCCGGTCTCGGCCTGATCGCGTTCCGCAAGTCGCTGCCGCTGGCGATCCTTGCCGTCTTTTTGATCGTCGCACCGCATGTTGTCGGTGCACCGCAGCCCGACAGTTACGAGACGGCGATTCCGGAAGGGCTGCATCACCAGTTCGTGGTGGCGGTGACCGTGACCAACCTCGTGTTCTGGCTGGTGCTCGGCGCGGTCGTCGGTGTGGTGCGTGGCCGCTTCACCGGCACCGCGGCCAGCCTGCGCGACAGCTTTGCCTGATCGCAAGACACTGACCTTCCTCATCGGCGGCGGGCCCGACCGCCCCAAGCCGCCCGCCGCAAATTTTTGGACCCCCAATTCGCCCCCCCGCGGCAAATTAGCCCCCGCGCCACCCCGGGGATGCCAGCTGCATTGACCCAAACCCTATGCCCCCA
>NZ_JAMYOI010000033.1:0-64245 GCF_040319775.1 Mesorhizobium sp. M0870
CCGGCCTGGCTTGTAAACCCGCTTCGGCCCTCCGCGCCGCCCCCGCCCACCCCTTTTCCCCCGGGGCGCCCCCCTCCCGCGGGGCGGGTTGCTACCCGGCCCGGGGCGGCGCCGTCGGCCCGGCCCGCGTAACCGTTCGGTCGCTTAGGCCGCGAACGCTCTGACCCTGACGCCGCTTGCCTCAAGCCGTCTCCTGACATGCGCGGCGATGGCGACGGCAGCCGGCGTGTCGCTGTGGACGCAGATCGAATCGATCGGCGTCCGCAGCATCTGCCCGGAAAGCGTCTCGATGGCGCCTTGCTTGACCATTCGGACGACCCGTTCGGCTGCCCTCTCGGCGTCGTGGATGACAGCGCCTTCCAGCTTGCGCGAAACAAGGAAGCCTTCCTCCGTATAGGCGCGGTCGGCGAATATCTCGGACCTGACCGTCAGCCCAGCGTCGCGCGCGATCCTGTCCTGGAAGCCGAGCGCAATGACCAGGCAGATCAGGCCGGGATCGACGGCCTTGACCGCGCGCGTCACCGCTTCGGCGACGCCACGATCGGTCTGGGTAAGATTGCCTAGCGCGCCATGCGCCTTCACATAGTGGATCGGGTGGCCGGCATAGGCGGAAAGCGCCTGCGCCGCGCCGATCTGGTAGGCGACCAGCCTTTCGATCTCATCCATGGAATGCGGAATGATGCGGCGTCCGAACCCCCACAGATCGGCGAAGCTCGGATGCGCGCCAACGGCAACGCCCTTGTCGCGCGCCATCGAGAAGGTGGCAGCCATGATCTCGGGGTCGCCGGCATGAAAGCCGCAGGCGACATTGGCGGAACTGACGATGTCGAGGATCGCCGCATCGTCGCCGAGCCTGTAGGCTCCAAAACCCTCGCCCATGTCGGAATTGATATCGACCTGCAATCCTTGGGCCGCCATGGCGCTTTCCTCAGTGGTTCGAACCATCGCCTTTGCTTCACACCAGCTCGTAGAGCGGCGTGCCGTAGCCGACGACCGCTCCGTCCTCGATCAGCGCCGCGCCCAGCACGCCGTCTACCGGCGCGAGCACGGCCTTCAGGCATGGGCCGACCTGCAGGACGCCGACCGTCTCGCCCTTGCGAACCACCTGGCCAGGGTCGGCAACCGGCCGACCGGTCGTTGGATGATCGAGACGGAACACGCCGACGCCGGGCGCGCGCACGCCTTTGAAGACCGTTTCGGCCTTCGGGGCTTCGGCCGCGGGTGTCGAGGGAACAACGGATTGCATGTGCAGGCGCAACGAAAAGCCGGCCTCCGACACTTCGATCTCGCCGATGCCGGCGCTAACACACCAGCCGGCCAGCCTTTCGAGCTCCTCAACCGTCATCGCCGCCTCGTCCCTGGAGCAGACCGCCTTCAATGAGACGTTCAAGATGATGGATATCGAAGCCGCCGGCGGCAAAGCCGGGCTCCTCCATCAGGAGGCCGTGGAGCGGCGCGTTGGTGGCGATGCCGACAGCCTCCATCTCGCCCAGCGCGCCGCTCATGCGCCGGATCGCCTCGGCCCGCGTCGCGCCATGCGCCAGCAGCTTGGCCACCAGGGAATCGTAGTGCGGCGGCACGGTGTAACCGGAGTAGAGATGCGATTCGACGCGGATTCCCGGGCCGCCGGGCGGCGTCCAGCGCTCGACCCGGCCCGGATGCGGGCGAAAGCTGTAGGGATCTTCAGCGTTGATGCGGCATTCGACGGCGTGGCCCTGGATGCGGATGTCTTCCTGGCTGAACGACAGGGCTTCGCCCCGGGCGATGCGGATCTGCTCGCGCACGATATCGATGCCGGTGACAAGTTCCGTGACGGGATGCTCCACCTGCACGCGGGTGTTCATCTCGATGAAAGAGAAGCGCCCGTCCTCGTAGAGGAATTCGAACGTGCCCGCGCCTGTATAGCCGATGGTTAGGCATGCGTGGGCACACAGCTCGCCGATCTCGGCAATCGCCTCGCGGGCGATGCCGGGCGCCGGCGCCTCCTCAATGATCTTCTGGTGGCGGCGCTGCATGGAGCAATCCCGCTCGCCTAACCACACCGCCTTGCCATGCTTGTCCGCCAGAATCTGAATCTCGATATGGCGCGGGTGCTCAAGGAATTTCTCCAGATAGACTTGCGGGTTGCCGAAGGCCCGGTCCGCCTCTTTCACCGCCATCGAAACGGCTTCCAACAGAGCGCGCTGCTCGCGCACGATGCGCATGCCGCGCCCGCCGCCGCCGCCCGCCGCCTTGACGATGACCGGATAGCCGATGGCCTCGGCAATGGCGCGCACTGCCTGCTCGTCCTGCGGCAGCGCCCCCTCCGACCCTGCAACGCAGGGAACGCCGGCAGCGATCATCGTGCGCTTGGCGGAGACCTTGTCGCCCAAGGTGCGGATCGCCGCGGCCGACGGCCCGATGAAGGCGAGGCCGGCATTTTCGACGGCCTCGGCGAAGGCGGCGTTTTCCGAGAGGAAACCATAGCCCGGATGGATCGCGCCCGCGCCGGTGAGTTGCGCGGCCGCGATGATCTCGGCGATATTGAGATAGCTCTCCGTCGCCGCAGCCGGCCCGATGCAGATCGCCCTGTCCGCCAGCGCGACATGGCGAAGGCTCGCGTCGGCTTCCGAGTGCGCTGCCACCGTCTTCAATCCGAGATCGCGGCAGGCGCGCAGGATGCGCAGCGCGATTTCACCGCGGTTGGCGATAAGGACGGTGTCGAACATCGCCGCTAGCCCAAATCTTCGAGAACGAACAGCACATCGCCGGACTGCACGGCGGCATGGTCGTCCAACGCGATCTGGACGATCCGCCCAGCGCGATCGGATTCCACGACGTTGAACGTCTTCATGGCTTCGAGGACACCGACCTTCTGCCCTTCCACGACCACATCGCCAACCGAAGCGAGCGGCGGTTCGCCTTCGGTGCCGGAACGGTAGAACACGCCGGTCAGCGGCGCGCGGATCGAATGCCGCGCGATGGGCGGAGCTGTCGAAGCCGGATTTGTGAAGACGGCAGGGCCGGCGGCTGACCCCGACTGCGGCGAAGGCTGCGACGCGGATTGCGCCAGCACCCCCTGCCTGGACATGCGGATACGAACGCCATCGCGCTCGATCTCCAACTCGGCAATGGGCGAACGCGAGACAAATTCGATCAGCTTCTGGACGAAGTCGAGATCCATCGCCGGCCCTATCGCAGCGCTTCGACAGCCTCGGCGATACGCCCGATCGCTTTTTCGATCAGGTCCATCGACGTGGCTATGGAAATGCGGAAATGCGGCGACAGGCCGTAGGCAGAGCCCTGCACCACCGCGACCCGCGCCTGATCGAGCAGGTAAAGCGAGAAGTCGTCGTCGCTGCCGATAGGAGTGCCGTCCGGGCGGCGACGACCGATCAGGGCCGAGCAATTGGGATAGAGATAGAAGGCGCCCTCGGGCGTCCGGCAGGTGAGACCGGGAATCGCGCGCAGCAGATCCAAAGCGCGGTCGCGCCGTGCCTGGAATTCGAGCGCCCGAGGGCGAAGAAAGTCCTGAGGACCTTCCAGTGCGGCAATGGTCGCGGCCTGCGAGATGGATGACGGGTTCGACGTGCTTTGGCTCTGCACGGTCGCCATGGCGCGGATCAGCGGTTCCGGCCCGCCGGCATAGCCGATCCGCCAGCCGGTCATGGCATAGGCCTTCGACACCCCGTTCACTGTCAGCGTACGGTCCTTCAGCCTCGGCTCGACGCCGGCGATGGTATGGAAGGTTCGTCCATCGAACAGGATATGCTCGTAGATGTCGTCGGTCAGAACGTGCACATGCGGGTGATCGAGCAACACCCCCGCCAGCCCCGCAAGTTCGTCGCGGCTATAGACGGCGCCTGTCGGGTTGGAAGGCGTGTTGAGCAGCAGCCATTTGGTGCGCCCGGTGATCGCGGCTCGCAGGGCTTGCGGTGTCAGTTTGAAGCCCTGCGGCTCCGTGCAGGGAACGACCACGGGCTTGCCTTCGCCGAGCAGGACGATGTCGGTGTAGGAAACCCAATAGGGCGCTGGGACAACCACCTCGTCGCCGGGGGCCAGCGTTGCCAGCAGGGCGTTGTAGATGATCTGCTTGGCGCCGCCCGCGACACTGATTTGCGAAGGCTTGTAATCGAGGCCGTTCTCGCGCCTGAATTTTCCGGCCACCGCCTTCTTCAGCGCGGCGGTGCCGTCGACCGCCGTATAGCGCGTCTCCCCCCTGCGCATCGCCTCGTAGGCTGCCTCGACGATGTGCGGAGGCGTCGGAAAATCCGGTTCGCCGGCGCTCAGGCTGATGACGTCGATGCCGGCCGAGCGCATTTCGATTGCCCGCGCGGTGACCGCCATGCTGGGGCTTGGCTTGATGACGTCGAGACGGGGAGCGATCAGGCCCACGGGAAATCCTCGGCATGGCTGCCGCGACGTTGCCGGGCAGGTGATATCTGTTACAAATTGGATAATGTATTCTGTTTTTCACGTCAAACCTCTTTTTCTGCATCGAAGACCGGGTTATGTCTCATTCTGGTGGTGGGCCGATAGGGGAAAGTATCCAATCCTTGTCGCCACGGATGATATTCGAGATAGGGAACGCGATTGGTATGGGCACAAACTATGATGTGGTGATCGTCGGCGGTGGCGTTGTCGGCAGCTCGATCGCCTACTTTCTGTCAGCCAATCCGGATTTCGATGGCAGGATCGCGGTGATCGAGCGGGACCCGTACTACACGGCGTCCTCGTCTTCCTTGTCGACCAGCGCCATCCGCCAGCAGTTCGGCACGGCGCCCAACATTGCCATGTCGAAGTTCAGCATCGACTTCCTGCGCCAGGTAAAGACGCGGCTTGCCATCGGCGACGAGTTGGCCGACATCGGCCTGCATGAGCCCGGCTACCTCGTGCTGGCGACACCCGAGCGGGCAGACGCGCAGCGTGCCAAGAATCGCGTTCAGCGCGGCATGGGCGTCGACGCCGAACTGATCGAGCAGGTCGATCTGGCACGACGCTTCCCGTGGCTCAACACGGACGATCTCGCCCTTGGCTCGCTCGGCCTTGGCAGCGAAGGCTGGTTCGACGGCCCCGGCCTGATGCAGGCCTTCCGTCGGAAGGCGCGCACGCAGGGCGTGAACTATCTTGCCGCGACGGTGACCGGACTGACCATGGCGTCTCCCCAAAAGGTCGGCGAAGTGGTGCTCGACAATGGCGACCGGCTTGCCGCCGGCACGGTGATCAACGCGGCCGGACCATGGAGCGCGGGCATTGCCAGGATGGCCGGCGCCGAGCTGCCGGTTGTCCCGAGCAAGCGCTGCGTCTTCGTCTTCGAAACGCCGGCAAGGATCGAAAACTGCCCCTTCGTCTTCGACACGAGCGGCTTCTGGCTGCGGCCGGAAGGTCAGCTCTTCCTGTGCGGTATTCCGCCGGTGCGCGAGAACGAGCCGGACGATTTTGGCCTAGATGTGGATTACGACTTGTTCGACGAGTTGATCTGGCCGGCGCTCGCCCATCGCGTGCCCGGCTTCGAACAATTGCGCATGCTGCGCGCCTGGGCGGGGCTCTACGAATACAACACCTTCGACCACAGCGGCATCATCGGCCGGCATCCCGAGGTGTCGAACTTTGTCCTGGCCACCGGCTTCAGCGGCCACGGCATGATGCATGCAGCGGCGACCGGGTCGGGCGTCAGTGATCTCATTGCCTATGGCGAGTACCGCTCTGTCGACCTGTCGGCCTTCCGCTACGAACGGATCGCTGGCAATCAGCCTATCGAGGAACATGTCTACTGAAGCGAAACGGGCGACATGGCATCGCAGTGACAACGGTGCTATGCGTCCACTTCTTCAATCAAAACGGCGCCAGTCAACAAACACGGCGGCCGCCTCAGGCTGATTCATGCTCGTACAGAAGAAAACCATCTCGACCCAGGTCGCCGATGCCATCAGGCAGAAGATCCTGATCGGCGAATACGAGGCCAACTTCCAGCTGCGGCAGGAGCATCTGGCCACCGAGTTCGGCGTCAGCCGAATTCCGGTGCGAGAGGCGCTGCATCAGCTTCATTCGGAAGGCTTCGTCACGCTGGTTTCCCACAAGGGCGCCGTCGTCACCTCCATTTCCCTGGACGAGATCCTCGAGCTCTACGAATTGCGAGCCCGGATCGAAACATGGCTGCTGGCCCTGGCCATTCCAAGGATGACGGAGGCAGACCTCGCGCTGGCTCGCGAGCGCGCAAAGCAGCACCAGGAGCAGGGCAAGACCGGCGAGTACTCGAACCAGCTCAACTGGAACTTCCACGCCGCGCTCTACGCGCCGTCCGGCCGCAAGGCGACGATCGAACTGGTCGGGCGCATCTACCAGCAGCTGGAACGCTACACGCGCATGATGGTGACGCTCACCGAGATCCAGGCCCAGTCCGACCGCGACCACTGGCAGCTCATCGACCTGTGCGAAGCCAAGGATACGCTGCGCGCCGTCGGCCTTTTGGAAATGCATATCATCACCAGCGGCAAATTCCTGGTCGACCGGCTTCAGGAATTGCGGGGCAGCTGATCAGTCGCCCCGTCTCCTTGTCCAGCCCCAATCCTTCGCGCGAAGATCATTTGCCGGGCAGATTGGTCGCCCGGGTCAGCAGGATCACGCCTGCCTTGTCGGCTGTGTCGTAGTAGGTGAAGCCGGTGCGGTTTTCCCGGCGCCCGCGCATCAGCACGGCAAGTCCGTCGGTTTTCGCCTTGGTTTCGGCTGCGTCCGCATCACGAACCTCGAAGCCGATATGGAAGACACCTTCACCCTTGCTGTCGAGATGAATTCGCTGCGGTGAAGGATCGCCGTTCGGCTGGCACAGCTGCAGCTGAACGTTCGGCAAGTTGCAAATCCGATATTGCATCGCCTTGAAACCCTCGGGGCTTGGGACCTGCAGTTCTTCGTATTCAGCCAGCGGCGGATAGGGCTCCCATGGCCCGATGCCGATGGAGTCGTAGTAGGCCTGCGCCTTGTCGATATCGTGCACGACGATGCAGATGTGATGCAGCTTTTCGAAATTACCCATGTCGTCACTCCCCATTCTTCTCACTCCTTGATCGGGACCGTATAGTTCAGCACGCGGCGCCCCCCGTCGGGGTAGATCGTCTCGCCGGTGATGTAGGAAGCGTCGTCGCTGGCCAGGAACGCCACGACCGAGGCGATCTCGGCTGCCGTGCCGAGGCGCCCGAGCGGTGTACGCGAAAGGACCGCCCGTCTCATTTCTTCCGAATCGATGAATGTCCCGTCCATGACCATGTCCGTGGCGATGGTGCCCGGGCCGACACCGACCACACGGATGCCATGGGGAGCGAAGGCGACGGCCGCGGTGCTGGTGACCTGGTTCATGCCGCCCTTGGAGATCGCGTAGGTGGCGACACGCGGGTTGGCGAGGCCCGAATTGATCGACGACATGTTGATGATGACGCCGCCTCCACCTTGCGCGATCATCTGGCGGGCTGCGGCCTGGGTGCCCATGAACGCGCCCTTCAGATTGACGGCGAGAACCCTGTCGTAGTCCGCCTCTGTGATGTCGAGAAAGTCCTGGACCGGAGCGATGCCGGCATTGTTGACCATGATGTCGACACGGCCGAACTTCGCCACCGCCGCTGCAATCAGCCCATCGATCTGTTCCTTCTTGCTGACATCCGTAACGACCGCCAGGACGCTGTCGGTGGTGCCGATTTCAGCGGCACATTTTTCTAGCTCCACGGCATTGATGTCGCCGAGCACGAGCTTCGCGCCTTCGGCCAAAAAGCGTTCCGCGCAAGCGCGTCCGATGCCGCGCGCCGCGCCTGTGACAACAGCCACCTTGCCTGCCTGTCTCATGTCCAATCCTTCGATCATTTGTAAGTCGGCCACCGTCTCAAGGACTATGGGCCGAGCTTGGCTACGGATGGGGATTCTCCCACCGAAGCCTAGCCTAGCGGATAACGAAGGGATTGGCGGTCTTGCCGGCGGTGTCTATCCACACCGTCTTGGTCTGCAGATAGGAATTGATGGCATCCTGCCCGCTTTCGCGCCCGATACCGCTCCTCTTGTAGCCGCCGAAGGGCGCCATGTAGGAGACGGCACGGTATGAATTGATCCAGACCATCCCCGCCTCCATTGCGGCCGCGCCGCGCAACGCCCGGCCCATGTCGCTGGTCCATATTCCTGCCGCCAGCCCGTAGGGGCTGTCATTGGCAATGGCGAAAGCCTCTTCCTCGTCGTCGAACGGAATGACCGAAAGGATCGGTCCGAACACCTCTTCGCGCGCGATCCGCATGGTGTTGTTCACGCCAGTGAAGATGGTGGGCTCGACGAACCAGCCCTCGGCCAATTCACCCGAGGCCGGCTTGCCGCCGCCCAGCACGCAAAGCGCACCCTCGCGGCGCGCGATGCCGAGATAGGACAGCACCTTCTCGCGCTGGGCTTGCGTGGTGATCGGCCCCACCTGCGTCTCTTGCAGCGCCGGATTGCCCAGTCGAGCGCTGGCCGCCAGCGTTATGACGCTCTCCACGAACCGGTCGTGGATTTTGCGATGCACCAGCAGCCGCGAACCCGCGATGCAGGTCTGGCCACTGGCGGCGAAGATGCCTGAGATCGCGCCGTTGACCGCGCCCTCGATATCGGCATCGTCGAAGACGATGTTGGCCGATTTGCCGCCGAGCTCCAGCGTGACGACTTTTAGCTGTTCGGCAGCCGCCCGATAGACCGCGATCCCGCCAGGCTCACCACCGGTGAAGGCGATCTTGGCGACGTCGGGATGAGAGACGAGTGGCGCGCCGACATCAAGCGGCATGCCGGTAACGGTGTTGACCACGCCGGGCGGGAAGCCTGCCCGCGCAAACAGTTTCACGAACTCCAGCGTCGAGGCCGAGGCGTGTTCCGACGGTTTGATGACGACAGTGTTGCCTGCCGCCAGCAGCGGCGCGAGCTTCCATGTCAGGAGCAAAAGCGGCGAATTCCAGGGCACGATCGCTGCAATGACACCCAGCGGCTCGTGGCGGGTGAAAGCGAACATGCCAGCCTTGTCGATCGGCAGCACCGACCCTTCGATCTTGTCGGCAAGACCGCCGAAATAGCGGAACCATTCCGGGATATAGCGCAGCTGTGCCGTCATTTCGGTGAGCAGCTTGCCATTGTCGCGCGTCTCGATGGCGGCAATGCGATCCGCGTTCTCCGCGATCAGCTCAGCCAGCCGCACGAGCAGCTTGCCGCGCGCGGTGGGCGTGATCCCGGCCCACTCCTTCGACCGGAAAGCAGCCTTGGCGGAGGCTACGGCGGCATCCACCTCGGCCTGTCCATCGCGCGGAATCAGCGCCCAGGGCCTGCCGGTGAACGGATCATGGCTCTCGAATGTATCGGCTGTCGATTGCAACCGACCGCCGACCGTGTTCTGGAAACTGACCAGCGCCATATCGGTCCTCAACAGGTGGCAAAGCCCAGATGGGCGCGAAAGCGGTTCTTGACCTCGACCGCGTCGCGCGGCGGCAGCGAGCGCGGCAGGTTCTCGGCGGTGATTTTCAGCACGAAAAGGCGCGGACCGTCGGCCGGATGCCGAAGCTCTTCACACAGCGTGTCGACCTCCTCCAGCGTACGCAGCTCGGCGGTCTTCGAAAAACCGCAAGCGGCCGCGACCTTGTCGAAACCAATGCCCTTGCCGGTATGGCTCGACTGCATGCCGGTCTCGCCGAAATGCTGGTTGTCGAGCACGATCAGGTCGAGATTTTTCGGCCGCGCCACCGAGATCGTCGCCAGCGAACCGAACGCCATGAGCTGTTCGCCATCTCCGGTGATCACCATGACCCGCTTGTCGGGCTGGGCCTGGGCAAGCCCCAGGCCGATCAGCGCAGCACCGCCCATGGCGCCCCACAGATAATAGTTGTCGTTGCGGTCACCGGCAGCATGCACGTCGTAGCTCGGCGAGCCGAGACCGGTCACGACCAGGGCGCCATCGCGGGCGTCGAGCAGCTTCTTCACCGCAACCCGGCGGTCCATCGTCGGTAAATTCATGTCGCTCACCACTTCTTCTTGCCGAGCAGCCGCTGCCCGATCAGCACGGCAATCTGCTGGTCGGCGTCGAAAGCCATCAAGGCTGCCTGCGCCACCGTCTCCACCAGGTCGGGACCGGTTTCGGCGCGCAGCACCCTGAGGCCGATCGCCTTCAGCGAGGCCTCCGTCGCCTGCCCCATTGGCACCTGCCACGGATTGAACTCGGCCCACTCGCCTCGCATCGTCACCAGGACGAGCAGGGGAAAGCGCGCCTGCACGGGAAGCGACAGCATGTTGATGCAATTGCCGACGCCTGAGGATTGCATGAGCACGACGCTCCGCTTGCCGCCGAGCCAGGAGCCTGCGGCAATGGCGATGCCCTCCTCCTCCGTCGTCAGCACATTGGTGACGACTTCGGGATCCTCACTGAAAAGGCGGATCAATGTGGTATGACCGGCATCCGGCACATAGGACATCTGGCTGATGCCGGCAGCCTTGAGCACCTCATAGACCTGATCCGGCCACTGCCTTTCAGACGCCGCCGGAGCGGCTGCAAGCGCTGCTGCTTGCGGATGTTTTGTTTCTACGCTCGCCGTCACCTTGGAACCCCGAGAATTTGGATTGGAGCCAGACTACCTCGGTCATCCGATCTAATCTTCGGCTCTTTCTCGTGATCAGATATAATGGTATGCGATAGCTCATGGAGTTATCGCAGCTACGCACCCTCATCCACGTCGCCGAACTCGGCAGCCTCAGCAAGGCTGCCGACCGGCTGCACATCGCGCAGCCGGCGCTCAGTCGGCAGGTGCGCATGCTGGAGGAGGAATTGGGGTTTGCCCTTTTCCTGCGCCATGGACGCGGCATGGTGCTGTCTGAGCAGGGCAAGGAGGTGCTGGCGCACGCCATGCGCGTGATGGCCGAGATCGACGAGATCCGCGCCACGGCCACGCCCGCCGATGCGCCGCTAACCGGCGAAGTGGCCATCGGCCTGCCGCCCACCGTTGCCGACATTATTTCGCTGCCGCTGGCGGCCGCCTTCGGCAAGGCCCATCCCAAGGCCAAGCTCAGACTTGTCAGTGCCTACACCGGCTATCTGCTGGACTGGATGCACCGCGGCGAGGTGGACGTTGCGGTGCTCTACGACCCGCGCATGGCGCGTTCGCTGCGCTCGCGCCCGCTGCTCCTGGAAAACCTGTTCCTGATCGGACCGCCGGACGCGGGATTTTCCACCGTGCGCGCCGTATCGTTCGCCTCGCTCGCGGGCAAGCGCCTGCTGCTGCCCAGCATCAAGCACGGGTTGCGCATCATCGTCGAACGCTGCGCCACGGATGCCGGCATCACGCTCGATGTCGGCATCGAAGCGGACTCATACTCCGCGCTGAAGGACCTAGTGCGCAACGGCCATGGCTGGACGATCCTGCCGCTCGCTCCTATCCATGCCGACGTGACCGCCGGGCTGCTCACCGCCGCGCCGTTGATCGATCCGGTGCCCGTGCGCCGCCTGATCCTTGCATACCCGGCGGACCGGCCTGCCTCGCGGCTGGCGCGGTTTGCCGGACAAGCGATCGAGGACATCGCCAAGGATCTTGTCGGGCGGGCCGTCTGGGTTGGCCAGCTTCTCGGTCCTCCGCCATAAGCATTTGAATTTCGTTATATCTGCTCACGCCTGCCTTGCATTGCGGATAGGGCGTCGAGGCGCGATAGTGAGGCCTGCAGCAAGACGAAAAGCCGGACAAACCTCATGGAACACTACCAGGACATTCGCGATGCCGTCGCCAGGTTGTGCGCGCGCTTTCCCGGAGAATACTGGCGCGCACTCGACAGGGACATGACCTACCCCGGTGAATTCGTCGCAGCGCTGACGCAGGCCGGTTGGCTCTCGATCCTGATCCCGGAGGCCTATGATGGCTCGGGCTTGCCGCTTTCGGCCGCCGCTGCCGTGCTGGAGGAAATCCAGCGCGCCGGCTGCAATGGTGGCGCCTGCCATGCCCAGATGTACACGATGGGCACGCTTGTTCGCCACGGCTCGGAAGCCCAGAAGCAGCGATATCTGCCGAAGGTCGCCACAGGAGAATTGCGCCTGCAGGCCTTCGGCGTCACGGAACCGAGCAGCGGCACCGACACCGGCGCGCTCAAGACTACTGCTCGCCTCGACGGCGATCATTTCGTGGTCAAGGGCCAGAAGATCTGGACCAGCCGTGCCGAGCATTCCGATCTGATGCTGCTGCTGGCGCGGACCACGCCGCTGAAGGACGGCATGAAAAAGACCGACGGCCTCTCCGTCCTCATCGTCGACATGCGCGAAGCCGTCGGCAACGGCCTCACAATCCGGCCGATCCGCACCATGATGAACCATGCCACCACGGAAGTCTTCTTCGACGATCTGCGCGTGCCGGTCGAAAACCTGATCGGCGAAGAGGGAAAGGGATTCCGCTACATCCTCTCGGGCATGAACGCCGAGCGTATCCTGATTGCCGCCGAGTGCATCGGCGATGCGAAATGGTTCATCGAAAAGGCCAGCACCTACGCAAAGGAGCGGCATGTGTTTGGCCGGGCAATCGGCCAGAACCAGGGCATCCAGTTCCCGATCGCAAGGGCCTACGCCAACATGCGCGCAGCTGAATTGATGGTGCGCCAGGCGCTGAGCCTCTACGAGGCCGGCAAGAACCCCGGCGCTGAAGCCAACATGGCCAAGATGCTGGCGGCCGACGCTTCGAACGAAGCCGCCAATGTCTGCATCCAGACTTATGGCGGGTTCGGTTTCGCTGAAGAATACGATGTCGAGCGCAAGTTCCGCGAGACGCGTCTCTATCAGGTCGCGCCGATCTCGACCAACCTCATCCTGTCATACCTTTCCGAGCACGTGCTTGGACTGCCGCGTTCCTACTAGGAGTCGTCCGTGAACGTCCTCATCGTCTACGCCCACCCGGAAGCAAAATCCTTCAACGGCGCCATGAAGGATCTCGCCGTGGAAAACCTGACCCGCGCCGGCCACGACGTGGTTGTCAGCGACCTCTATGCGATGGGCTTCAATCCTGTCGCAGGGCCGGGCGACATATCGGGCGAGCGCAACGATCCAGACTTCTTCAGCCTGCCGCGCGAGCAGACCGCCGCCTACGAGGCCGACGCACTCGCGGCCGACATAAACGCCGAGGTCGAAAAGGTGAAGCGGGCGGATTTCGTGCTGTTCCAGTTCCCGGTCTGGTGGTTCGGAATGCCTGCAATGCTCAAGGGCTGGGCCGATCGCGTCTTCGCGCGCGGTTTCGCCTATATGCCGGGCCGCAAATACGACACCGGCATGTTCAGGGGAAAGCTCGCCATGGTGGCCGCCACCACGGGCACGTCGGCCGACACCTACGCGCCCGATGGCATCGACGGCGACATCCTCACGGTGCTGTGGCCGATCCACAATGGTCTGCTGCGCTATTCCGGCTTCGACGTGCTGCCGCCCTTCGTCGCCTATATGCCGGGCCGTGTCGGCGACGATGGCCGCAAGGCCTATCTGGAAGCCTACCGCAAGAGGCTTGAGGACATTGATGGCACGCCGCATCTGTTCTTCCACGCAGCCGAGGACTACGGCAAGAACGAGCGGCTGAAGCCTGGTGTGCTGGCGCGCTCGGGAGTGCAGCGCAATGTCTGACGGCGCCCGCCCACTGGAGGGCCTGTTTGTCGTTTCGATCGAGCAGGCCGTCGCCGCTCCGCTCTGCACGGTCCGCCTTGCCGATGCCGGCGCACGCGTCGTGAAGATCGAGCGCCCGGAAGGCGAAACCGCGCGTCACTACGATTCCGCAGTGGAGGGCATGTCCGCTTACTTCGTCTGGCTCAACCGCGGCAAGGAGAGCGCGGTGCTCGACCTGAAGACCGAGCACGACCTGGCTCTCCTGCACCGGATGGTCGCGCGCGCCGACGTCCTCGTGCAGAATCTCGTGCCGGGCGCCATCGACAGGCTCGGCCTCTCGGCCGATACAATCGCGAAGGAGTTTCCTCGGCTGATAGCCATCAACATCGTTGGCTACGGGCAGGACACGCCCTACGCGGCCATGCGCGCCTACGACATGCTGGTGCAGGCCGAAAGCGGCATCTGCGCCGTTACCGGCACACCGGACACGCCGAGCAAGGTCGGGGTTTCCGCCGCCGACATCGCCACCGGCATGAATGCCCATGCAGCGATCCTCGAAGCCTTGCTCGCGCGCCAGAAGACTGGGCGCGGTCGCATTGTCGAGATTGCCATGTTCGACGCCATGGCCGATTGGATGACCGTGCCGCTGCTGCACTACGAATATGCGGGCCGTGAGACCCAGAGATATGGCCTGGCGCACGCTTCGATCTACCCCTATCGACCCTATGCCTGTCGGGATGGCAGCGTGGTCGTGTCCATCCAGCAGAACAATGAATGGAAGCGCTTCTGCACGCTCGTGCTGCAAAGGCAGGATCTGTTCGCCGACGAACGCTTCGCCACCAATGCCTGGCGGGTGGCCAATCGCACGGCACTCGACGCCGAGATCGAACCGATCTTCGCGGCAATCGACTGCGAAGTGGCTATAAACCGTCTCAACGAGGCGCAGATCGCCTGGGGCCGGGTGAGCGCAATGAACGACCTGCCGCACCACAAGGCGTTGCGCCGGACAGAGGTGGCGCTGCCGGACGGCAGGCGCATCTCCGTGCCGATGCCGGCAGGGCGGTCGGAGGGGTTCGCAACGGTCCCCAGCGTTCCCGCCCTTGGCGCCGATACGGACCGGATCCGGTCCGAATTCGCCGCCTGACGAGGACCTGATGAGCCTGGACATAACCACGCTGCAGGAATGGGTTGGACGCACACACACGGTCGAGGACATTGTCACCCCGCGCCTGCTGGCCAGCTTTGGCGCCACGCTTGGGGACCACGCGGCGCAGACTGCCGAGGGCGCGGCCCCGCCAGGACTGCACTGGTGCCTGACGCCGGACATTGCCGCCATGCGTGAACTCGGACCTGACGGGCACCCGGCCAAAGGCGGCTTCCTGCCACCGGTGCCGCTTCCGCGCCGCATGTGGGCTGCCAGCGACGTGCGTTTCATGGCGACGATCCGCTCCGGCGACCCCATCCGCCGCCGCTCGACATTGACCGCCATAGAGGAGAAGCATGGCCGCAGCGGCCCCCTCACCTTCGTCACGGTCCGGCACGACATTGCCAACGATTCCGGTCCGGTGATCGAGGAGGACCAGACCATCGTCTATCGCGCCGCCGAAGCTGCTGCGGCGACCCCTGCCCCGCCGGCCAATTCGCCCCTGGCCGCATCGCACGAGCGCACGATCAACGTCGATCCCGTGCTGCTCTTTCGATATTCCGCGCTGACGTTCAACGGGCACCGCATCCACTATGACGCGCCCTACGCCACGACGGTCGAGCACTATTCCGGGCTCGTCATCCATGGCCCGTTGCAGGCGACGCTGCTGATGAACTTCGCCACCGCCATTGCCGGCACGTCGCCGCGCCGTTTCTCGTTCCGCGGCGTGCATCCCGCGACCGGCCCGCAGCGCCTGCTTTTGAGCGCAACATCCCGAGGCCAAGATGGCATGGCCCTCGAGGTACGGTCGGCCGACGGCCATGTGACGGTGAAGGCCACGGCGCAATGGTGAGCTTCGTCACGCCTGTGGTGCCGCTCTTCGTACCCGGCTCGCGGCCGGAGCGCTTTGCCAAGGCCGACAGCAGCGGCGCGGATGCGGTCATTCTCGACCTCGAGGATGCCGTCGCCCCTGGCGACAAGGAGCGCGCCCGGGAAGCAGTCGTTGCCCATGCAGCCGTGCTGACATCCGCGGTCGTGGTTCGCATCAACGCCGTCGGCACACCCTGGCACGAAGTGGATATCGATGCCGTGCGGCGCCTCGACGGCGTCTCCGTCATGCTGCCCAAGGCCGAGCGGCCGGAAGACATTACTGATATGACCAGGCACATGGCACGCAGCGTTTCCGTCATCGCGCTGGTCGAGAGTGCTGTCGGCCTTGCCAATCTGCCGGACATATTGGCCACGCCCGGCGTCGTTGCCGTCGCCTTCGGCTCGGTCGACTTCTCGCTCGATCTCGGTTGCGCGCATGATCGGCTGATCCTGCTTGCGGCTCGCAGCGAAATCGTCTGGCGCTCGCGCGCCGCTGGCCGGGCCGCGCCGATCGACGGCGTAACGACCGACCTGAGCAATCCTGAAATCACGGAGGATGACGCCCGCCACGCCATGAAGATGGGTTTTGGCGGCAAGATGGCCATCCATCCGAGGCAGATCGAGCCGATTCGCAATGGCTTTCGCCCGAGCGAAAATGACATCACATGGGCACGCGACATCATTGGCGCGGCCTCATCAGGCGAAGCCAGCCAGGTGAACGGCGAGATGGTGGATCGGCCGGTCATCGAACGTGCAAGGCAGGTCCTGCGCCGGGCCGCTTTGGTCTAAAGGGCATGCCAGAGGAGGAGCAACAGATGAGCACGGACACCGCCGATTGGCCGACCGCCAGGCTCTGCTCGTTCATCGCCGAACTCGACTTCGAACAGATCCCGCCGCGCGTCGTTCATTTCGCGAAAGGACTGATGATCGACTGGCTCGGCTCGGCGCTGGCCGGCAAGGGTGCGCACCAGGTCGAGATCATCGACGGCTTTGCGCGTGCCATGGGGCCGGCGGACGGCCCAAGCACCATCATCCCGACGCGGCGGCGCACAAGCCCCTATTTCGCGGCGATGGTCAATGCGGCGGCCTCCCATATCGTGGAACAGGACGACGTTCACAACGGCTCGGTCTTTCACCCGGCGGCCGTGATCTTTCCGGCGGTCCTGGCGGTTGCCGAGGCTGAGGGGAAGACCGGCCGCGACGTCCTGACTGCCTGCATCGCCGGCTATGAAGTGGGCATCCGCGTAGGAGAATTCCTCGGACGCTCGCACTACGAGATATTCCACACCACCGGCACCGCTGGCGCTGTCGCCGCGGCCGCGGCGGTCGGCAGATTGATCGGACTGGACGCAGCCGGTCTCAACCATGCTCTCGGCTCCGCCGGCACCCAGGCGGCAGGGCTCTGGGAATTCTTGCGCGATGCCGCCGATTCCAAGCAGCTTCATACGGCGCGAGCCGCCGCCAACGGCCTGTTTTCTGCCTATCTGGCACGCGATGGCTTCAAGGGGGCCGCGCAGATCCTCGAAGGGAAAAAGGGCATGGCTTCAGGCATGTCCAGCGACGCCGATCCGGCCCGCCTGACGGACGGCCTCGGCAGCCGTTGGGCAACCGAGGAGACCTCCTTCAAATGGCACGCCGCCTGCCGGCACACCCATCCGGCCGCTGATGCGCTGCAGCTTCTCATGCGCGGCGAGGGGCTCGGTCCGGACGACATCGCTGATGTGGTAACCCATGTCCATCAGGGAGCCATCGATGTCCTGGGCGCGGTGGTCATTCCACAAACCGTCCACCAGGCGAAGTTCTCCATGGGCACAGTGTTGGGCCTCATCGCCGTCCATGGCGTCGCCGATCTCGACGCGTTCGAACACCAAGCACTTGCCGACACGCGCGTCGCCCGTTTCCGCGCCAAGGTGCGGATGGAGTTCGACGCCGAGATCGACAGACTTTATCCCAAGCAATGGGTCGGCAAGGTGAGCGTCATGACCATTGACGGCCGCAAACTCGATACCCGCGTCGACGAGCCCAAGGGCGACCCCGGCAACACGCTTGCGAAACAGGAACTGGAAGCCAAGGCCATACGCCTTGCCGAATTTCGAGGCGGCGCCACCGCCGACGAGATGCGCGCGTGTATAGCCCGCATCTGGAGACTCGATCAGCCCGGAAGCACGGCGCATATATTTGCTGAGAGTTAGCCCGCTATCGCGCCGAAGGACTGCATCCGCCCGAACGGATGGAGAATTGCCCGCGGCCGGTCGTGCTATGGGGCGTGCGCAGGAGCGACCGCAGTTGACTTCAGAGGCGATGTCAGCTTTCGGGAGATCACCCAGTGTCGAACGGCCGACTTGAAGCGCATTGCTGCCATTTGCGAAGATTGAACAAACGCTACTGAATTTGGGTCGTCAATTGCGAACGAGCGCATAACGGGCAGTTCGATTCCTTTCGCGCCGCCCTGTGTTGTAAAGCAGTTTGACGATAATGGTGGGCCCGGAGGGCATATTAAAATCCTTGGTTCTGTTGAGTTTTTCGTGGGCCAGAATCTGAAAGCTTCCCGTATCGTTTCGTATGCTCCCGCGACCCCAAACTGCCGACCATAGCTGACCTCGTTTTACGAACGTTGGGAGCAGGGTCCAGAACGGCGGAAATGGGGCCGGAACCCGACTGACAGCTTCGCGACTTCGGGATGGCCCTAGCGGACGTTTTACAAGTCTGGCATGTCCCATCGGAGACTCGACGACGTCGCTAGGCGAGAAGCGCCGAAACGCTTGTCCAATTATCCCCGGCCCGTTCCGCTTCGATCGCCTCATCAGGAGGCCTCTGGTCGCGCACCAACTTGACGATCTGTTAGCCATGGCAATTGTCGACTAGTATACTTAGCTGGAGTGTTCATGCTGAGGTTCTTGTCAGCGCGCCGCAGTCGCTAGAAATCCGGCCGGGCGCCATGCCACAGCCCGGCGCCAGCGAAGTGGTCGTTCACGTCAGCCGTGCCGGCATCTGTGGCTCCGACATTCACATCCTGCATGGCTCCAATCCGTTCGCCGTTCTATCCGCGCGTCATCGGCCATGAGTTCGCGGGCACCGTCACCGCGCTCGGACGCCATGTGACCGGCGTTGCCGTGGGAGGAGGCCGCGCGGTGGTCGACCCCGTGGTGTCGTGCGGCCACTGCTATCCCTGCCGGATCGGCCGTTCCAATGTCTGCGCCCACCTCGAAGTGATCGGCGTCCATCGCGACGGCGGTTTCCGTAACTTCGTCGCCGTCCCGGCGCATAATGCCATTCCAATTCCGGCCGACATGCCGTTCAGTCTGGCGGCGCTGGCCGAACCGATTTCGATTGCCGCCAACGTCCTCGACCGCACCGGCTGTGGCTCTGTGATACTGCTGATCAGGGTGCCGGAACCGTCGGCGTCACGGTGCTGCAGGTTGGCAAAATGCATGGTGCCCGCTGCATCGTGGCCGACATCGATGAAGCTCGCCTCGAGCGGGCGCTACGCTTCGGTGCCGACAAAGTGATCCACTCCGTGCGCGATCCCGTGCCGGCTCGCGCCTGAATCGCCGGCTGTTGCCACGCGTCGTCGAATGGCTGGCCGACAAGCGGCTCGATCCGCAAGGCATGATCAAGTAGCCTATAACTCATTGAAATTGCACTAAAATATCCCTATAATCCCAAAAGAGACCGACACCAGAGCCGTCAAAAAATTACGCTTTTGGTTTTAAAGGGAATTCGCCGCAAAGAATTTTCGAGGGTTCACCAACTATCGGGACCAATCGGGCGATTTTTGTACCTCACGACGTTCGACGGCCTGCCCAAGCCGTTTAAAGAAGTACCGTCACCGCTCCAATAAGGCATTGGCATGGGCCATAACGATCGACAAGCAACCGGTGTCGCACACACCCTGCAGCGGGTGGTGTGTTGCGACCGCGCTGGCATCCACTCGATTTTTGCTGAAATTCCGGCTAGCTTGGCGACAGATGGCTCAATTTCTGGTCGGTGAATCACAATGAGACCGCCCGTCAAGAGAATAATGGGCGGCACCTTTGGTCCCGAGGCGAGTGCAATGGCGCACGAATGAGTTCTACAAGAATGCGCCGTGCGACGCCAGCGACCTTGTCCTTTCGTATACCGATCAAGCAATTGGCTATATGGGCAAGATAGGGGAATTTCACCTTTACCAGTCCGGATTGGAATCAAGAGGGATGATTTCTGCCGATTTTTTTGACATCGCTTTCCTCTTCGATCCATCCCACAATATAACAGGAAGTCTCTGCTCACACCCGCGCGGCGATATTCGCCAACCCATCTAGTCTCGGACTCGCGATCAGAAAGCATATCTGAACGGCATTCCATAGAAGCAATATAAAATTGAAAATTGCGGCCAAACCCAGGATGGTTTCGAAGCCGGCGGGCCACTCACGGTGTCAAGGCGAGAATTTTAAGAGACGTTCAAGAATGACCCAGCACGCAGAAAACGCACGAATTCTCATGTACAGCCACGACACGTTCGGGCTCGGCCACTTGCAGCGCTGCCGGACTATTGCGCATTCGCTAGTCGAGGATTTCCGTGGGCTTCAGGTGCTTATCATTTCGGGTGCGACTATCGCTGGCGCCTTCGACTACCGCGCCCGTGTCGACTTCGTGAAGATCCCCAGCGTCATCAAGCTGCGCAACGGCGAATACACCTCGTTGGAAAAGGACATCGATCTGCATGAGACGCTAAGGATGCGTCAGTCGATCATCCGCCACACAGCCGAGACCTTCCGGCCGGATATCTTCATCGTCGACAAGGAACCGCTCGGCCTGCGCGGTGAGATTGAGGACACGCTGTCCTACCTCAAGACGCGGGGCACCACGCTGGTGCTTGGCCTGCGCGAGGTGATGGATGCACCGCATCTGCTCGAAGCAGAGTGGGCGCGCAGGGATGTGATGCGCAAGATAGGCCTGTTCTACGACAAGGTCTGGGCCTATGGCCCGCCGGATTTCTACGATCCGTTGACTGGCTTGGATGTGCCGCCGGCTGTCAGGGCAAAAATGAGATTCGTCGGTTTCCTGCAACGGAGCCTGCAGCGGAACCAGTTGCCCGGCCACCGGCCAGAGGGCGACTATATCCTGGTTACCACCGGTGGCGGCGGCGACGGCGCCGAATTGATTCACGACGTCATCGACGCTTATCAGCAGGATCCGAAATTGCAGCACAAGGCGCTGATCGTGCTTGGGCCTTACATGCCGGCTCGCAAGCGCAACAAGTTGCTGAAGAAGGGGGCCACGATCCCCTACATCAAGATTATCGAGTTCGACAACCGCATGGAAGACCTGATTGCCGGCGCCAAGGCGGTAGTGGCGATGGGCGGTTACAATACTTATTGCGAGATACTATCTTTCGACAAGCCGGCGCTCATCGTGCCGCGCATCGAACCCCGCCAGGAACAACTGATCCGCGCGCGGCGCGCAGCCGAACTGGGCCTCGTCGAAATGCTTTTGCCGGAGGAAGCCAAGGACTCCCAGCGATTTGCCGATGCACTGGTGGCGCTGCCGAATCGGCCTCGTCCATCCCAGAGTAATCCACATCTGACCCTGGAAGGGCTCCCTCATATTTCCGAAATCGTCGCGGAACTGCTCGACCGGCAGGCTGGCCCTCACCTTTCGGTTATTGAAGGCATGAACTGAGTTGCAACATCGCAAGATCGTCGTGGTTCTGAAGGGTTATCCGCGGCTCTCGGAAACCTTCATCGCGCAGGAACTGCTCGGACTGGAGCGTGCGGGGTTCGATCTGATACTCGTCGCGCTCAGGCGGCCGACCGACGCAAAACGCCACCCCGTGCATGACGAGATCAAAGCGCCCGTCCATTATCTGCCGGAATATCTGCATGAAGAGCCGCTGCGCGTGGTTCGCTCGCTTTCTGCTTGTTTGCTGCGGCCGGGCTTCTGGCGTGCACTGGGATCGCTGGCCGTCGATATGCCGCGCGACTTTACGCGCAATCGCGCGCGCCGTTTCGGGCAAGCGCTCGTGCTAGCGGCCGAATGGCCCGAAGACGCGGTATGGCTGCATGCGCATTTCGCGCACACGCCGGCATCGGTGACGCGCTATGCCAGCCAGCTTCTTGGTCTGCCCTGGAGCTGCTCGGCCCATGCCAAGGACATCTGGACTTCGGCGGATTGGGATCTGGCCAGCAAGCTTTCCTCGGCGCGCTGGACGGTAACTTGCACGAAAACCGGCTTCGACCGTCTGAAAAAACTCGCCGACGGCAACTCGTCAGTGCATTTGAGCTATCATGGGCTCGACCTTGATCGCTTCGGCATTTTCGGCGAGGCACGAAAACAGCATGACGGCTCGGCGCCGGACGAACCGGTTATCGTTCTGAGTGTCGGGCGCGCCGTTGCAAAGAAAGGTTACGACACCTTGCTGGAGGCCCTTGCCCTCTTGCCCGGTGATTTAGCGTGGCGTTTCGAGCATATTGGCGGCGGCGAGGAACTGGAACGGCTCAAGGCGTTGGCGCAAAAGCTCGGACTGGATGGTCGCATCTCTTGGAAAGGCGCGCTCGCGCAGGAAGAGGTGCTTGAGCACTACCGCCGCGCCGATATCTTCGCCCTGGCCTGCAGGATCACCGCAAATGGTGACCGCGATGGTCTGCCGAATGTTCTGGTGGAGGCGGCCAGCCAGCGGCTTGCCTGCGTGTCGACCGATATTTCCGGCGTGCCGGAGCTTTTATCGCCGGATGAAACCGGGCTGCTGGTTCCGACGGAAAACCCAATTGCCCTGGCACAGGCGCTGGAGCGGCTGATCCGTGATCCCGTGCTGCGTGCCCGCCTCGGCGACACCGCAGAGGCGCGCGTGCGCGGCAATTTCGATCACATAGCAAGCATTGGACAGCTCAAGGAGCTGTTCGAACGGGAGTGGCGGGCCGCCGAATGAAGCGGCTGCGCGCGTTCTTCTATGTCCAGCACCTGCTCGGCATCGGCCATCTCGCGCGCTCCAGCCGCGTCGCGGCGGCTCTGGTCGATGACGGGTTTGACGTAACCATCGTCACTGGCGGAGCGCCGGTCGCGGGGTTTCCGGGATTGGGGGCAATATCTGTAACCCTGCCATCTGTCACCTCCGGTGATGAAGGATTTTCCGGTCTTGTCGACCTGCAGGGCAAGCCCATCGACGATGATTTCAAGAAACGGCGTTCAGAGATGCTGCTGCAGGCATTCCGGGATTGCAGGCCTGATATCGTCATTGTCGAGGCGTTTCCATTTGGGCGCCGGCAGATGCGTTTCGAACTCTTGCCGCTGATCGAGGCCATCGACGCGGCGTCGCCCAGACCGCTGCTGGTGACGTCAGTCCGTGATATCCTTCAGGAGCGCGTCAAGCCGGGCCGAAACGAGGAAACGGTCGATCTCGTTAACAGGCATTTTGACCTTGTCATGGTCCATGGCGATCCGGCTTTCGCAACCATCGACAAGACATTTCCACTGGCGGGAGCGATCAGGGCCGAGGTTGCGTACACGGGGCTCGTTGCCGCGCCACCAGCGCCCGCGGCCTCCGAGCGTTTCGACGTTGTGGTGTCGGTTGGCGGCGGGGCCGCCGGAAAGAGCCTTGTCCGGTCCACCATCGCATTAGCGCGGAATGCCGACAACGCCTGGAAATGGTGTCTGATCACCGGCCCAAACCTGCCGAAGGACGAATTTGACGCGATTACACGCGATGCGACGCCGCGCCTGTCCATCTTCCGGTTTCGCGAGGATTTCGCCAGCTTGCTGACCGGCGCCCGCCTGTCGGTCTCGCAGGCGGGTTACAACACTGTCTGCGATGTCCTGCGCGCGCGCTGTCGCTCGCTGCTCGTTCCCTTTGCAGCCGGCGGGGAAACGGAACAGACGGTTCGAGCCCTTATGCTCGAAGAGCTCGGCCTTGCAACGGTGCGGATGGAAAAGGACCTGACGCCTGAGTGTCTGGCGCAAGCGATCGAACAGGCGCTTGCGGGACCGGCGCCAGCGGCGCATCGTCTCGATCTGGAAGGCGCCCGTCACTCTGCGCAAATCCTGCGCGAGCGGCAACGAACCTGGTCCTCGAAATCCTAACGCAGGTCGCATCTCGTTGGATTCGCGAAACGCGCTTCAAACAGTTCCAATCAGCATGAAGCGCGTATATTTTTTTGTCGGCAGTTCGCCGGAGAACCTGATCTCCCGTAGCGCCGCCATTGCTTCGAAGGCTGCAAGCGAAGCCACGCAGTTGATGTGCGTCGGCTCGCTGAAGTAATCGTTCGATTGCAGCAGCACATTCGTGCCCCGCGGAAGCAGGGCCAGCCAGGCACCCAGCTCGGCTATGTGTTCGCAGCTCGTATTGACCACTAGGTCGGGCCGCCCGGCGGCATAGTCGAGTGCGTACATATCTTCCGTCAGCGCCCGGAAGCGGTCGCCGGCTTCCCGGTTGAGGGTCCGGGCGACCGGCCCGACTTCCGGATCGATGTCGATGCTGTCGATCGCCGCAATGTCGAAACGGGCGTCGTTGAAAAGCATTGCCGGCAATACGCCGTACCATCCACCCAGCACCCATATACGCCCGAACCGGCCGCCGCAGCTTCCAAACAGCTCGTCGAGCGCCCACATCTTGCAAGCGACCTGCTTGTGGTTGAAGGCGTTGGCGATGTCGGCCGTCGGATGCTTGGCGATGACGCGCGCCAGCCCGGCGACGAGAGGGTGGTCGACATAGGCGGCAATTCCCCGGGCGAGATCCAAGGCTTGTTCGTGCCCGCCGGCATTGCGTGCTTGTGTGACATCCATCATATTCGTCCTCTATGTTGGGATTTCGGGCGACACAACGCAATATTGCCTCACGCGAGCCTGTTCGACTTGCGGATAAGACGATGCCGCCAGCCGTTTCGCCGTTGCACGGTGGCGAAGGGGGCCGATTGCGTCTGTCCCGACCAGCGGCGTCCATCCGCGAAGACATTGCCGATACATCGTTTGCCAGCAGGTGCTTTCACCGCCTGCATCCTCCAAACTGACAGTCGCATATGGAACCCAGCCTAGCCCGCTATATCTGGACGCACACCCGGAAGCAGCAGATCTGGATATTGATGATCGTCCTGCTTTCGATGATCCCATATTTCATGTCCTTCGACCTGCCGAAGCTGATCGTCAACGGCCCGATCCAGGGGAAGGGGTTCGAGCAACCCGGCACGACCCTGCCCTTCATGAGATTGCACTATAACCTGCCGTTCATTGGCGAGGTCCAGTTCTTCTCCGGTTTTCAGCTTGACCGCAAGGAGACGCTGCTTGCCCTGAGCCTTGTGTTCCTCTTGCTGGTCGTCATCAACGGCCTGTTCAAACTCTACATCAACACCTACAAGGGCCGCCTCGGCGAACGCATGCTGCGGCGTATTCGCTTCGATCTGATCGATCGTGTGCTGCGGTTTCCGCCGATTTACTTCAAGCGGGTGAAATCCGCCGAAGTGGCGACCATGGTGAAGGATGAGGTGGAGCCGCTGGGCGGCTTTATCGGCGATGCCTTCCTGCAGCCGGTGCTGCTCGGCGGCCAGGCGCTGACGGCCATGCTGTTCATCATGGTCCAGAACGTCTGGCTCGGAATGATAGCGGTGGTGATCGTGATCATCCAGATCGTACTCATCCCGCGGATGCGGCGGCGGCTGCTCGTGCTTGGGCGCCAACGGCAGTTGACGGCGCGCGCGCTTTCTGGCCGGGTTGGCGAAATCGTTGACGGCATCGGCGCGGTTCACGTCCACGATACGTCGAACTACGAGCGCGCCGACATAGCTGCTAGGCTAGGGCTCATCTTCAAGATCCGCTTCGATCTTTACCAATGGAAATTCATGGTAAAGTTCCTCAACAATTTTCTCGCACAGCTCACGCCCTTTCTGTTCTACATGATCGGCGGGTATCTGGTCATCGGGGGCCGGCTGGACGTCGGCCAACTCGTGGCGGTGATCGGAGCCTACAAGGACCTGCCCGGACCGATGAAGGAACTGATCGACTGGGATCAGGATCGGCAGGATGTCCAGGTCAAATATCAGCAGGTCGTTGAACAGTTCACCGTCGAGGATATCATTGCGCCGGGAATCGCGGCACTGACGATCGACGATCGCGGTCCGATGACAAACCCGCTGTCGGCGGTCGGTCTCTCCATGGCAGACGATGGCGGTGCAATGCTCCTCAACCGTGTCTCCATGCAGGTCAAGCCGGCTGAGACGGTGGCGCTGGTCAGCACCCCGACAGGCGGAGCGGAGGCGCTAGCAGAAGCCTTCGCGCGTCTGAACTGGCCAGAGAGTGGAAAGGTCGCTTCGGGCGCCGATGACCTGCTTGAACTCCCCGAAGCCGTGACCGGCCGGCGCATGTCTTACGCCTCGTCGGATGTTTTCCTGTTCCAAGCAAGCCTGCGCGATAACCTGCTCTACGGGTTGAAGCATGCACCGCTGACATCGGTGACTTATGACGGCGCCGCGGCAGACCAGCAGCGCTGGAACATGGACGAGGCGCGCCGGTCGGGCAATCCGGATTTCGACGTCCATAGCGACTGGATCGACTATGCTTCCGCCGGTGCTACCGGCCCGCACGACCTCTTTGAAGCGGTGCGCCGGGTGCTCGACGCGGTTCTTCTGTCGCGCGACATACTGGATCTTGGCTTGCGCTGTTCGGCCGACCTCACGCGTCACACGAAGCTCGCCGGGCGGATCGTCGAACTGCGTGCAGCGCTGCGAACCCGGCTGGAACAGGAAGGGCTGCGCGAACTGGTGGTTCCTTTCGAGCCGGGCGCTTACAACACGGAAGCGACGATCGGCCAGAACTTGCTTTTCGGCGCCGCCGCCGGCCCCGAACTGGCCGACAAGGCTCTGGCGGCCAATCCCTACTTTGCTTCCGTGCTGAAGCAGGCCGGCCTCGACAGCACGCTCTACGAGATGGGCATGGAGATCGCCGAACAGGCCATCGAGCTGTTTGCCGACCTGCCGCCAGATCACCAGTTCTTCCAGCAGCTCGCCTTCATGAGCGCCGAGGAGATCCCCGCCTACGAGACCTTGCTGCAGCGGCTCAAGAACCGCCCCTACGAGGCGGTTTCGGAGGCCGACCGCGCCATGATCATCACCTTGAGCTTTGCCTATATCGAGCCCCGGCACCGCTTCGGCCTGCTGACCGACGAGTTGATGAGCAAGATCGTCGCCGCACGCAACCAGTTCTATGAAAACCTGCCGCCCGAACTGCACAACGCGATCGAACGGTATGATCCTGCCAAATACATTGCCGCGGCCACCGTCATGGACAATGTCCTATTCGGCCGTGTGGGAAACAACCATCCCGACGCCCCGGACCGCATACGCTCCATCGTCTATGACATTCTTGACGAGCTGGGGCTCTATGCCGAGCTTCTGGATGTCGGCCTGGACTTCAACGTCGGCGCCGGTGGAAGGCGGCTGACCGGCGGACAGCGACAGAAGCTCGATGTTGCCCGGGCTCTGCTCAAGCGTCCCGATTTTCTCATTCTCAACCGGCCGCTGTCGGCGCTCGACCAGCGCATTCAGGACAAGGTGCTGCGAAACGTGCTCGAGGAAGCCAGACGCGACGGCCATTCGCCGGCAATTGTGTGGGTCGTGACGAGTCCGGCAATGGCGATGATGTTCGATCGCGTTATCGTCTTTGACTCGGGTCAATTGGTGGAAGACGGTACACACGAGACACTTTTGGCAGAGAACGGTATCTTCAAGGAACTTCTGTCATAGTCTGGCAGACGCGAATTTAGGAAGGTTTGCGACAATGCTGCTCAAGGATGAAGTTGGAATGCTTCAACGCGTTCCCTTGTTCTCTGGCATTGAGCCGGCAAAGCTCAAGCTGCTCGCGTTCACATCCGATCGCGTGAATTACAGCGCCGGCCAGATTCTTTTCCGGCAGGGCGACGAGGCAGACGCTGCCTATGTCATCCTTTCAGGCAGGGCGGATATTCTGGTCGATTCCGACAGCGGGCCGATGAAAGTTGCCGAACTGCTGCCAAATTCGATTGTCGGCGAGATCGCCATATTGTGCAACAGCTCCCGCACTGCCACCGTCAGCGCGGCAAGTGATCTGGAGGCCTTGAGAATCCGCAAGGATCATTTCCTGAGGCTTATGAAGGAGTTCCCGGAAATGACCATCGAGATATTGCGGGTTCTTGCCGATCGGCTAAGCCATACGACCGCGGATCTGATCGACGCACGAAGCGCCTAGAGCTATGATGGGCGAAAGGTAGCATGGACGACGATTTTTTCCTGGTCAGATTTTGGGGCGTGCGCGGCAGCATTGCTGTATCCGGGCCAGAATTCGCTCGCTATGGCGGCAACACAATCTGCATTGAGATGCGATGCGGCAAGCATACGCTTCTGTTCGACGCAGGCTCTGGCCTGCGGCCTGCCGGCAGGGCGCTTCAGGCGTCGGATGTGACCGATTTCGACCTGCTTTTCACCCATTGCCATTACGATCACATCATCGGGCTGCCGGCTTTTGCGCCTATCTTCGACCCGAGCGTCAAGCTTACGCTTTGGTCCGGGCATCTTGCAGGACGCATGACGACCCGGCAGATTATCGATGAGTTCATACGGCCGCCGTGGTTTCCGGTGAAAATGAACGTCTGCAAGGCAAATCTCGACTGCCGCGATTTCGTATCCGGAGACGTGCTTCGGCCGCGCGAAGGGGTGGTGGTTCGGACCGGCAGTCTCACCCATCCGGGAGGCTGCATAGGCTACCGGATCGAATGGGGCGGCCGCGTCGTGGCGGTGATCACCGACACCGAGCACGAGCCGGACAAACTCGATCAGTCGGTGCTCGACCTGATCGAAGATGCCGACCTCGTCATTTACGATTGCACCTACACCGAGAAGGAAATGGAACGCCGCCGCGGTAACGGTCACTCGACATGGCAACAGGGCGTCAAGCTCTGTGAGGCGGCCGGTGCACGGGCGCTTGCACTGTTTCACCACGATCCGACACGCACCGACGAGCAACTGGACGAGATGGAGAAGCTGGCCAAGGACAGGTTTGCCGGCGCTTTTGCCGCGCGGGATGGCCAGATGCTCAAGTTCCCGGTCTCATCGCACAGAAAGCGCTGAGCTATTTTCCTTTACCCGCGTGGCGCCCGATCAATGTCCTGATCGGAAGCCATGCACAGGGTTCAGCCTGTGCGGTGACTGTCAACAATCGTTCGAGGAAAAGCCAGGCCGATTCATCATGTACAAGATGGTGGGTGAGCAGGCCGATCGGCTCGCCGTCGGATGCATGCTGCAAGTGTGCGATGATAGCCTGGACCAATACACCATGATCGCGGCAGCCGCGCGTGCCATGCCAATCCATGATGTCGACATTGCTGTTGATGACCGCCAATGAAGCCGGCTTCGGCGGCCCATAGACTGACAAGGCCGCAAAACCTATCGATCCAAGGTCGGATACCACGCCGGCGTCGATCCTGTTCCAGGGCGGCACCAGCATCGGAACGGCACGTGCGCCGTGCAGGCCGGTTACTCGCGACAGTCCGCGAGCCAGATCATCGAGCACCGCCTCGCGTGGCCGATGCGCGCCGAGCTCCTGCTTTTTCTGGTCCTCGGGCGCATGAGTCCGGTGCGCCCAGCCATGGATGGCGACCGTGGCATGCGGGGCCTCGTCGAGCCGGGCGACAAGCTTCGCGTCGGTCAGGGCCGGAATGACGGCCAGAGTGACCGGAACCGCGAATTCACCGGTGAGGTCGAGCAGCCGATCAAGCGCAGGCGTCGGATACACGGCGTCGTCGTCGCGCAGCCAGAACTCCGCCTTTCGGCCCGCCCGTTGCAGGCGCGCCAGCTCTTCCACCAAGGGCTGCCAGATCGGATCGGACGTCATGAGACCGGGACCTTCGCAATAAGTTCGGCCAGACGCGCAGCTGCGCCACCGAGGGAACGTTCTTCGAGAACGAAACGCCGGGCTTCCGCGGCCATGATGGTTCTTTCGTCGTCCCGGGCCAGAAGCCTTTCAATGGCGGAAGCGAACGCCGCGACATCGCCCGGCGGGGTGAGAAACCCGGTCTGGCCATCCCGCACGACCTCCGGCACGCCGGCGATGTCCTGGGCCACCACCGGAAGGCCGGCGGCCTGTGCTTCAAGATAGGCAACGCCGTAGGCCTCGCCATAACCCGGCCAGACATAGATTCCCCCGGTGTAAAGGACATCCGGCACGGCGGCAGGCTCGATCGAGCCGATCCATTCGATACGATCGGCGGGCAAGCCGGCGAATTGCGCTTCGACCTCGTCGCGAGCTGGCCCGTCTCCGACGACCGACATGGTCCAGGGCATATGGCCGATCAAGCCGAGCGCTTGCGCCAGCATGCGATAGCTGCCCAGTTTGTCGCCCGGGCGCATCATGGCGACGGTAACGAGGCGCGTCGGACAACCCCGTGCCGGGATTTCCCGGAATGCCGATATGTCGATGAAGGGCGAAAGCATACCGAAAGCGGCCTTGGGAATAGCATCCGCCAGTCCCTGACGATCCCTTTGGGTGAAGCAGATGTTCAGAGCCGCTTGTTCGATGGCTCGCGCCACCAATGCTTGGCTATCGGCCCACAAGCCGGCATTGCGTCGCCTGGAATAGGAGGCTTCCGCTGTCACATAGGGGACAGCAAAGGCCGACGCCAGCTCCGGCCCGATCAAGTCGGGCGCCTTGTAATAGGGATGGTAGGTGAACCAGAGATCGGGCTTGCCGTCACGATCCCAAAGCTTGGTCAGCCGCGCGGCTTCCTCTGCGGCCTCGATCTTGAGTGCCTCGAAACTTTTCGACTCCGGCTGGCGTAGATAGAAGCGCAACTCAGATGCCAATTCGACGCTATGCCCTCCGTACTCCAGCGCTTTGACAAGCATCCGTGCCATCTGGCGGTCGCCGGAGACAACGGGATGATTGGGTGACTTCAGCGGCGCGTAGAAGGCAATTCGCATCGCGCGACCTATCATCGGAAAGCCTGCGCAAGTCAATTTCGAAGCGTAATCGACTTCACCTTCAAGCCGTGGAATGTGCTATCTAATGGCCATGGAACCAGCTGTCGCGTCCGACCCGTTTGTCGCTTCTTTGCCTGTCTTCGCAAAGTTCGAAAGCGTTGCCGATATCGATAACTATCGGCCCCTCCCCGATGGCTGGGCGCTGGCCACTGCCGACATTGTCGGCTCGACCAAGGCGATCGAGGCGGGGCGCTATAAAACCGTCAATATGGCCGGCGCAAGCGTCATTTCGGCGCTGCTCAATGCGCTGGGTCGGCAAGATCTCCCCTTTGTCTTCGGCGGCGACGGCGCACTCGTGGCGTTTCCCGGCTCGGCGCTGGAGATCGCCCGCAACGCGCTGGCGGCCGTCCAAAGATGGGTGGCGGACGAACTGGGCCTGACCTTGCGCGCCGCGATCGTGCCGATAGGGGACATAAGGGCGCAGGGCCTCGACGTTCGCGTGGCGAGGTTCCAGGCCTCCGAAGCGGCCTTCTATGCCATGTTCGCCGGCGGTGGCGGCAGTTGGGCGGAAGCTGAGATGAAAGCGGGGCGCTACCGCATCGATCCTGCGCCGGTCGGCGCGCGGCCGGATCTGACCGGCCTTTCCTGCCGTTGGAACCCGATCGAAGCACGGCATGGCGAAATCGTCTCGATCATAGCCACACCGGGGGCGTCGCGCGACTTGCGCGGGTTTCAGTTTCTGGCTTCCGACATCATCGCCCTCGCCGGCAGGCAGGAGCGCAATGGCCACCCGGTGCCGGTGGACGGCCCGGGCTACAGTCTGCTGCCCGCCGGCCTGGATGTCGAGGCGCGGGCGATGGCCACGGCAGGATGGCGGTGGCGGTCGAAGCTGTGGATCGTGTTCCTGATGACGCTTACGGCTGTAACCGATCGATTTGGCTGGACGATTGGCCGTTTCGATCCGAAGGTCTACAAACGCGAGGTGGCCAGCAATTCGGATTTCCGAAAGTTCGACGACGGCTTGAAGATGACCATCGACGTTGACGCGGATGTGCTGCATCGGATCCAAGACCGGCTGAAGCAGGCGGAAGAGGCGGGCATCTGCAATTATGGCCTGCACCGCCAGAAGTCGGCCTTGATGACCTGCCTCGTCATCTCGCCGCTGCAGCGCGATCATGTTCATTTCATCGATGGCGCCGCCGGCGGCTACGCGATGGCTGCCGCAAGCCTGAAGGCGAAGGCGCCGGTCTGCTGACTGCTTGTTTCCGCAATATGCCCTCACTCATGGTTCTTGGCACCGGTGAGCCGCGCCATGGGAGCGGGTAGCCTGTCCGAATTGACGGGAAAGCAGATTTTTGGACGCCTAACGATCAACATATGACCGTCTTCTGAACCGGATTTCGAGGTGCGTCGCGCAAGTCGGCGTGATCGGACCGAGCTATGTCGGGTTGCCGCTGTCGGTTGCGATCGCACGCGCCGGGTTCCCGGTTTCCGGCTTCGACATCGAAGCCCGGAAGGTCGATGCCTGAGCCAACGGCCAATCCTAATTGAGGCAGTGACGTCGACAGCCGTGCCGGCCGGGCGGTTCCGCACCACTGCGGATTTGCCGAACTAGCCGTCTGCGATGCCATCATAATCTGCGTTCCGACACCGCTGACGAAACACCGGGAGCCGGAGAGGATCCCCGAAGGATTCGATGCTGTCGTCGTGGCAACCTACCACGACGCGATCGACTATCAGGCGATCGCTGATCACGCTCCTCTGGTCGTCGACACACGCAATGATTTTGGCCGCCTCGGGCTGGTCCAAGAGACAGTGGTGGTGAAGGCCCGACGATGTCTGAGACGGCGAATTCTTTGCCCGATGTCAGGATCGAGATTGCACTCCGCCGGAAGCCTCGCCACATAGGGTTCCAGGTGATAGATGCTGTTTACGCCTGCTTCCTTCCTGCAAGGAGTTATTTAGGAAATTCTTCGCCGGCTTTCGTCGCCGAAGCCGGCTTCACTGCCTTCACTTGTGTGGCGGATCAAAGGAGATGGCTCGTCTTCGACGGGTTTGAGATAGCATGAGCACAGCGCAAGCAGAAGTTTCCACCATTCTCATGGATAAAGTTGCCGACTGGCTGAGCCAATCGGCGCTGGCGGGCAACGACCTGGAAACATTGGTAAAGGGCTTTTGTGAACGGTTGGCTGCTGCCGGCCTGCCGCTGAAGCGGGTGCATTTGAGCTTTTCGATGCTTCATCCGCTCTATGACGCGCTTGGTTTTACCTGGCTTCGCGGCCAGGGCCTGGAAGTGGAAGGCTTCCGCAGTGAGAACGGCGTTCATTCCGACAGATTCCTGACCAGCCCATACTACCATCTGCTCAGCAACAAGCTCGACCACCTGCGGCGCCGGCTTGACCCGTCGGTGCGGTCGGAGTTTCCTGTTTTCGACGACCTCAGGCGTATGGGCGTCACCGATTACATGGCATTCGTGCATCCCTTCAACGGCGATACCAGCCAGGGCATGATGGGGTCGTGGTCGACCGACAGTGCGTCTGGCTTCAGCGACGGCATGATTTCGGCGCTATTGCGGATCCAGAACTATCTCGCTATCGCCACCAAGATGGCGGTGCTCACCAAGCTCGCCGACAACATGATGACCACTTATCTTGGCGGCGACGCCGGCAGACGTGTGCTGGACGGCCAGATCAAGCGCGGCGAGGGTGACACAATCCGGGCCGCACTGGTCATGGGCGATATGCGGGGGTCGACAAGGCTTGCCGAAACCTCCGGTCGCGAAATCTACATCGATACGCTGAACCAGTTTTTCGATGCCATCGCTGCACCTTTCAATCGCAAAGGCGGGCAGATCATGAGTTTCCTGGGGGATGGCTTCATCGCCGTCTACCCCTGCGAAAGGCATCGCTCGCAGTCCGAGATCGCCTGCCAGGCTGCTCTTGCGGCAGCGCACAAGGCCAGCGCGCGCATGATGGAGCTCAATCTGCGCAGAAAGGAGCAGGGGTTGGGCGACATAAAGTTTGGTATCGGCCTGCATGTCGGCAATGTGATGTTCGGCAACGTCGGACTTACCGACCGGCTGACATTCTCTGTCTTCGGCTCGGCTGTAAACGAGGTCCAGCGTCTCCAGACCCTGACCAAGAAATATCCGCACAGCGTTCTCGCCAGCAAGGACTTCGCCAGCTATTGCGGCGACAACAGTTGGCTGACGCTCGGCACGGAGGAACTGGCGGGTATCAAGCAGAAGCTGACGGTGCTTTCACCCGATTTGTCGGGTGCTCTCGCGCTCGATGAAGACGCTGCGCCGATTCAGGACCGGATATCGGACGCCGAGCAGGTCATGCTGCTTCATCGCGATGCCGCGCGGTTGTCGGCAAGCGACCGGAGGAAGCTCCAGTAACCGACACGATCCGGTCCGAAAGCCTTGGTGTGCAGCCCGGTCGCCGGTTCCGTCGCGGAATTCGATTCGAATCCAAGTTGCTCTAGGCTGGCAATACGCTAGTCTCGCTTTTTGGGTCTGCCGCCCGGCAGACTGCCAGAGTGGGGCTGGTGTGAGGATGAATTCGGGCATTGATCTGCTGCGGATCGAGGATCTTGGCATCTCTTTTGCCATGATCGGGGGACCGTTGCATGCCGTCAGACGCGCAAATCTCCGCGTCCTGCCCGGCAAGGTTACCGCGCTTGTGGGCGAGTCCGGTTCCGGAAAATCGGTTCTCAGCCAGGCAGTGATGGGCATTTTGCCGAATACGGCCCACGTTCGCGGCCGTATCCTGTTTTCTGATCCTGAAAAGCCTGGCACGACGCAAGACATCCTGCAGATGCAGCGTGACGGAACCGAAATCCGGGCGTTGAGAGGCAGCCGCATCGGCAAAATCTTTCAGGAGCCAATGACATCGCTCTCGCCGCTGCACACGATCGGCAACCAGGTCAGCGAATCCTTGCAGATTCATACGCCTATGGCTCGGGCGGAGCGCAAGGCGCGGACCGAGGAAATGCTCGGCCTTGTCGGCTTCCCCAATCCCAAGCGCGCCTACGACATGTATCCATTTGAACTTTCGGGAGGATTGCGGCAACGCGCCATGATCGCCATGGCGCTTATCTGCCGGCCTGCTTTGTTGATCGCCGACGAGCCGACGACGGCGTTGGACGTCACCATCCAGGCGCAAATCCTGCAATTGCTGCGCGGGCTTCAGACCAAGCTGAACATGGCGATGCTGCTGATCACGCACGACCTCGGCGTGGTCGCCAATGTCGCCGACGAGGTGGTGGTCATGTACCATGGCGAGATCATGGAAATGGGGCCTGTCGAGGCGATATTCCGCCGGCCGGGCCACCCTTACCTGAAGGGCCTAATGGCAGCCGTTCCGCATTTCGACCTGAAGCCCGGTGAAAGGCTAAAGGCGCTCCGCGAGGTGCCGGTGAATGTCGGGAACCTGCTCGGCAAGCAGACTGCCCCGGCATCGAAGGGGCCAGACGACATCCTGCTGTCGGTAAGGGATCTGACTAAGACCTTCACCATCCGCAAGTCAGGATGGTTCAGCGGGGGTCATCAATCCTCTGTTCGCGCCGTGGACGGCGTGAGCTTCGACATCAGGCGGGGTGAGTGTCTGGGTCTGGTCGGCGAAAGCGGCTGTGGCAAAACAACCGTCAGCAAGATCCTCATGCGGGCCATTACCCCCAGCGGCGGTTCTGTGATCTTCAACGGCCGCGATGGACCGACCGACGTCCTGGGCGCAGAGGGAGATGCCCTGCGCATATTGCGCGCGAAAATCCAGATGGTCTTCCAGGACCCGGTTTCGTCGCTTTCACCTCGCATGACGGTGGAGAACATCTTGAGCGAGCCGCTGGAGATCCATGAGCGTGGCAATGCGGCGTCCCGACTCGCCACGGTCAAGAGCCTGATGCAGGCAATCGGGCTCGATCCGCGCTTCATCAAGCGTTATCCGCACAGTTTCTCCGGCGGGCAGCGTCAGCGCATCGGGATCGCGCGCGCATTGGCGCTGGGGCCTGAACTCCTGATCTGCGACGAGCCGGTTTCGGCGCTCGATGTCTCTGTCCAGGCGCAGATCCTGAATCTTCTGAAGGACCTGCAAAAAGAACTGGGCCTGACCTACCTGTTCATATCCCACAATCTGGCGGTGGTGGACTACATGGCAGACCGCATCGCGGTGATGTGCGGCGGGCGTATCGTCGAGCTTGCGCCGCGCGAAATTCTGCTCAGGAAACCAATCCACCCCTACACGCGCTCCCTGGTCGCCGCGGTACCTTTCCCCGATCTCGACCGGCCGATGGATTTCAAGACGCTGAAGCTCGGCGGCGCTTCTGACACCAGCGCATGGGGACCACAATTCCGCGAAGAAGGCGACGAGGATGTCCTGGCGCCGCTCGATCTTGGCGGCGGCCACCTCGTGCTGGCCCGACGTTCGGCCGATGTCAGCGAGTTACGCCATTGATCAGCCGTCGCACCGTCCTTGGCGTGATGGCTTCGGCACTCCTGCCGGGCACGTCGCGCGCTGGCGACCTGGAGCCGGAATTTCTTCGGCCGCAGCTGACGGCCAGGGCGCTGCCAGCACTCACCGAGCGCCTGCCCAAGAGCCCGCGCGCCTTGAATCTCGCCACGATGGGCCGGCAGCCGGGCCAATATGGCGGCACGCTGCGTACGATCATCGGCAGCCAGAAAGATATCCGGATGATGACGATTTACGGATATTCTCGCCTGGTCGGCTACGACGAAAAGCTTAGCTTGCAGGCCGACATTCTCGAAAATTTCGACGTCGCGGATGATCGCATCTTCACGTTCAAGATACGGGAAGGACACAAATGGTCCGACGGCAGCCTGCTGACGCCGGAGGATTTTCGCTATTGTTGGGAAGATGTCTGGCTGAACGATGAGCTTTCGCAAGGCGGGCTCGCCCCGACCCTGATGGCGGACGGCAAGCCGCCACGCTTCGAGATCGTCGATCCGTTGACGGTGCGCTATAGTTGGGATGCGCCCAATCCCGACTTCCTGCCCAAGCTCGCTGCCGCTTCGCCGATATCGCTTGTTCTGCCATCCGCCTATCTCAAGCAGTTCCACAAGAAATATCAGGATCCATTCCGGCTCGCCGGCCTGATGAAGGAGAACCGGACCCAGAAATGGACGCTCCTGCATATCCGTATGTCGCGGCAATATCGCCCGGAGAACCCGGAACTGCCGACGCTCGACCCCTGGCAGAACCGAACCAAGCCGCCGGCCGAGCAATTCATCTTCGAGCGCAACCCCTTCTTTCATCGGACAGACGAGAACGGCCGGCAACTGCCCTATGTTGACCGAATCATCATGAATGTCAGCTCATCGGCGATCATCTCCGCGAAGACCGGGGCGGGCGAGAGCGACCTGCAATGCATGGGAATTGACTTCAGCGATTACTCCTTCCTGAAGGACGCGGAGAAGCGCTATCCGGTGAAGATGCACCTGTGGAAACGCACACAGGGTTCTCGGCTGGCGCTGCTGCCGAATCTGAATTGTGCCGACCAGGTGTGGCGTGGCCTTCTGCGTGACGTGCGCGTGCGCCGCGCACTTTCGCTCGCCGTGGACAGGCGCGAGATCAATATGGCCGTGTTCTACGGATTGGCGCAGGAAAGCGCCGATACGGTTTTGTCCGAGAGCCCGCTCTACCGGCCGGAATTCGCTAAAGCTTGGGTTGCCCATGATCCCGACCAGGCCAACGCGCTGCTCGACGAGGTCGGGCTTCTGGCACGTGACGATGACGGCCTGCGGATACTTCCCGATGGACGCTCTGCCCAGATCATCGTGGAAACCGCCGGCGAAAGCACGCTGGAAACCGACGCGCTCGAACTCATCACCGATCACTGGCGAAAGATCGGCATCGCCCTGTTCATCCGGACTTCGCAGCGCGACATCTTCCGCAGCCGCGCGCTTGGCGGCCAGATCATGATGTCGATGTGGTCGGGCATCGACAATGGCGTGCCGACCGCCGACATGAACCCGAGTCAGTTGGCCCCCACAATCGACGATCAGCTGCAATGGCCGCTCTGGGGTGCTCACTACTTGTCTCATGGCAAGATGGGCGAGGCGCCCGATCTTCCTGCAGTGATCGAGTTAATGGTTTTGCTCAAGCGCTGGAACGCATCGACCGAAGCGACAGAGCGCGCCGAAATCTGGAATTCGATGCTGTCGATCTACACCGATCAGGTGTTTTCGATCGGGACCGTGAACGGAACGCATCAGCCGATTCTGGTGTCCTCACGGCTGCGCAATCTGCCTGACAAGGCGCTCTTCGGCTACGATCCGACCGCCTATTTCGGTGTCTACATGCCGGATACATTCTGGCTTGGAGAGTCCTGAGCGTGCTTCGATATATTGTCTGGCGCATTACTGTGATGGTTCCAACGCTGCTGGTGATATCAGCGCTGGTGTTCACGATCATCGAACTTCCCCCCGGCGACTATTTCGACAGCTATGTCGCCGAGCTTCGGGCACAGGGCGAAGGGGTGGATTCCGATCGCATCGAGATGATGCGCAAGGAATATGGTTTCGACAAGCCGCCGATCATTCGTTACTTCTATTGGGTCGGCGGGATGCTGCACGGCGATTTCGGCTATTCCTTCGAGTATGAGTTGCCGGTTCGCGACGTCGTCGGGGACCGAATGTGGCTGACTGTGCTGGTTTCCTTCGTCACGATCATCTTCACTTGGCTCATCGCCTTTCCGATCGGCATGTACTCCGCGACGCATCAATACAGTTGGGGCGATTACGGCCTAACCTTTTTTGGCCTCCTAGGCCTTGCCATTCCGAACTTCATGCTGGCGCTGATCCTGATGTATTTCGCCAACATCTGGTTCGGCACGTCCATCGGCCATCTCATGGACCCGCAATATCTCAGCGAGCCGATGAGCTGGGCCAAGGCGAAGTCGATACTCTCCCATCTCTGGATCCCGGTCTTGATCATCGGCACCGGCGGCACGGCAAGCATGATCCGGCGGCTGCGCGCCAATCTGCTCGATGAGCTACACAAGCAATATGTGGTGACCGCGCGCGCCAAAGGTCTTCATCCGTTCAGGGCGCTGGTCAAATATCCGCTGCGCATGGCGCTCAATTTCTTTATTTCCGACATCGGCTCCATCCTGCCGGCCATCATCTCCGGCGCCGAAATCACCGCGATCGTGCTGTCTTTGGAAACGACCGGGCCAATGCTGATCAAGGCGCTGCAAAGCCAGGACATGTATCTGGCGGGGTCGTTCCTGATGTTCCTCGCCTTCCTGACGGTTATCGGCGTCCTGATTTCCGACCTGGCGCTGGCGCTGCTGGATCCACGAATTCGTTTGCAGGGCGGCAGCACCAAATGAAAACGGATTCGCCGCTCCCCGCTCCGAGTGCTCCACTAGAACACTATGTTTCCAGCGCGCCCTTTGACCTGCAGTCGGTCGAGGCGATGACGGTGGAGCAGTCGAAGGTCTTTCAGGCGTCGCAGTTGCGGCTGATGTGGTGGAAATTCCGCTTGCACCGGCTCGCCCTTGTATCCGGCATATTCCTGGTAGTGCTTTATTTCGGGATATTAATCTGCGAGTTCCTGGCGCCCTACAACCTGCACACGCGCAACATGGACTACATCTATTCGCCGCCGCAGCAGGTGCACCTGTTCCACAACGGCCAGTTCGTCGGGCCGTTCGTCTATGGCCGCCAGATGACGCTGGACATGGACACGCTCAAGCGGAACTACATCGACAACCAGGACGATGTTCAGCGGCTCCGTTTCTTCTGCAAGGCCGATCGTTACCGGTTCTGGGGCCTGATCGAAGGTGACAGGCATTTTGTCTGCGCTGCCGAAAACGGTCAGCTTTTCCTGGCGGGCACCGACCGGCTGGGGCGCGACGTGCTCTCGCGCATGATCTATGGCGCACGCATTTCACTGACAATCGGCCTCGTCGGCATCAGTTTCAGCTTCCTGCTGGGCATCGTCATCGGCGGACTGGCCGGTTATCACGGCGGTATCTTCGACCTGATCGTTCAACGAATAATCGAAGTTCTGCAATCGATTCCCAGCATTCCGCTATGGTTGGCCCTGGCGGCGATCATGCCGATAACCTGGAGCCCAATCCTGATCTATTTCGGCATCACCGTCATCCTCGGAGTGCTCGACTGGACCGGACTGGCGCGGGCCGTGCGTTCAAAGCTTCTGGCCTTGCGCGAGGAAGATTACGTTCTCGCCGCGCAGTTGATGGGCGCCGGAAGCAGCCGCATCATTAGGCGGCATCTCATTCCCGGCTTCATGTCGCATCTGATCGCGACGGCGACGCTCTCGATTCCTGGCATGATCCTGGGCGAGACGGCGCTGAGCTTCCTCGGGCTCGGCCTGAGGGCGCCGATAACCAGCTGGGGAATCCTGCTCACCGAGGCGCGCAGCGTCAGCGTGATCGCGTTCTATCCATGGCTTCTCCTGCCGATGCTCCCCGTCATTCTCGTCATCATGGCGTTTAACTTCCTCGGTGACGGCTTGCGGGACGCCGCAGATCCCTACAAGTGAGGTCGTTATTTTGCCGCGCGCCGTGCCGCCTATTCCACCCGGTATGATCCTTGCCGGCTGCCTGTACGGTTGTTGCAGTGTTCATCGTCCGCCTCTATATGTTCCGACACGTGATCGAGTTTGGCACTACGCCTTCGGGATACACCCGTGAACAGTTCGTGTCGGAGGCATTGCCGATCTTGAGCTGGTTCAGGACACACAAAGCATATGAGTCGCCTTGAGAATTTCATCAGCAGGATGACCGCACAGCGCGACATTCTCGACCAAGTCTGCGTCGAGGTGGCGAAGATGGAGGGGCTTGTGCTCGAGCTCGGCCTCGGCAACGGACGGACGTTCCACCATCTGCGCGAGCGCCTGCCCGGGCGCCGGATCGTGGTGTTCGACCGCGAAGTCGGTGCACATGCCAGCTCAATTCCCGAAGCCGAAAACCTCGTGCTCGGCGAAATACGCGAGACGGCCCGCAAGTTCATTGGCATCGAAGCCGCCCTTGTTCATGCCGACATCGGCACCGGCTATGACGATCGCGATGCAGTGACTGCTACCTGGCTTCCCGATCTGATTGCGAGCCTGCTTCGCGTCGGCGGCTTCGCGGTCAGTGGCACGCCGCTCGATCACCCGCTGCTGCAACGCCTCCCGGCGCCGACTTCAGAGCCCGCCGATCGTTATTTCCTCTGCAAGCGCGTGTGAGCGGCCGAGAGCCCTCATCTTTTCACGCAAACGATGCTCTACCGCAATTCCAAGGGAAAGTGCTAGGCGCTTTTCCCGAAAACCGTTTACACTTCCTTGGAATTGCTCTGGACGGCCCAATTGCTCAGGGGATTGTATACACCGCTATCTCCCGCTCGATGCCGCGCAGCGAGACTTCGTGAAGCACGGGCGTCAGAGCGTTCCTGCGCAACAGATCGGCGGTGAGATTGTCGTCGACCACTGCACGGGTGGCGAAGATAGCCTGTGCGTTGGCCAGGTTCTGGACCCGTGAAGCAATGTTGACCGTCTGGCCGAAATAGTCCTGTCGCTCGTTCATGGACACGGCGATGCAGGGGCCGGCATGGACACCGATCTTGAGCAGCAGATCCTCGCGCCCGCTTCTGTCATTGAGCGCACGCATGGCATCACGCATCCTGAGGGCCGCAGCCATCGCGCGATCAGGCGTCGCGAATGTCGCCATCACCGCATCACCGATGGTCTTCACCACCGCGCCTGCCTCCGCCGCGACGATCTCGTGCAGAACCTGGAAATGCACGTGCACGAGATCGAAGGCTGAAAGGTCGCCCACCCGCTCGTAAAGCGCGGTCGATCCGCGCAGGTCGGTGAACAGGAAGGTGAGGCTGGTGATCTTCAGGCGCTGGTTGATGTCGAGCGTATCCGTACGATAGAGGTCGCGGAACGTCTGGTTGGTGAGCAGGCGCTTGGCGGTCAGAAAAGGCCGGCGTTTGCCCAGGAGATTATGCAATGCCTCGCCGGCGATGAAGACTGCCGGCAGCACGCGGGTGTCGGTCCTGTTTTCCAGCGAAATACGCAGCGGACCGGGTAGCATTTCCAGTGTCTGGTTCTGGACATGGTCGCGGTCGAAAGCCAAAGACAGGCTTCGCCGCTCTTTTGTTGGTTTGCCCTTCGCGTCGATGAACTGCGCTGAATGGGTGACCGGCTCGAAGACGATGATGAATTCGGGCGGAAGCTGTATAAGCAGGACGGCCTTTTCACCCGGCGCCAGCTCGATATCCTCCAGCGAGAACGCTCCTATGTTTTTCGCCAGATCCTCTTCCGGCAGATCGACGCCGGATCCCCAGTAAATCTGGCGAAAATATTCCACCAACGGCAGTTCGTGTGGATTGTGGGCGGCAATCCTGCGCACGCGAGGGCTGACGGTGAATGTCACCTCGACCATCTCATCAAGGGTCGGCGAATAGCCTTCGGAGCATAGCGCGCAGGTGTATTCGTCCTTCTGCAGGGTTTTCAGCGTAGCGTTGGTGTCGAGCACGCCGCCACAGCCGGGGCACAGAACATTCCATGAAATGTCGAAGATGCCCACCCGCGCCGCATGGAGGAAGGCGCTTATGGCGCGTTCCTCGTCGAGGCCATGCTTGCTGGCGAAAGCCGGCACATTGATGCGGCAAAGTTCATAATCCTTGCCTTCCGCGATGGTCCGCCGGATCGCGTCGATTGCCTGGAGATCGACATCGGTTGATTGCCGCAAAAGCGAGAACAGATCCTGAATTTCGGTCATCGTGCAGGCTCCGGAAAATGCGCCCCCTAGGTGGTTCACCGGAACCGGTCTTTGTTCCGAGCGCTCCATCTTACTTCGAAACGGATCGTACGGCCATTCGAATGGCAAAGCCCGCGCGACGGTTCAATTTCCGTCGGGATTTTCACCGATCGCAAGCGGCACTATGGTGAGTCCATGGGGTATTCATCTTTGGGACTTTCTCCCGCGCCGACACCCGGCAACCCGCCATTTCCCGCGGCCCTGCGGCTTTTCTCGGCGGGGGTCATCATCGTCCTGATCGTCGGCGCCGGCCTGTTTTTCGCGCCTGCGCTGGTCAAGCCGCGCTGGCCCTGGGCCGTCACGCCGTTCAATGCCCGCTTCCTCGGCGGCTTCTACACCGCCGAAATGGTCGTGATGGCGGCGCTGCTGGTCTGGAACCGCTGGTCGCCAGGCAGGCTCGTGCTTGTCATGGCCTTCATCTTCACCGTCATCGTGTCGGCGGCTTCGTTCTTCAGTCTCGGCTATTTCAACTTCGAGCGCAAAGCGCCCTGGCTCTGGTTCTTGGTCTATCTTGCTTCGGTCGCGGTATCCGGATCGTTCCTTTGGCGGGCCAGGGGCCGTCCTTCCGCAAAGGGCGTGACCTTAAACTCTGCATGGCGCGGCTACATGTCGATGGAAATGGTGATCCTCGGGCTCTATGGCGTCGGTCTGTTGCTGTTTCCCCTGACATTCGGCGGCTTCTGGCCGTGGCCGATCGACGCCTTCCACGCTCAGGTCTACAGCGCCATCTTCCTCGCCGGAGCGGGCGGCACATATCTCGTCAGGAAAAGCGCGCCGCGCGAAGAGCTGCTGGTGCTCGGTCTGGCGCAGTTTCTGGTCGGCTTGTTTGCCATCCTTGGCCTTGTCATCACCGAGGCCGCAGTGCACCGGATCGACTGGACGGCGACGGGAACATTGTGCTGGCTCGCCCTTTTCGGCTGGATCGGAATCAGCGGCATCTTCAAACTCTACGCCGTCTCCTGGTACTTCAGCGCGCAATCGGCATCATAGGATGATGAGATGGCTGGATTTTCAGATGATGTCCGGTGCATCGTGCCGGGCCCATTGCCTTTGCCGGGAAAGCCATGACCAGCACGACCTCGCCATTCCCAAAGAAAATCCAGCCGCAACTCCGGGCCATTCGGCCAAGCGATGCGGAGGCGCTTTGCGCCATCTTCAACATGCCGGGCTTCCGCTGGGGCACGCTCAGGATGCCATTCGAGATGGTGGAGCAGGTAGAACGGCGTATCGCCAAGTCCGGCCAGGAAACCACCTGGATCGTTGCCGAGCTGGACGGCAAGGTCGTCGGCCATGGCAGCCTGGTCGTGCAGGGTTCGCCGCGCCGTTCGCACATCGGTGAGATCAATATCGGCCTTGACGATGGCTTTGTCGGCAAGGGTATCGGCTCTGCCATACTTGGCGCGCTGCTTGACGTGGCCGACAACTGGCGCGCCCTGAAGCGAGTCGAATTGACCGTCTATGCCGACAATGAACCGGCCATCCGCCTCTACACAAGCCACGGCTTCGAGGTCGAAGGCCGGCATGTGAAGGCCGGCTTTACCGAAGGGCGGTATCACGACCTTCTGAGCATGGCCCGGCTGCGGTTCTGATGACCACGGACTTTGATCCGACCCTTAAGGCTCCGGTGGATGTTCTGGCAGTGCTATCACTGCTCTGCCCGGAAGTCGTGCGTGACATCGAGCAGAACTGGAATGCACCGGTTTCCGAATACGCCCGCCATCTGTGGCGGCCGGTGGCAAGGCCTGCATCGAGTCCGGCGATCGCTGCCCGTTCGATCCTGCTTGATATACTGCATCAGCGCCTTGATTTGATCATGCAGCCTGAAGAGGTCGGCAAGGCCCTTGAAGAATTCGACCACAGACCGGTGATTCAGTCCGGCCTCCACTGCCTGCTTCTGATGGACCGGATCACCTTCGATGCCCTCCTGTTTGCCTGGCTCGGCGCGGTCGAAAACGGGCTGTCGGCCTTCGTCGGCTTCATGGGAACGACGATGACCATGGAGACAATTGGCCGGGAGGGGCCGGGATGGCTCGATGTCGGCGACGACAAGGTCAACTTGTTTGGCATGGGGCGCCACAAACTATGCCGCAAAAGCGCCTGCGCGGCCGGCCCGGTCACCCTCAACAAGCGGGCGCTCGAAGCGGTGGGCGACGAAACGGATGCCAGCCGCTGGCTGGGCACACTGCTCGCCAGCCAGGACAAGGTGTTTGGAACCGCCGCCGATGCACTGACAGAACTCAACGAGGATCTGGTCGCCGATTGGGATCGTTCCGGCATGGCTCGGCCGGTGTTCATCGATGACCGGCTCGCGGCTTCCGTCGTGGCGCGGCATCTGGACCATGACAGCAGCCTTCTTTCCAAGCTGCTCCTTGAGCCCGCAAGGCGTCAGCGTCTCGAACGTACCCTGCAAGAGACCGAATCGAGCCCATTTGGCAGATTCCTGCCCAATGCCACGGCCTATTTCTGGGGCATTCGCGAGGAGCGCGTGCGCAAGCTCGTCCTCGAGAACGGGCACCTGATCGAGCCTGAAAGGCCGAATGGTCTTTCCATCCCGTTCGAGCGGGCGCATCTCAAGCAGGCGCTGCTGGACGGCGTGCTGCTGCCGAACTTGTTCCTGACGTTCCTCGTTCTTGCCATATTGCCGCGCGTGCGGGTCGTGGGCGGCCTGAGGCAGATCGGTTATGTAGCGCTTTTCCATTCGATCCTGCTGGCCGCGCTGGATGAAACCGCGCCGGAAGAGCGCGGTCTGGCTGCCGAGTTGCAGGTTCGGGAAAATGCCTGGGGCACCCGGGTCATCGATGAAAAAATGTCGGTCCGCGAACAGGTTGCCCGCCTGCCGGCAGGGAGGCTGTTTCCTGACCTGCTCGGGCACTACCGTTCGCACACCTTTGCCGAGACGACCGACGACCTGAAACTGGTTCGTGAAAACGCCCGATGGCGCAAGATAGGCCGAGCCTTTGGCGTCTGATCCGGGCCGCATGCCCTCATTTGTCATTGCACTATTCCGGCCTTGCGGAGCCCGTCGACCGTGAGTTCGATATCGGCAGGGTTCTTGTAAGGCAAGACTTTGCGACGGTATTCCAGCGAATAGTCAGGATTGACGCGAGCAGTTCCTGCCATGCCGCCACGCGTGGGGAAAACGGCCCAGATGGCCGTAACTGTCGTTGCGAGCCAGCCCCAAGTCGCCCAATGAGGGTCACTAGTTGGGTCAAATCTTTGCGTTGATCATTTGCGGCTTGAGATGCAGTGCGCTCCAGGATCGTCAACCGGAAATCAGGCTGGGAGCCGCCACATTCGTACACGACCTGCACCACGCAATTCCGTTTCCTCAAGTGGGTCGCAAGCAAATTTTGGCCCAAGCAGTTGGCGCGTTGCATCGGAGATACGGATTTCACCGGGCTCCGCGGACGTTTGAATACGTGAGGCGAGATTAACGGTCTCGCCCCACAGGTCATAGGCGAACCGCCTTTTGCCTATGACGCCAGCGACGATCGGTCCCGAGTGAATTCCAATTCTCAGCCTTATCGGTTCTCCTGCGAAGAGTTCGCGCTTGACCGCCTTGCGCAGTTCAACTGCATAGTGCGTGAGGGCTCGTGCATGATCGGATCGCGCGGTGGGCAGGCCAGCGACCACCATGACACAATCGCCGATAGTCTTGATCTTTTCGCAGCCGTGTCGTTCCGAGAGCCTATCCGCCGCCTTGAAGAAGTAATTCAAGATAGCGAGCGTAGTCACCGCTCCGACGCTGCGCGCTCTTTCGGTAAAACCGACGATGTCGGCAAAAAGCACACTCACCTCCGCGTGGTTGTCGGCAATTTTCTTTTGCGCTTTCAACCGCTCCGCGATCGACGCCGGAAGAATGTTGAGGAGCAGGGATTCCGCGCGCTGGTATTCACGCGACAATCCCTCCTGACTCTTCCTCAACGCCTCATTGGCCGAATGTAACTTCTCGTTGAGTTGGCGCTCCCTCTCTTGCAGAAGAGTCATTTCATAAGCCTTCTGTTGAAGCCGCTGCTTGTTGTCGCGTTCGGCAGTGGCATCAAGAAAGAGCAGCCACACGCAGTCATCATCAGCAAAAAGATGAAGGTCCGCGACACGCCCGCTGGGCAGTTCGACCATAGGCATATGAAATGGAAGCTCCGGGCAAGGCAGCAAACCTTCCATGAATTCAAGCTGGTCGGCTACAGGCTTACCGATGCGAAGGCATGAGAGCCCGTAATGTTCAACGTTACCGCCCTTCGCCGCTGTCCGCAGCTGGGCGTCAATTTTCACATACGCAATAGCACGCTCGTTGTAGAAGAAATCGTAAATCCAGCTTCCGACCTCTCTTGGCAATCTTTGCATGGTCTATTTGGTGACCATCGAAGCGAGTTTAAGAAACGCATCATCGACATGCTCACCCGAGAGCGCACTTGTCAGATAGACTTGCCATCCGCGTTGCCTCAGTTCGTCAATTTCTCTATCTGGTATTACCCACCGATCGGCCAGATCTGATTTGTTGAAAAGCAGTACGAACGGCATAGCACCGAATTCAGCCTCGACCCGCTCGCGCAGCGTGAGTGCAGCGGTAAGGGTAGCGGCGCGGGTTCCATCGACGACAAGCACGAGGCCTGTCGCACCTCGCACATGGCTGACGCGGAATGAGCCGATATCATCTTCGCCGGCCAAATCCCATAAAATCAGATCCACTGTTTTGTCCGGGAGTGCGACACTCTTTTTGTCGATTTTCACTCCCACCGTGGTCAAGTAGGTCTCTGAAAAGATGCTTTTCACAAACCTGCGAACCAGGCTCGTCTTTCCAACAGAGAACCCGCCCAACATACAGATCTTTTTTTGCAACATCTTGGGCTCCCACCTAGTCCAAGTTTACCGTAACGGAAACCCGGCGATTGGTGGAGCTACCAGCCTGACTATTTTCAGGCACCGCCGGTTCAAAGGTGCCCGCGCCCCGAACCAGCAGCAGTTCCGGGGCGACGCCGCGCTTGTTGAGAAGCGCACGAACTGTCTCGGCACGGGCGGCGCTGATCGACGCGTTGGCCGTCTCACGGCCCGTGGTGTCCGAATGGCCGGTCAACATGAACCGCGCAGTTACGCCTGACTTGCGGGCATTTTGGGCGAATTCCTTTATTTGATCCGCCAATCTGTCGAGAACCGGCGTCTGCTCTGGTCCCGGCACAACTTTGCCGGAAGAGAAGAAAATGTCGGTCGTCTGGATAGACTCTCTCAAATGATTGAGCTCTGCAAGGTCCAGCTCACGCAGTTGCGAGACATCCAGAACCACTCCGTCCGCCGAAAGTTGTTCAGCGGCGGCCTGCGCCCGGTCGATCCAGGCGGCAGGAGCCTCGCCCACGACAACGATGCGACCCTGGATGATCGAAAGTCGGACCGATTTCGGCGGCGTCAGCGACGCCGTCAGCCGCTTCACCACAAACTTCGGATCAAGGCTCTGGTAGAATTGCCACTGTGAATGAACGCGGGCAGGATCGACCTCCGTTCCGGACAGCAGAGCTTGCGGGTCGGCGGCAAGCGGGTCTCGCAGGCCGGAAATATAGAAATGTCCACCCCTGGTCGATTGTTGGGCGACGACAATTCCCGGTTGGGCCTCAAGTCGCGACACATAATACTGCCAGTGCTCCGCCGCGCGTGCTTCGGGGCTCACATCACGAACCTTGGAAATGTCGAATTCCGGTCCACCTGCCGAAAGCTGTCGGGCCGCTGCGCGCGCCCGATCTATCCAGGTGTCGGGAGCCTCGCCCTCGGCAATGATGCGATTATTGACGATCGAAAGTCGTACTGTATCCGGTGGATACAGCGACGCCGTCAGCCGTTTCAACACGAACTCCGGCTCAAGGCTCTGATAAAATTGCCATTGTGAATGAACCCGGGCGGGATCGACCTGCGTTCCAGACAACAGCGACTGCGGGTCGTCGGCAAGCGGGTCTCTCAGGCCGGCAATATAGAATCGGCCATCGCGTATTTTTTGTTGTGCAACGATGATGCCCGGCTGGGCCTCCAGTCGCGACACGTAGGCCTGCCAGCGCTTCGCCTCGAGTACTTCGGGGCTTACGTCACGAACCTTGGAGATGTCGAATTCCGGTCCGCCTGCCGAAAGCTGTCGGGCCGCTGCACGCGCCCGATCTATCCAGGTGTCGGGAGCCTCACCCTCGGCAACGATGCGCTCATTGTCGATTGATAGTCGTACTGAATCCGGCGGAGCCAGCGACGCCTTCAGCCGCTTCAGCACGAACTCCGGTTGAAGGCTCTGATAGAATTGCCACTGCGAATGAACCCGGGCGGGATCGACCTGCGTTCCAGACAACAGCGACTGTGGGTCGGCGGCAAGCGGGTCTCTTAGGCCGGCAATATAGAATTGGCCGTCGCGCGCCTGTTGTTCGGCAACGATGATGCCCGGCTGGGCCTCCAGTCGCGACACGTAGGCCTGCCAGCGCGACACATAAGCCTGCCAGCGCTGCCCGGATTGCCAGGAAAGAAAGAACCAACCGCCTGCCAGAATCAAAAACAGCAGGGCCACGGCGGCCACCAGCCACGGAAATCCCTCGTTTGATTCCTCCTGCTTCTGCTCCACGCAGGTCCGCAATTGCGCCTCTACCCCGGCCAACTGCGAACTGTCGCCGTCAAACTCTACTAAAGCCTGTGAGCATTCCTCATGGATGCGAAGCAATACATCGCGAACTATTTCATGCAATTCCTCTGGCGGATTTCCCCGGATCACCGAAACCAGGGTCGCAAACGGTCCAACTTCCGACCAGAGACGAAGGTCGCCAAAACGGATAGTGTCCAGGCCGCTCTGCTCTCTCTCGTTGAATGAATCTTTCACAAAATCTTGAATTGCACTAAGCATCGACGAAATCAGCTGGGGATCTTCGCTCGTCGCATTGTCGGCAGCTACATGCGCTATCAAAAGCCCGGAATTACGATTAATGAGAAAGGCATGCTCTACACGATAGATAAGAGAATGCTTTAGGACAACTTCCGAGAAGCTCGCACCTGTCCTCCAAGCTTCAAATCTCCACTTGAGCCCATGCCAGGTAAATATATGTCTTAAAGTTTCATTCAGTGACTGAAATGTCTGGTCGATCTTTTCCCCGATCGACTTGCGGATTGCCGGCAGAAACACCGGGTATAATATATCCGTCAGCGTGCGCGGGCTCTTCTGGATTGACCGTTGCACAGCCCGTTCGACAGCTGGCGCAAGCGCCTCGCCGAGCTGCGCATGAGTCGCTCGCGCGACCGCAATGGGAAGAACATCGCCCACCGCTGCCGCAAGCTGCTCGGGTTCGTCCAGCAGATGCGTAACTCGTGAAAGCTCCGAAATTTCGCGGCTGACCAGCAACTGGCGCAGCGTTTCCATGCGAGGATCGGCGGTTGGAACTCCGTCGAAACGCGCACGATAGTCCGGATCAACGTTCCGGGCAATTTCGACCAAAAGACGAGCCAGAGCCTCGCGATCAATTTCTGTATCGTTCGAGGCTGTTCTTTGTGGAAGACTGATTGGGTCGACGGTTGACGTCAAGGTCCCATCAACTCACTTTCCAGCTACGATCCGAGTTGCCCTTGCTGCCGACGGGATCCTGATTCAGACATTTCGCAACCTCTACAAACAGGCCAGCCAAAAGATTTCGGTCGGTCTTAACGTTGCTGAGATCGGCAAACATTTTCTCTATCAGCATCTGAACGCCTTCATTCTTCTGCTTAATTTCCTCACGCAACAAATGATCGTTTCGATTTATCCGGTCCGAAACGTCCCGCTCAAGCGCGCTCAATTGATCCGACAACGCACGCACCTGCTTTTCAAGTGCCTGGTTTTGCTCGCGAAGATTCCGGTCAATCTCCTTGTCGGCATCGGCTCGTGAGTCTTTTTCGTTCCGCAATTGCGCCGCGAGCGAATCGATCTGCTTCTTTGCATTTGACTCGTACATCTCAAGATTGCGCTTGGCTTCGGATTCGACATCCTTGAAGCGCTGCAACACCCGTTCTTCAAGCTTGGAAAAACGGCGGTCATAGTCCTGCATCTGGTTGCCGAACAGCAGATCGCGTATCTTGTCGACACCTACGGCGTCGCCGGCGCCCCCGTTTTCGCGAACCTGGGCCGCCATGAAGTTCAGCCCGCTTCCGTCTGCATTACCGATCAAATTTGCGTCCGCCTTGTTTGCGGAGGAAACGGCACTCGAAGTACTCGAAGATTCCTTGGCCATCCTTATACCCCTCTATTTGAACCACCTGCCACAGTGCAGAGACCCATAAACAGGTGAAGATGCCAGCAAAATCCGCGACCTGCAAGCCGGAATCTTCTTGGCGAAAGCCAATTTGCGTGCTCTTTTTACACGTCTTGGACCGGCCGAAAAAGCACCAGTACCGCTAGGTGTTGCTCTCGCCCCTCTCTGTGATAGCAACCATAGCCGTTTAATCTAATTGGTTATCGAGCGAAATCTACTATGAAGCCGAGTGATACAATGGCATTATGTATATCTATTTAGACAGACGTAAGTAATGAGTTTTCATTAGAAATTGCTAAAATAGCTGTTCCAGTGAGCAGCATATTGGCTCTCGCTCCGCTATATACTGCCACCATCAGCTTCCGGCGCGATCTCAACAGTAGAAGGAGAATCTTCTTCTTACACGAGGAATCGCCGATCAAGAATGCAGCCCGGAATCGAGGTGTTTCGGTCGATAGGAGAGAGCAATAGGTCCCAATAGCTGGCAGTCATTCAACCAAAGCTTCAGTGGGCTTGCATTGCTGCGTCGTCGATTGCAAAGGACGGCAGTTTGCCATAGCCAGGTGCCAGGGACCGCAGCTTGTGGTCATGGTGCCGATTTCAGGGATCGACATGAGTATGCGGCATGCTTGGTTTTGACGTGCATCTGCGACAGCCGGCGTCCGATCTCGGCGGCACGGATGAAATGCTGCGCCAGGCTTCTAATGTCGCTAGCACGACAGGAGCAAGCTCGCACTGCAGCCAAATGGCGGCGCGACGGCTCGGAAGAGTTTACGGGAGACTGTTTGGACGCAGCATCCTCGGTGACCGTTTCCTTTGGCGGGAAACCGCCGGCTATGTCTCGGGGCTCTTGTACCTTCGAACCAGGCTTGGGTAAGACGGCATGGCGCATAATCCATTGGTTTCAATCGTGGTTCCTGCGCACAACGCAGAGGTGACGCTGGCGCGCGCACTCGATTGCCTTCTCGATCAGGAAATCGTGGATTGGGAGGCGATCATCGTCGACGACGCCTCCACGGACCGCACCCCCGCGATCATTGCCAGTTATGTGGAACAAGATTCCCGATTTCGGACGTTGAATTCTTGCGCCCGTGGCCCCGCCGGCGCGCGCAATAGCGGGATTTCGACGGCGCGCGGCCACTGGCTCATGTTTCTGGATGCGCACGATTGGGTAGACGCCAGCTTCCTCGCGAAAATGCTAGCCGCACTGGAGGCTGCGCCCGATTCAGTGGCCGCCTATTGCGGCTCCCAATGCGTGATGCCCGATGGCGAACTTATCTGGTTGAGCATCTCGTCAGAGGTTGCGATCCAGCCCTTTGAAACATTTGCCCGCCGGTGTGCCATCGCCACCCACGCGCTGCTGCTCGACCGGGAGACAATCGTCGAGTTGGGCGGTTTCGATGTGTCGCTGCGCACATGCGAGGACTGGGATCTGTGGCAGCGCCTCGCCCGTCTCGGCAGAAATTGGGTAATGGTCGACGAGCCGCTCGCCTTCTACCGGGCTAGCCCCAACTCGCTCACCCGCAATTCATCTCAGATGCTGGCCGACGCGGAAATCGTCATCGCCCGTGGCTTCTCTGCCGACTCCAGAGTCAAACACCCGGTGACTATCCACGCCAACGGAGCGAACTCGGCGGATGGCCGCACCGCTTCCGAAGCACTCGCGTGGTTCGCATTTTGGAACGCCGCGTCGGATTGCGGCGGCGGCTCGGGCTCGATCAACCCGCAGTCCCTGCGCGCGCTTCCGGCCGGACGCAAGTGGGCGAGTGAGATCGCCAAGGTAGCCATCAACGGCCTTGCGGTGGGAAGCCTGTCTGTGCCGGCGCAACTGGCTGCCAGGTGGGGAAGGTTCGGCCGCGCCATCACCGAGTTGATTACCGAACTCGGCAAGGTCTGGGACAATCCCGCAGCGGCTCGCCGCATCCAGTATCAGCTTGAGCAAATGCTTCTCGACGCCGACGATCTTGGCGCGCCGCGCAGGCTGGCGCGAACACTTGGAATCCGCGTCGACGCTCGAAATCCGACCTCGACCGAACTGCCGGAAGGAATCGACCAAATCTATGCCTACCTGATGATGGATGGCCACATCGAGGCCGTCGTACAATTCGGCGTGCTCGGGACAGTGACAAGGGATCATTGGATTGAACTGATCCGGAATTTCGCACCGCAAAAGGAGGCTGGCGCCAACACTCCGAACACGCTTCCAGCCCGGGCATTGTCAGGCACAGCCGAACGCGAGCCTGATCCGGACAGCCATTTCGGCAAACTCGCGAGATTGGCTGCGCAAGCGCGGGAGTTGGTCCGGTCGAGCGCCGAACCTGCGGAGCCTTCTGCCGCGCCGCGCCGTGCACGGCCCAGGCACGACGAGAATCGCACGTTGTTCTGGAATGGCTATTTCACGACCGAGGATCCCTGGAACTACAGTTCGTCCTATGAGCAGGAAAAATATGAGCGGCAACTCGAGATTCTGCCTGCGGGTCCCATCGGACGGGCACTTGAGCTCGCCTGCGCGGAGGGCCACTTCACGCGGCAGCTGGCGCCGCGAGTGGGCCATCTGACCGCAACCGACATCTCCGCCATAGCCGTGGGACGGGCCCGCGCGCGATGCAGCGATCAGCCGAACGTCGAATTCGGCGTACTGGATTTCTCCGCAGACACGCTGCCGGGTGAAATGGATCTGATCTTCTGTTCGGAAGTGCTCTACTATCTGGATGATCTCGCCGAGTTGCGGCGCATTGCCAAAAAATTCGCAGAGGCGTTGGCGCCTGGCGGCAGTTTCATCAGCGCCCACGCATTCGTGCTGCGTGACAATGTTGAAAGGACGGGGTTCGACTGGAACACATTCGGGGCACAAGCGATCTCAGAGGCGCTCGCAGCGACCGAAGGTCTCGTCCTCGAGCAGTCGATCCAGACCAAGCTCTATCGCATAGACCGCTTCCGCCGCCTGTCACCGCACGATGTAGTGACGGAACCGAGGATTGATCATGCGCCGATCCGCGCGCCCATCGGACTCGGGGTCGCCCGAAATATCGTCTGGGGCGGGGCGCGGGCCTTGCGCCGCGACGTCGCGCGCAGCGAGCGGCGGCCACGTATCCCTGTCCTCATGTACCACAGCGTCGCCGAAGAAGGTCCGGCTGCCCTCGCCCGTTTTCGGCTAACGCCCGCCGCATTCGCCAGCCAGATGGCATGGCTGCGCGCCAATGGCTTTCACGCGACCACGTCCGAGCAACTGGAACGGTCCATCGCCAACCGTCAGCCTTTCGCTGGCCGCCCAGTGCTCATCACCTTCGATGACGGTTTCCAGAATTTTGCCGACCAAGCCTGGCCAACCTTGCGCGCGAACGACCTGACCGCGGAAGTGTTCCTGGTGACTGACCTGGTGGGTGAAAGCGCGCAGTGGGATGCCGAAAACGGTCCGCCGACGCAGCTTATGGATGCCGGGACGGTGCGGCGGCTCGCCGCCGAAGGTGCGTTCTTCGGAAGCCATCTCGCGACGCATCGCGCGATCGATGGTCTGTCGAGCTCTGACTTGGCCGCCGAACTGCTGCGCTCTCGTATGTTCATCGAACGTTGGACCGGTCGGCCAACCTCGGCGTTCGCGGCACCCTTCTCTGTCACCGACCGACGGCTCGGCAGACTGGCCAAGGAGTCCGGCTATCGGATCGGCTTCGGCAGCAGACACGGGCCGGCGGACCTTAATTGCGATCCCATCGATCTTCCACGCATCGAGATTCGCGGGGATCGCTCGCTCGACGACTTTGTCGCCACCGTCGAGGCCATGCTCGATTAAACGGTGAACTTTGTCACGGTCATCGGTCCCGCTCACGTGCGCAAGATCGACGAAACGCTCCGCACTCGCCAGACTGCTGCGATCGCCCGATGTCACCCCGAGATCGGAATGACCTGCCCCGGCGGCTGAGTAAACACTGCCAAAATACCCGGCGCATCAGCATCTTCAAGCGCGGCATGCGTGGCACCTATCAGCCTTGCGCAAAAAAGCATCTGCACCGCGACCTCTCCGAATATGACTTCCGCCATAATTCACGCGTAGCCCCTGGCATGAACGACGATGCACGGGCCGGTCGCAGCCTCGATGGTATCGTCGGCAAGCGCCTCGCCTCGGGTTACTTCACACGGAAGCGAGCGACGGCGCTTAAGCCGAACCATAATAGGGCCTTTCGTAGGGTTCGGAGCTACCACCTGTGCAGGCTAACTGTATTCGATAGCCGCTTTTCCCGTGCAGATGGATTTCAGATTACGAGCAAATAAGTAAACGTCTCCGAAGTAATTCGGATACATTTCCACAAGCTTTTCTTTCTTATCTACCTCGACCAAGACAGCCTTCACCTCACTGCCCCTTAGCTCGATTTTTTGCTCGATCTCTTTCAGTTTTCGCGCACCTAATATAAGCGCCCAGAACGGCTCGATGGACAATTTATGATCTTTTCCATATTGAAGCAAATAGTATCGAGTTTTGGCTGCTTTATGTACGAAGTTTTCTGGGCAGTGAGTAGTATTATTGATTTTTTCTAGTATGCCGATCGCATCTATACGCTTGTTGAGATCCTGCAATTCTCGAACCCGGTCATTGTGATCCGGAACACTTACATGAACGGGGCACTGCTCAACGTGCGCGAATTCCGCCGACATAAGCTGGAAAAGGCGAAGCCAATCCTGGTCGCCCTCTCCGTGCTTCAAATCCTGGCCCCGGAATAGCCCGACAGCCTCAACCGCAGTTGCCCATGAGTGCTGAAGCTTGGTACGAACTTGCAACTCGATGCGTCGTCCGTCGAAAGCCTCGGTGTCGGCATCTCTGGGTCGGTATTTGAAAACAATATGGTGACTTCGATACCCGTCCGGCTTCGGCTCATCGATATAGTTAAACTCCCTAGAGTGGATCTCATGGGGGAACTTGTCTCGCATCGATGCGAGAAGCGAGCGAACACCTTTGATATCGGCCATGATCGCTCGGCAACCGCCGATGTCGTTCATGGTGTCCAAATTGGTGGTGGACTCTCGAAGCTTCCGACGAATGGATGCCATGCGCTTCGGCCGGGATGCCATGTCGCCCTCCAGTCGCAGGGCTCTTATGTGATGACCGACAGAGAACCGAACGCTGCGCATCGGCAGAAAGTGCGAGTCGCGCCAGCTATTGGCGATTGAGAAGATTTCGAGTGCGTCCACATACTGGCCGACAGTGATGTCTCGTCCGAACTGAATAGGTTTTGCCAGCCGGTCGCCTGCCTTGCGAACGGCTTTCATGCTGTAGGCAAGGCGCGGGTACTCAGTCATTGGAGCCAAGAAATCAAGATAGCCCGCCTCATTCTGGACTGGCCGGACTATCGCAGGGGAATCAGATCCCAAGAGTCATATCCGTTTGGGTAAGCGAAGTACCATAGCGCGCGACATCGGATCTCCGCGAGCGATCGTCTCGGCCGTATCTGCCTAGATCGCGCCCCTGGACATGACGCGGACGTAGATGCCGTCACGGTCAGCCAGCTTATAGTTCTTTTCAGTGCTTTAAGGGCGACGCCGACAACATAGCAATTGCCTCCTGAAAGATACCTCAGGACAATTGAAGGCTTCATGGCAGGAAATTGCCTTTTCTCCATCGCATTGGGCATTAAAAAGCACCACCGTGAGCCTTATTGCTCTGATGGTGGTACCTAGAAATCCGGGTGGGCGATATGCGAAGGTTCATCAAAGCCAATCGACGTTTGAGTGGGCCTGAATCATTCCCACTCGATTGTTCATGTCGGCGACGATCAGCGTCGGTGGCGGCAGTTCATCGAGGATTGGTCTTCGAACGATCTCCTCCCCATCGGCGGTGGCGCGACCGATAGGCCGCATGTTGAGGACGGCCATGCCGAAGCCGGATGCGACGGCCGAGCGCACCGTTTCGTAAGAGCGCGTGCGAAAGCGCACCTCCGGCCGTTTCGCCAGCTCCTCGATCGGCTCTCGAACGCGTGAGGACGATGCTGGGAAATCTTCCTGAATGATCCGTGCGGAACATTGGAAACCTTCGGACGGGTTCGTTCTGGAGCCCAATGCCCTAGAGGCAGCAACAGAGACCGAAGCCAACCTAGCGCTCACTGCCGGACCGGGAGCCGGCAAGACGGAGATGCTCGCAACGCGCCGACTTTCTCCTGCGGACGCGAAGCTGCAGATACCCAAAGCGTATCCTTGCGATCTCCTTCAAGGTCGATGCCAGCACGAACCTCAAGGCGCGCGTAAGGCGCCGGTGCGGCCACCAGCTTGGGGAACGCTTCGACAGCTTCACATTCCATCGCTTCGTGCTCCGCATAATCCAGCAGTTCCGCCTCGCGCTCACCGGGCAGGACGTACTGGCTGCGGACTTCTCCGTCGGGCCGGCTCGCATCCAGGGCCAGTCGATTACATTCAGGGACATGATCCCTCTTGCGAAGACGATCGTCGAGGGCAGCGTGATCGCGCGGAACGCGCTGAGGAAACATACAGCCAGGTATTCTTGGACGAGTTCCAGGACTGCACCGATCTCCAGTACGGCCTCATTAAGGCCTGTTTCCTTGGAACCGGCGCGCAACTCGTAGGGGATGTCATGGAAAGACAGTCTATCGCTATCGTGCAAAGGGAATGCCTGAAATCCGCCTCCCAGGTCAGCCCGGCGATCCGGAATTCGAGGCTGCCTACGAAAAGGCGACGCAAGGCCAGGGCCTCAAGGCAGCTATTATCGACCTACCCGGTCGGGCGTTGCCAAAGACATTCGGTCATGCTGCGCGGCGGCTTGAAGCGACGATGGAATGGCTGGACTTTGACGAAGCGACGCAGCGGAAGAATGCCCGTCTTATTGAACGCTTCCTTCGGATGCAGGTCGATCCTGCCTGTCCGCTAACTTGGCGCGATACGCCCGTCGAACATCTCGACGCCGACCATCTGCGTTCGATTATAGAAAGCGTCTTTGCCGCCAACAGGACGGTTGCCAAGCACCTGCTGGTCGCAATCAAGAAGCTCTTGTGGGTGGGGATCGAAATTGAGAAATGGATCAAACCGCAGAACGAATCCTCACTGTCGATCCACGTCCGGATTCCTAATCGACCGCCAATCCCGCGTGGCGGGTCCCCATTCGGGAAAAGTTCGAGGCGCGCCATCCGATTGGCTCCCCGCCCCGCACCTGCTACGCGCTCGCGTTCTGGCTCGGCAACCGTCGAGGCGATATCGCCTCGTTGGAATGGGACGATTTGGTTTTCGAGGAGATCGAACTGTTCGACGGGTCTCTAGAGGTGATCGAGGCCTTCGATTTCCGGCAGAAGAAAAACCGCAACCATCACGGCGGGCGCGAGATGTTTATTGGCGCCGCTTGATCGTTCGAAAGGCGGCACGGTGCTGAAGAATGCCTATGGGCACCCATTCGCGGAAAAGAGTCTCACCGGCATGATGGCACATTGGCACAAGCAGGCCGGCATTCCGGAGGGCTACACTCTGCACGGGCTACGCCGTACCTTCGGCACGTATCTCGCCGAATGCAACATCCAAGCGCGCGCTATCATGGAGGCGATGGGGCATTCTTCCATGACGGTGACGGACGAATATGTCCGAGAGGCCAACAAGAAGCGAATGGCTGTCGACATAGCCCGCGCCATCAATGAGCGCGAGGCCAAACGCGATGCGATGAAGCAGCGAGCGGCCCTGCGCGTCGTCAAGTAAGTGAAATCAACCGACCATGCGCAGCGTGGCCATATCAGCGGCCCTTTTTTTGGGGCCCACAATGGGTCCAAAACGTTTTGGACCGAGGCATATTTTTATCAATGAAATCAATGGTTATGGTGGTGCAGGCAGTCATTGGCGAACCAGTCTCTGTCTGATTTTCCCTATTAGAGCCCGAAAAACAGCGAATTTCTGGCGATTTTGAGCGGCCGAGCCAATTCCGGCCTGAAATCTCACAGTAGTTTCAACGCGTTGTCCAGGAATTCCCTATTCGCCCTAACAGGGAAATGAAAGTAGTCCAACAGGGAAACGCCACGTGCGTCAGGCGCGGGAAATGCGCATCGCTTGCTTGACTTTGAGCGGCCTAGCGACTGGGTTGTCTCACCCACCGAATCCGTCCCCAAGCCAAAAATGCCGCACACCTTCACCCGCCAAGAATTGTATGACCTCGTTTGGTCGACCCCTATCGTCACGCTTGCTGAGCGGTTCGACATATCGGACGAGGGCTGGCGAAGACTTGTGCTCGCTATCAGATACCCGTTCCCGGCCGCGGCTATTGATCGAATGGGCCAAACAGCGGCTGGCTCACATCGAAGCGCAGAACCAACTTGATGTGCTGACTTCGAACCTGCGCGAGCAAAATCTCTTTCCCGACCCAGACGATTTGGATAATCCTGAGGGTGATCCGCCACCGCCAAAGACCCTGTGGGGCTAGCAACGCATTGCAAACGACCTGCTCAGACGGTGGGCCAGCGCCCTGCATCCCGTCGGCCCAATTGAGTTGCAGGTTCGAGGTGAGCTGTGCCTTGCGAAACAGGTCTTTACCTTCCGGGCTGTTTGCGGACGACACGCCGATCCAGTCGATATCGCGCCGCGGCGTCATGATATCGGCGATGCGCCGATCGCCAATGTTGAAGACGCGCTCGACGAGCTCCTGCTGGGTCTGGTGAAGCAGCCCTGCCTCCTGGCTCGCCGCGACAAGCAGCTTCAGCTCTAAGCGAATGCAGGGACTCCTCGCCCGTCCCTAGCCGCAATCCTCAGAGACGCAACACCAGATTGCCAAGACCGTTCAAAGCGAGGATCGCCGGCCTGAGCAGGAACAGGAACAGGCCTAGCGGCCGCACCACCCAGAGTGCCGTGCCCTCGCTACGCTGAAGCGCCAGGCTTTTCGGCGCCAACTCGCCCAGAACGATGTGGAGAGCAGTGATGATAATAAAAGCAATTGCTACGGCGATTATATGGGATCCGGCGGTGGCAAGAGACCCCATCGCTCCGACCAGCAGTGGCTCGATCAGATGGGCGAGTGCAGGTTCGCCAACCCAGCCAAGCGCCAGCGACGAAATGATACCCAGCTGGGTCGCGGCAAGATTGGCATCGAGATTCGCCAAGGCTCTTTGAAGCAGCCCGGCATTCAAGCGTCCAGCGGTAGCAAGTTCGTCGACTCGGCTCCGCCTGACCGCCACCAACGCAAATTCCGCAGCGACAAAGAAGCCATTTGCGCCAACGAGTACTAGAACCAACAGAATTCCAAGAATGTCGCGTAGACTACCATCGTCCGCCGGCATGATATCCTCTGCTGGATCTGACTGGCGGGATCTGTGAAGCGTATTTGGCGCTATTGCGCAACCGCATTGGGCTCAGAATTATCACGCGGAGCTGCTGCCCCGACGCGGGGACTCTGGCTTTGGACAGCGTTAGGAAGAAGTGATTTGCCAGACCGCTACGCCGGCTAGAACAATTCCGGCAGCGCCTTCGATCGTCCGCGAAATGGCATCGAACAGGCGTGGCCGGCTGTCGAAGAAATGCACTAGGCGCTCCCGAAACAGGATCGACAACACCGCAACGCAAGACAGCGTCAGCGCCACGCCGGCCATCATGGTGATTGCAAACAGGATACCGGCGAGCGGAACGCCTCTGGATATTGCGAAGGTCATCACGAAAAGCGTCAGCGGGCATGGGATCAAGCCGGCCATGACGCCGACGGCCTCGCCCTCATGCTTGTGGTGATGGCCGTGGCTCAATGCGCGCCAGAGCATCCAGACGCCTATGAGTCCAAGCAGCCCGCGACTGACGTCTTCTAGTAGCCGCGCGCGGCCAACACTGCCCAGGGCAATAGACACCAACGGTAGCGAGAGCGCCGCGATCAGCACGGCAATCGTCACATGCGTGAAGGAAAGTGTCAGTGATACCCGAAGACCGCGCGAAACCTTTGCGTCCGAACCGGCCAAATACGTGGCCAGTAGGGCTTTGCTGTGACCCGGCGTCAGCGCATGCGCTGCACCGAATAACACGCCCATCGGCAGAAAGGCCGTGAAGGCCAGCCAATCGCCGCCGGCCGAAAGCAGTTTGATCTGCTCGGCCAGCGCCAGGTAGATCGTGCGTTGGAAGTCGACCAGCGTCTGGAACATGGCCATCGAACCGGCTCCGGGTCAGCCGCAGGTCAATTCGAGGCGTGTCGCGAAAATCTTGCCGAGATCGGTCCCTGTTGGGTCACTGAAGAACGCGTCTGTCAGGCTTTTCTGGTTCTGTGCGATGGCCGTGTCCGGATCTGGACGGACGACCGCGCGTGAGCAGCCTACAGGCAGGCCAGCCACAGCAATCTTGTCGTCGTCGGTAAAATCGATCGCCGTGTAGAAGGTCGGGTCATAGACGCCGATGCTGACTTTTCCAGCAAGAGCCAACGGGTCCTTCGGCTGCGTTTCGAACTGGACAACGAGCTGATCATTCTCAAAGCTGACGCTGAACTTCGGTGGCGGCGCCATCGTCACGTCCTTGCCGTTCAAGGTCACCATCTGAAAGTAGTTGTACCCGGCCAGCGACGCATGGACGGTGAGAGCAACCTCATCGAGTTCTTTTGTATCAAGAACAAGGTCGGAATTCTTGTCGAATTCCATCAGCACAGTGCTGGAAAAGAGGTCGTCGAAACGCCAGAGATGCCGAAGTGATTTGACCGTGCGGTCTTGACCGACGGTCATGTCCAGCTTCGCTTCGGCAAAGACATGGGGATGGGCACTCGCCGCCGCGGCGGAAGCGAGCAACAGCGCGACGCCTGATACCATGCCCGTCAGTCGCATTTTCACTCGCACTTCATCGTTTCCGGTCAGGCAGCACGTCTGGCATTGCAAGCAGGCCGAAATGGGACATGCGGTTAAGGTGGGCCCTCAAGATCAAATCACGCTCAGCGTCATGGCGGCAAGAACAAGATAACGGCCGACCTTGGCCGCAGTGACCAGCAAGAGGAAAACCCGAAAAGGCTCGCGCAGGACGCCCGCGACGACGGTCAGCGGATCACCGACAATTGGCAGCCAACTCAGCAGAAGCGACCACTTCCCGTAACGGCGATACCACACTTGTGCGCGGTTTAGTTGCGTTTGGTTCGCCGGAAACCACCGCCGGTCCCGAAAGCGCTCAATGCCTCGGCCGAGCAACCAGTTAATCACCGACCCAAGCACGTTGCCGACGCTCGCGACTCCGACTAGCAACCAGGGCGAATAATCCGCAAGCAAGAGCCCGATCAGCACCGCTTCCGATTGCATCGGCAAGATCGTCGCGGCGATGAAGGCTGCCAGGAAAAGACCAGCGTAGGCTGCGAGATCGGTCATTGAACAGCGTATCTGTCTGTCGACCTAATGATGGTGACCTTCTGGTTCGACCATCTTGAACGGTAGCACCTGTTCGCGATCCTTGGCCTTCAGGACCAGTCTTGCCTCGAATTCATGCGGCTCGGCAGGGGTGACTGTGCTCTCAAGGCGATGATGATTGTCGGCGACAGGATCGAGGTGCAACGTCTCCGGCCCCTCTGGCCGGTCGATGATCACCGTCGCCGTCAAATCGTCGGCATGCCGGTCGATCGTCAGACGCATCCGCTCGCCAGCCGGTGTATCGACGATTTCCAATGTCCCTTCAGCCAGATCACAGGCGACCTTGAAGGGCTCCGGCGCATGATGGTGAGCATGAGAGGTTTCCGCGCCAGTGACGGCCGGGCTCACCAAGCGAACGTTGGCTTCGGCCAACGCCGGCAAGTGGGCGAACAGCTCCTGTTTGAGGGCTTCAGTTACACCCAGCACGTCGTTGGCCGTCGCCATCTCCGGAACACTGATGGCCACGTCGGCATGCAGGCGGTGGCCGATCCAGCGCGCCTGCACGCTTTGGACACGCTCGATGCCGGATACATGCTTGGCGGCATGATGGATTTCATCGACGATGCCAGGCTCGACGCCGTCGAGCATGCGGGTCAACACGGCTTTCGACGACTGCCATACGATGGCGAAGATCGCCAGCGTGATCAACAGTCCGATGATCGGATCGGCAAGCGGAAAGTCTAGCCACACGCCAATAGCGCCAAGCACGACCGCCAGACTGGTAAAGCCGTCGGTGCGGGCATGGTAACCATCCGCGATCAGCGCCGCGCTGTTGATCTCGCGGCCGACACGGATACGGAACACAGCGACGGCCTCGTTGCCTAAGAAACCTATGATGCCGGCTATGGCGACCCAGCCAAGAAATGCGATCGGCTGCGGATTGATCAACCTGTCGATCGCCTCGTAGCCGGCAACGATGGCGCTGAACAGGATGATGAGGACAATCAGAATGCCGGCCAGATCCTCGACGCGGCCCAGCCCGTAGGTGAACGTCTCGCTCGGTTTGCGACGGGCCAGCATGAAGGCGACCCACAATGGGATAGCGGTGACCGCGTCGCCGACATTGTGGATCGTGTCGGCCAGCAGTGCCACGCTGCCGGAGAGGAACACGACCACGAGCTGAAGCGCCGCCGTGATGGCCAGAACGACGAATGACCATTTGATCGCCCAGATGCCGCGCGTCGTCGTGGCGATCGTCGGGTCGATGACGCCATGGGTGTGACCATGGCCGCCCTCGCCGTGATCATGTCCGTGGCCGCCCATGCCGTGCGTCATCGGGCCGAATCCGAACCAATCGCGAACTTTGTCCATCATGGCGCTTCTCACAGGTATTTGGTGATATCCTTGAACTCGTCGATCGAGCGGCGCTGCTCGAGCGCCAGCGGTCCGACGACGTCCTCAAGGCAGTGGTTGAGGTGGTCTTGGATCAGCGTCTTCTTGGCCTGGGCGATGGCCCTCTCCACGGCATGAAGTTGCTGGGCGATGTCGAGGCACGGTCGACCGGCCTCGATCATCTCGACGATCCCGCGCAGATGGCCGTCGGCGCGCTTCAGCCGCTTGATGATGGCAGGATGGGTTTCGTGGACGTGGGGACGCTCATTCATACCTTGATGCTATCCCCCCAGAGAGGATATTCCAAGCCTCAAAGTGGCCTCGATTCTGGTGCACGCAACCATTCGTTAGGATTTTAGAGAATAATCGTTAAGCATGCCGAATTGGATCCATAGCATAGCCTTTCGTCTCATCGTCGCTTTCGCGATGACTCTCGGCGTGCTGGTCTCCCCAATGGGTGGTTCGGCCTCGCATAGCCCGATGGCGCTCGCTGCCGCCGAGGCAGCGCGTCACGCAGAGCTGGCAGCACAGATCGAAAAACACGGCCACAGCCATGACGATGGCGAAGCCGATGAGCAGAGCTTTGGTCATACCCACGGCCACAATCCGGCCGACCACACCCATGAGACGGCGAGCACGCTTCCGGGCTTCGCGCAGCCAGCACCGCCGATAGGCCGGAGCTGGCTGGTTTACCCGCCTTCGTTTGCCGACCTCAAAATCCGTTTCCGGCTTGAGCGCCCTCCCAGGCAGATCGTCATCGCATGATCGCGGCCGCACGCGCGGCCATCCTCAACGACGACGATTGGAATTCTCATGCAAGGATCCTTCTACGAGGGTCCGCCACGCACGCCTTGCGCGCGCTGGCGGTTGGCCCTTCCTATGCTCATTGCTCTCCTGACCCTTCCATTGCTTGGGGCGGTTGCCCTCGCCCATGCCGTTGCCGAAGGCGACAAGGGCTATATCCAGGAGATCACGGGCATCAATCTGCTGCCCTTCATCTATCTCGGCGCCAAGCACATGGTGACGGGATACGACCACATCCTGTTCCTGTTCG
>NZ_JAMYOI010000034.1:0-63925 GCF_040319775.1 Mesorhizobium sp. M0870
CTCCAATCCAGCCAGCATCTTGAATCACAAACATCCGGCTTTGGGAATCCTACGATTCTCTCAAAATAGGAATCGCTCTAGCCGCCTGCCGCATATCGCGCGCATATCGCGCAGCCAACAGGACAAAGCCGCCCGAGCCGGGACACTCTGGCCTTTGCGGAGGCGTAAAGCTTCGGCGATGGGCAGGCCCATTCGGCTCTCCGCACATGGTTTTCTGTCCGCAAGCGCAGCCATGTCGCTGTGAATTTGCCAGCCGGTTTGGCCCAAATGGGGGAAGTGGCCCGGCCAAGATCTCGTAATGGTTGGTTTGCCCAGCCAGTTAGGAGACCACTAGGCGCAAAGCCTCTCTCGCCGTCACAGTCGCCGGCACGGCCTTCTTCAGTCTTTCCACTGTCGCATCGGCATGCGTGTCGATGGACCGCAACTTCGTCGTAGACAACTGCAATTATCGCGTCATGGGAAATTGCAAAGGCTCGGATGGCAGTTGGGGTGGCTTCGGACCCATCCGCCCGGGCGGTCGTGAGGTAACTTCCAAAAGACGCGATGCCGGCTGGGACGTCAGCTATTGCAATTACGATTCATGGGTGGCCGGCACATGTCGGCCGAAGGATCCCAGGCAGATGTAAGCCGCTTTCAAGCACGTCACTTTGCGCGCTCGGCTCGTTGCTGACGATGTGGCCGGCGTCGAACACCGGCCACTCTGTCGGTGCACGATAAATCCGTTACTGCTCCTTCTTGAACAGGTCCTGGAAGATCAGCTGGCCCCAAGTGCGGCCGCGTGCGTGCACCAGTGCGCCACCCTCGTTGAGCTTCCCCAGCTTGACCGGTGCGAACCCGAGTTGTTTGGCTAAGGCCGCCACGGGAGCGATCGCGTCCTCGTCGTCGCTCGACAGAAAGACGACCCGGTGCCCGCCCTCGACGATCGGATCGGCAGCCAAAGTGGCTGCAATCAGGTGATTGAACCCTTTGACGAGCTTGGCACCGGTGAACGCCTTTGCGACGAAGGCGGAGGACGGCAGACCGTCCAGCTCTTCAGGGGCTGGAAACACGTTCGTCGCGTCGATGATCGTCTTGCCTTCCCAGCTTGACAGCGCCTTCGCGACATCTGGGTGCGACTCGAAACGAACCGCCAGAAAGATGATGTCCGCCTTGATCGCTTCCGCCAGCGTTTTGGGGATAATCGTGGGTCCGATCGCGGCCGCATCGGCTGCAAAGCTTTCCGGGTCGCGCGTGGTTGCCACGGACACTTCGATGCCGTTGCGGGCAAACGCCTTGGCAAGAGCGTGGCCGATCTTGCCGAAGCCAATAATTGCATAGCTCATGTATATTCTCCTTCAGTTTACCACGCCCTGCGGGCCCGGAATATCGAATGGAATGAACGGCGGGGCGTAGCGTCAGATTTGCGCCAGGCCCCCGTCGACGGCGACCTCGCTGGCGGTCATGAAGCTGCTGTCGGGCGACGCGAGAAACGCAGCCGCCGCTCCAATCTCCGCCGGATCGGCCATGCGCTGGAGCGGGTTCATCGAGGCGAAGGCCTTCAAGCCCTCCTCCCCTATCGCTGCCTTCGCGAGTTCGGTCGCTGTCGGCCCGGGCGACAGCACGTTTACCCGGATGCCGGTGCCCTTCAGGTCCTCCGCCCAGCTCCGCGCAAGATTGCGCACGGCCGCCTTACTCGCGCTGTAGACGCTGAATGCGGGGGCGCCCGTGGTGCCGGCGCTCGATCCGGTCAGGATGATCGAACCGCCCTCGCCCATCAGTGGCAGCGCCTTCTGGACCGTGAATATCGTACCCTTCACATTGGTGTCGAAGGTTTCGTCAATGTGCTCGGCGGTGATCTCGCCGAGCGGAAGCAGGCCTCCCGCCCCGGCATTGGCGAAGACGATGTCGAGGGTTCCGCGCTCGGCCTTCACCGCCGCGTAGAGCCGGTCGAGGTCGGCCTCGTCGGAAACCGAGCCTTTCACCGCGCGGGCATTGGCCCCGAGGTTGGCCACAGCAGCGTCGAGCACATCCTGCCGACGGCCGAAAATGAAGACGAAAGCGCCCTCCTCGATGAAGCGCTTTGCAGCGGCGAGGCCGATGCCGGTGGCGCCACCCGTAATAACCGCAACCTTACCGTCTAGTTTTCCCATAACTCAATCCTTCCAGGCTCTGTCTTTGGTCGTTCGGGTAAGCCCCGAGAACCTCTAGATGGGCCCGTCAGAGTCACGCGGTGAGTGCGGAAGCGCGCACATCGGTGGTGCAAAATCGATCCGCTTTCAGGAACTGACGCCAGCCGTGACGATCCGTGTCCGCCATTCGGAATTGCGCCGCCCCTGTCGACATAAGCTATGATGTCCCGCCCGTACTGCTGTAGCATGCGTTAGATACGGGCTTTGGAAGGCGCACCGCGCGGTGCCGGATTGCACCATGATCGACTGGGATGACATTCGCTACTTTCTTGCCGTCGCGCGCGGAGGCTCGGTGCGGGCTGCCGGCGCGCAGCTCGGGGTGAATCACTCGACCGTGCTGCGACGCGTCGCCCGGCTCGAGGAACGCCTCGGAGCGCACATGTTCGAAAAGCTGCCTTCGGGCTACCGCCTGACGGCTGCGGGCGAGGAGGTCCTCGATCTCGCGAACCAGATGGAAGCGTCGTCGCACCAGCTGGAGACGCGCGTCTTCGGGCGCGACCAGGGTGTGCGCGGGCTTCTGCGGGTGACGCTGGCACCTCCCCTCGCGACACACCTGCTCATGCCGGACTTCGCCGATTTCGCGCGTCTGCACCCGGACATCGAGATGGAAATCCTGTCGTCCGGCGAGCTGGCAAATCTGACCAGCCGAGAGGCCGACGTCGCGATCCGCGTCGTCTACGACCGCAAAACCCTGCCGCTCAATCTTCACGGCCTGAAGGGACCGGAGGTGTTCGGCGGCGTCTACATGTCCCGCGATCGCCTGGCCGCGTGGCGTGCGGGCGCGCCTGATCCCATCCGGTGGATCGTCATAAGCGTTCATGGAATTCCAGAGTGGGCCGGCGCGGGTGAGGTTCGCACCGCGGGGGTTCCATTCAGGACCACGGACGCCGAGGCGCAGATCGTTGCCGTACGGCAAGGTCTCGGGATCACGACACTGCCGTGCTTCGTCGGAGATGCCGACCCCCTGCTGGTGAGGGTGCCGGGCACCGACCTGCACATGTACGGAACGCTCTGGCTTCTCACACAGGGGGAGACACGCAAGACGAAGCGCGTGCGGCTCTTCACGGAGTTCGTATCCCGCAGGCTCGCCGCCTACGCTCCGCTTTTCACGGGACTGTCCATATCGCGCGACTGACGCCCCGCGGGTCGACGCTGCGGTGGATAGGCGGACAGCGGCACCTATTGCGGTTGAAGATGCTCAGCCATGAAGTCGATGAACGCCTCAGTCTGGGCCTGATCTGTCGGCGGGCCGGCCAGAGAACATTGAACTGATCGGTCTCGGCGGGGGCATGGGCGGTGGAGGAATGGGCGGCGACGGAACAGGAGGTCTCGGAACGGATGCCCTCTCCGAAGATCGCTATGCTTCAGGACGCGTGACCAGTCGCTGATCTGACCTCAGGCCGAGCCATCGGATTGGTGCTCGGCAATCGTACTCAGAAAAACCTGGCCGAACTCCTTCAGCTTTGCCGCCCCAACCCCATTCACTTCAGCGAAGGCGTCGAGGTCGTTTGGGCGGCGCTCTGCCATGTCGATCAGGGTGCGATCGGAAAACACCACATAGGCCGGCACCTGGCGCTCCTTGGCGAGCCGCAGTCGCAAGGTCTTCAGCGCGGCCAGCAGCCCGGTGTCCACATCCGATTGCCCGAAATCCTGCCCGGAGCGCGTCTTGCCGCGCAAGGCGCGGCTGCGCACCTCGACGCGATAATGGAACGGCACCTCGCCACGGCCAAGCGCATGGCCTTTTTCGGCGATGGCGAGCCCGCCATGGCCGGCCGGATCCGGCATCAGGAACCCGCCGGCGACGAGCTGCCGGATTAGCGACAGCCAAGAGTCCTTCTTGTGCGCCAGTCCGCTGCCGAAGCTGGCGAGCCTCTGGTGGTTCCTGGCCAGCACCTTCTCGGTTTCATGGCCGAGCAGAATGTCGATGACATGGCCGGCACCGAAGCGTTCGCCACTCTGGGCGATGGCTGCCAGGATGATCCGCGCCTCCGCTCCGCCATCGGCGCGCGGCGCCTGGTCGAGGCAGGTGTCGCAATTGCCGCAAGGCTGCGCTTCTTCGCCGAAATAGCCGAGCAGCACCTGGCGGCGGCACTGCGCCGTCTCGCAATAGCCGATCAGCGTGTCGAGCCGGCCATGCGAGCGCCTCTTGTGCTCGGGCGGCGCATCCTCGTCGTCGATGAACATCCGGCGCATGCGGATATCGCCAAGGCCGAACAGCATATGCGCCTCGGCGTCCCGCCCATCGCGGCCGGCGCGGCCGATCTCCTGGTAGTAGGCCTCCAGGCTGCCCGGCATGTCGGTGTGGAAGACATAGGCGACATCAGGCTTGTCGATGCCCATGCCGAAAGCGATGGTCGCCACCATGACGACGCCTGAAAGGGTCATGAAGCTGTTCTGGTTGGCGTCTCGCGCCTCCTTGCTCATGCCGGCATGATAGGCGAGCGCGGTCACGCCGTTCTTCTCGAGGAAGGCCGCCATCTCCTCCGTCTTCTTGCGCGACAGGCAGTAGACGATGCCGCTGCGGCCGGGATGGCGCGCGACGAAGCGCAGCAATTGCCGCTTGCTGTCCTGCTTGGCCTCGATGGCAAGCTTGATGTTCGGCCGGTCGAAGCCCAGCACCAGGGTCTCGACGCGCTCGGCAAATAGCCGGGATTCGATGTCGGTGCGCGTGCCTTCGTCTGCCGTTGCCGTCAGCGCGATGATCGGCACGTTGGGAAAGATGCCGCGCAGACGCGACAGGTCCTCGTATTCGCGCCGGAACGCCGGCCCCCATTGCGAAATGCAATGGGCCTCGTCGACGGCGATCAGGCTGACATCGAGCCTGGCCAGCGCCTCGAGCATCCGCTCGGTCATCAGCCGCTCCGGCGCGAGATAGAGCAGGCGCGTCTGGCCTGAGGCGACGCGACGCCATGCGGCGATATTGGCATCGCGGTCGATCGAGGAATTGATCGTGTCGGCCGCCACGCCGGCAAGCCGCAAGGCGGCGACCTGATCCTGCATCAGCGCCACCAGCGGCGAAACGACAATGGTGAGCCCACCCAGGACCAGTGCCGGCACTTGGTAGCAGAGCGATTTGCCCGCACCTGTCGGCATGACGGCCAGCACATGACGCCCAGCCAGCAGCGCGTCCATGACATCGGCCTGGCCGGGGCGAAAATCATCGAAGCCGAACACGTCTTTCAGCACGCGCCGCTTGGGATCTCGCTCTTCTGTCGCGACGGCCGCCGGTGCCTGCATCACCGCGCGTCCACGGTCGGCGTGCTTATTGGCATGTCATAGCCGAACTCGGCGCAGAAACGCCGGACGCCGACGAGAAATGCCGGGGGCAGACCGTCGAGATAGGTCCTGAATTCTTCATTCCGTTCCCATTTTCTCAACGAAGCCACCCGGATCGGATTGTCCGGATCCTCGCTGAAACGAATGCGCGGTGTCAGTCCGAACGACTGCGCGATTCTGTCCTGCTGCGCATCGGGCGCGCCGATCATGTCTTCGTAGCGGACAAAGAGTATCTGCCGGTGCGGTTGTGCCTTCTTCAGCCGGGTCAGCGCGTCGTATTCGGCCAGCCAGCGATGCGGCGTGACGTGGAACCGACGCTCGTGGCGTGTTTGCGGATGCGAACTTGTCAGCGTGTCGAATGGATGGCGCACACAATAGATCAAGCCGATGGAGGGAGGTAGCTTCGCCAGATGCGCAAAACCGCGCGCATCGCGCTTGACGACGAGGTTCGATTCCGGCCGATCCAGCATGTCCAGCATTGTGTATCGCGCTTCGGGCGGATGGACGAAAATATCCCCGAAACACCTCATCAGCCGCTGTGTCAGCGTCGTCCCGCTGCGCGCGCAGCCCGAAATGAAAATTCTGTTGGCGGGCGTTGCGCGTGCGTATGTGCGTCTTTGCATGCGCTGTTTCAGAGACAGCGGCACGAATCGCAGAAACTCCCGCATAACCCTTCGCGCGGCCGCTCCAAACGCAGCCTCAAGCCTGCGCGCGCCCTTCATCCGCAATTCCGCTGGCGCAATGCGGCAACCCGATCTTGCATCAGGGCCACCCGGGACGAAACGCGCCGCCTGCGGGCCACGGCCAAGATGCTCATCGCCGATGCCTGCATCAGGCAGACACCGGGCTGCAATTTCGTGGATTGGAGAGGATGTGGAAACCGGTCAAAACGACTCTCCGCATGGGCACCTTGCCTTAGCGCAGCTGACACCGGACCACAACCAGAACAAGCCGGCACAAGGAAAGCCTGCGGCGCGAACGCGGAAGCTGACCGATTGATCCAAGGCTCGCCGCAGCACCTTCCCTTGCGAGACCTGCACCCCCGCTGGATTCCGCCACGCACCACGATGTAAGCTCGGCCCGACAAGTCAGGGAGGGCGCGATGCTGCAGGCCATTCAGGATGCTCTCGGCGAGCGGTTTCGGTTGCAGCGTGCTGCCTTCGAGGCGCAGCCTTTCCCCAACTTTGGCATCCGCAAGGATCGCCTGAAACGCCTGTTGGCGTTGACCGAGCGGCATGAAGCCGACATCTGCACCGCCATCGACACCGACTTTGGCGGCCGTTCCGCGCATGAGACGCGTCTTGCGGAACTGTTCGTCGTGCGCGCCGGTATCCGCCACGCGCTGTCGCACCTCAGGGGCTGGATGCGCGAACGCCGCGTCGCCACCACTATGCCGTTCCTGCCGGGCAGAAATCGCCTCCTTCCGCAGCCACTGGGTGTCGTCGGCATCGTGTCGCCCTGGAATTATCCTTTCCAGCTCGCTGTCGCGCCGGTCACCGCGGCCCTTGCCGCCGGCAACCGCGTACTCATAAAACCTTCCGAACTGACGCCGACATTTTCAACGCTGCTGGCCAAACTCGTTGCCGAGCATTTCGCACCCGATGAGCTCAGCGTCATCAGCGGCGACGCGGAGATGGGAAAGGCCTTCGTGTCGATGCCTTTCGATCATTTGCTGTTCACCGGCTCGACCGCGGTCGGACGCCAGGTCGCGATAGCCGCGGCAGCCAACCTGACCCCGGTCACGCTCGAACTCGGCGGCAAGTCGCCGGCAATCTTCGATCCGTCATGCGACCTCGACGCGGCGGTATCCAGCATTGCCTACGGCAAGCTGTTGAATGCCGGGCAGACCTGCATCGCGCCGGATTATCTTCTGGTCCCGAAGGGGCGAGCAGACGCGGTCGCCGCGAAGCTCGCAACGGCGATCGCGAAGCTCTACCCGACCCTGCGCGACAACCCCGATTATACCGCCATCATCAGCGATCGGCACCACCAGCGCCTGCGCGACATGATCACTGAAGCGCGTGACGCCGGCGCCGATGTCACCGAAATCAACCCGGCCAGTGAGGAGCTTGGCGGTACCAGCCGGAAATTGCTGCCGACCCTGGTCCGCAATGCCGGCGCGCACCTGCGGCTGATGCGCGAAGAGATTTTTGGGCCGGTGCTGCCCATCGTAGAATATACCGGGATCGACGAGGCAATCGCGCATGTGAATGGGGCGGACCGGCCGCTGGCGCTCTACTGGTTCGGGCGCGACAGCGGCAACCGTCAACGCATCCTGCATGAGACCGTCGCCGGCGGCGTCACCATCAACGACTGCATGCTGCATCTGGTGCAGGAGAACCAGCCTTTCGGCGGCGTCGGCGCCAGCGGCGTGGGCGCCTATCACGGCGAATGGGGCTTTCGCACCTTCAGCAAGGAGAAGCCGGTTTTCCTGCAGTCCCGGCTGAGCGCGGGAGCCTTGTTGCGCCCGCCCTACGGCAAGACGTTCGAGCGGCTCTTCAGCCTGCTCCGGCATATCACCTGACCGAACACCCGGCGCGTTAAGCCTATGTTCACCATCATGCGGCAGGTTCGCATCCTGCGGTCATGTCTTGAGTACCGCGGCGCCACAAGCGCCCAGGCAACAACCCGCGCCTCTTTTGAGGTGCGGGTCTTCCCTGGCTAGCCGAGGAAATCGGCCCGGTGCGGCGTGAAGCTGTCGACCAGCCGCCCTGCTTCCAGCGCCTTGACGCCGTGCACCAGACCGGACGGCACAATGAAGCTGCCGCCGGTCTCGATGGTTTCGGTCCTACCGTCGATGGTCACCTCGAAGCGGCCCTCGGCGACATAGCTAGCCTGGACGTGTGGGTGCGAATGCAGGGCGCCGACGCCACCCTTGTCGAAGCCGAATTCGACCAGCATCAACTCGTCGGTATGCAGGAGAACGCGTCGCCTGTTGCCGTCCGGGGTCGGCGTCCAGGCGCCCTCGCCGGCATGCGCGAAAATCTTTGTGGTCATCGTCGTCTCCTCATCGCGCAAGCCAGCCGCCATCCACAGGCACCACCGCTCCATGCATGTAGTTCGACGCCGGCGCCAGCAGGAACACGGCGGCGTCGCCAATGTCGCCCGCTTCCCCCCAGCGACCGGCCGGGATCCGCGCCAGGATGGCGGCGCTGCGGTCGGGATCGGCGCGCAGCGCCTGCGTGTTGTTGGTCTCGATATAGCCCGGCGCGATGGCGTTGACGTTGATGCCTTTTTGCGCCCATTCGCAGGCGAGCAGCCGGGTGATGCCGAGCACGCCATGCTTCGAGGCCGTGTAAGACGCGACACGGATGCCGCCCTGAAAGCCCAGCACCGAGGCGATGTTGACGATCTTGCCTTTCCGCTCAGCGGCCAAGGCACGCCTTGCAAAGCTTTGGCAGAGCAAGAAAACCGTCTTCAGGTTGACGTCCATGACGTCGTCCCAATCGGCCTCTCTGAGATCGACGGCATCGGCGCGGCGGATGATGCCGGCATTGTTGACCAGCCCGTCGAGCGGACCGCTTTCGTCCCAGATCCGGTCGAGCAACAGGCCGGCGGCCGAAGTGTCGGCAAGGTCGGCGCTCACCGCTTCGAATTGCCCGCCCACCGCCGCAATCTTGTCTGCCGTATCGTCCATCGACGAGCGGCCGACGCCGACCACCGCGCCCCCGGCGCGTGCGACGCACACGGCGATGCCTTGGCCGATGCCAGTGTTGGCGCCGGTGACCAGGATACGTTTTCCGGTAAGGCTGAAGGGGTCGCTCACCGCAGATCCCCCAACGCCACCGGGTCGACATCGGTATAGTCGACATTGTCGCCGGCCATCGCCCAGATGAAAGCATAATTGGAAGTGCCGGCACCGGAGTGGATCGACCATCCCGGCGACAGCACCGCCTCCTCATTGCCCATGACGATATGGCGCGTCTCGTCAGGCTCGCCCATGAAATGGAAGACGCGCGCCGTCTCGGCCAGGTCGAAATAGAGATAGGCCTCCATGCGCCGGTCATGCACATGGCATGGCATGGTGTTCCACACCGATCCTGGAGCCAACTGAGTCATGCCGACCACCAGCTGGCAGGTCTTCACGCCCTCGGCATGGATGAACTGGAAGATCGAACGCTCGTTGCAGGTGTCCTTGCTGCCGAGATCGAGGCGCTTGGCGTCGCCGATGCGGATCAGCCGGCTGGGCCAGGCCTGATGCGCAGGCGCGCTGAGCAGATAGAATTTAGCCGGCGCGGTCTTGTCCACCGAGGCGAAGGACACGTCGGTGGTGCCCATGCCGAGATAGAGCATGTCGCGCGCCTGCAATTCGAAGGACTGGCCGCCGGCCGTGATGACGCCCGCGCCGCCGATGTTGACGGCGATCAGTTCGCGACGGTCGAGAAAGTTCTTCGTGCCGGTCGGCTTGATCGCTTCCAGCGGCAGCGGTGCGCCAGTCGGCACGGCGCCACCAACGATCATGCGGTCGTAATGGGTGTAGGTCAGGCTGATGCGGCCGCGCTGGAACAGGCCGTCAATGTGGAAATTGTGACGCAGCTCATCGGTTCCCATCGCCGCGGCGGCGACCGGGTCGATGGCAAAGCGTGATGTACAGTCGATATGGCTCTGGCTCATTTTCGTCCTGACTTGAGATGGGTCATTTGCCGGCGGCGGCCTTGACCGAACTGGAATAAAAAGCCTGACGTGCATGCAGCCGCTCGCGGTAACGCTGCTGGCTGGCGGTGAGGTGTGCGCGCATCGCCTCGCGCGCGGCCTCGGCATCGCCAGAGGTAATGGCGTTGAGGATCACCAGGTGCTCGCGTTGCAGCCCGCGCTGGTAGCTGTCGGATTGCGCCAGTTCGGTCGACCAGGGCGAAGTCACGTCGCACGGGATGGCGCGCCGGCCGAGCACGTCGAGCATCTCGACATAGAAGGGGTTGCTGGTGGCGCTGGCGATGGCGCGATGGAAGGCGAGGTCGGCCGGACCGGTCGGCTCGCTGGCAAGCAGCAGCCGCTCGAATTCGAAGAAGGCTTCCTGGATCGCCGCCTCCTGCGCGGCGTTGCGACGGATGGCGGCGAGCCCGGCCGATTCGATCTCGATCGCCAGCCGCACTTCGAGCACGTTGAGTGCGATCGAATCCTTGCTGCCCATGTCGGCGGCCAGCGCGCCGAACATTGTCGAGATGTGCTCTGTGACGAAGACGCCGGCGCCCTGGCGCGGTTCGACCAGCCCGTCGGCGGCAAGCTTGGCAAGCGCCTCGCGGATGACGGTGCGGCTGACGCCGAAGGTTTCGGTCAGTTGGCCTTCGGTCGGTAATTTATGGCCGGGCAGGATCTCACCCGCCTGCAACTGCTTGCGGATCGTCGCGACCACGGTCTCCGACAGTTTGGGTTTTCTCTCGACCCTGAGGTCGGTTGCGGTGTCCGATGCCATGTCGCCCCTATTTGAAGACGCTCGGTAGCCAGAGCGAAATGGCCGGAATGTAAGTGACGAGCCCCAGTACCACGAGCCCGGCCCCATAGAACGGCCAGATCGAGCGCATCGCTTCCCAGACGGATATCTTGCCCACTGCGCACGCCACGAACTGCACAGCGCCCACCGGCGGCGTATTCAGCCCGATGCCGAAGTTGAGGATCATGATGACGCCAAAATGCACCGGGTCGACGCCGTAGGCTTGCGCCACGGGCAGGAAGATCGGCGTGCAGATGATGATCGTCGGCCCCATATCCATGAAGGTGCCGAGGAACAGCATCAAGACGTTGAGCAGGAGAAGCACGACCAGCGGATCCTCCGAGATCGCGTTCATGGAGGCTATGAGCGCTGCCGGCACTTTCAGGAAGGCCATCAACCACGAGAACGCCGCCGCCATGCCGATGATGAGCAGCACCATGGCCGTGGTGCGCACGGCACCATGGGTAGCATGAACGAAACCTTCCCAAGTCATCTGCCGGTAAACGAAGACAGTAACGAGCAACGCATAGATGACCGCGACGCAGGAACTCTCGGTCGCCGTGAAAACGCCCGATCGTACGCCACCGAAGATGATCGCGATCAGCAGCAGGCCGGGCACCGCGACAGCGAAGAGATGCGCGACGGCGGTGAAGCCCGGAAACGGCTCGGTCGGATAGCCGCGGGAGCGCGCCACGAAATAGGCGGTGATCATCAGCGACAGGGCCAACAGCAGGCCCGGAATGATGCCGGCCGTGAACAGGTCGGCGATGGAGATCTTTCCACCTGCCGAGATCGAGTAGATGATCATGTTGTGCGACGGCGGCAGGAGCAGCGCGATCAGCGCCGCCATCGACGTGACGTTGACTGCGTAATCCGCTCCATATCCACGCGCCTTCATCTGCGGGATCATCAAGCCGCCGACCGCCGCTGCCTCGGCCACCGCGGAGCCCGAAATGCCGCCGAACAGTGTAGCGGTCGCAATGTTGACCTGCCCGAGGCCGCCGCGCAAATGGCCAACGAGCGAGCCGGCGAAGGCAACGATCTTGCTGGCGATGCCGCCGCGCACCATCAAGTCGCCGGCATAGATGAAGAAGGGAATGGCCAGCAGCGAAAAGACGCTCATGCCGGAATTCAGGCGCTGGAACACGATGAGCGGCGGCAGGCCCATGTAGAGGACGGTGGCAAAGCTTGCGACGCCGAGGCAGAAAGCGATCGGCGTGCCTATAAGCATCAGAAGGGTGAAGACGCCGAAGAGGATCCAGAGTTCCATGGCGTCAGACCTTCACGTTCGCCGTGTCGAGTTCGGTTGCGACTTCCGCCGGCGGCAGTTCATCGAGCACATCGTCGATCGGCGCACCGGAGAGACGAAGCACGATGCGCTCCAGCGTGAAGAGCGCGACGAGCACGCCTCCCGCGACCAGCGGGACGTAGTCCCAGCCCCCCGATATGCCGAGCGACGGCAAGGTAGCGCCCCAGGTCAATGCGACCAGTTGGCTGCCATACCAGATCATACCGATGCCGAAGGCGAGCGCGACGAGGTCCGAGATCATCCGCAGCCAACGCTTGCCGCCTTTGGGCAGCACGTAGAGCAGGACGTCGAAGCCGAGGTGATAGTTCTCGCGCACCCCGACGGCAGCGCCGAGGAAAATGAACCAGCTCATCAGCATCACCGAGCCCTGCTCGGTCCAGCTTGGCGAGCGGTTCAGGACATAACGACCGAACACCTGCCAGGCGACGAAGGCGGTCATCAGCACCAGCCCGATGCCTGCGACCCATAGCGCCGCTGTGCTGACGCGCGACATCATGCGGGCGACGCCGGACAGGGGCAGTCTATGTTCTGGGCTGGAGGTCACCGGTTCTCTCCGCAAGGGGGATGGCGGCGCGGAATGCCCGCGCCGCCGCTTGATCACTGCACGGCCTTGATGGCTTCGACCATGGCCTTCAGCTTGTCGTCCTTGACGTGCTTCTCGTAGACCGGACCCATGGCGTCGATGAAGGGCTGCTTGTCCGGCGTCGTGATCTGCGAACCGGCCGCTTCGACTTTGGCGCGCGATTCCTTGACCTTGGCGGTCCACAGCTCGCGCTGCCTGGCGACGCTCTCCTTGGCGGCCGCCTTGAAGATCGCCTGATCCTCTGGCGTCAGCTTGTCCCAGCTCGACTTCGCCATGACGAAGGCTTCCGGCACCATAGTGTGCTCGTCGAGCGAATAGAACTTGGCGACTTCCGCATGCTTTGCGGTGTCGTAGCTCGGAAAATTGTTTTCCGCGCCGTCAATGACCCCGGTCTCGATCGCCGAATACACCTCGCCATACGGCATCGGCGTCGCGTTGGCGCCGAGTGCCGCCACCATGTCGACGAAGATGTCGGACTGGATGACGCGGAACTTCATGCCGGCCAGATCGGCTAATGAGTTGATCGGTTTCTTCGAATTGTAGAAGGAGCGCGCGCCACTGTCATAAAAGGCGAGCAGCACCAGCCCGACCTGTTCGAACGCCGCCGCGATCTGGTCGCCGACCGCCCCGTCCATGACCTTGTGCATATGGTCTTCCGAGCGGAAGATGTAGGGCAGCGAGGGCACAGTGGTTTCGGGAATGAGCCCGTTGAACGGCGCCATCGAGATGCGGTTGAGGTCGATCACGCCGGTGCGAACCTGCTCGATCGTGTCCTTTTCTTCGCCTAGCTGCGCGGAATGATAGAGCTCGACCGCATAGCGGCCGGCCGTACGCTCCTTTACAAGCTCGCCGAAATATTTGACTGCCTCGACCGTCGGATAGCCGTCCGGGTGGGTGTCGGACGAGCGCAGAACCGTCTGGGCACTTGCCGTTCCGGCCATCAGTGCGGCGGCGAGCAGCGCAGCTCCCGTCAGTCTTGAAAAATGCAACATGGTTTCCTCCCTTTGCATTGCGGGCGAGTTGCCCCTTCAGAGCCGATACGCCTTTTTCGCCAGCGTATAGGTCAGTTCCCGCGCCAGCTCATGCGCCTCGTCCTCGCGCAGCCTGTGCTCGGCGACGAGACGCGCCAGGAACGCGCAGTCGACTCGCCGCGCCACATCGTGACGCGCCGGGATCGAGGGAAAGGCACGGGTGTCGTCGTTGAAACCGACGGTGTTGTAGAAGCCGGCCGTCTCGGTGGTCATCTCGCGGAAGCGCCGCATGCCTTCCGGGCTGTCGTGGAACCACCAGGCCGGCCCGAGCTTCAGCGCCGGGTAGACACCGGCCAGCGGCGCCAGCTCGCGCGCATAGCTGGTCTCGTCGAGCGTGAAGAGGATGACGGTGAGGTCGCGCTCCAGCCCGACGCAGTCGAGCAGCGGCTTCAGCGCCGTCACATAGTCGGTCCGGGTCGGGATATCGAAGCCCTTGTCGCGGCCGAATTTTTGGAAGATTGCGGGCGAATGGTTGCGCCAGGAGCCGGGATGGATCTGCAGGACCAGCCCATCGTCGAGGCTCATCTTGGCCATCTCGGTGAGCATCTGGGCGCGGAACAGTTTTCGCTCGCGCTCATCGTCGGAACCACGGCGAACCCGATTGAACAGCTCTTGCGCCGCCGCATCCGAAAGATTGGCGGTCTCGGCCGTCGGATGGCCATGATCCGACGAAGTCGCGCCGAAGCTTTTGAAGAAGGCGCGCCGCTGGCGATGCGCATCGAGATAGCCGGCCCAATTGCCGGTGTCGCAGCCGGTGATCTCGCCGAGCCGATCGAGATTGGTTGAAAACCCTTCGAAATCGGGATCGACGACAGCATCCGGCCGATAAGCGGTGACCACACGGCCCTGCCAGTCGCTGTCGCGGATCATCTGGTGCCATTTGAGATCGTCGAGCGCGCCTTCCGTGGTCGCGATGACCTCGATGTTGAAACGCTCGAACAGCGCGCGCGGGCGAAAATTCTCCCACTGCAGCAGCGTCGCGATGGTGTCGTAGTGGCGGTCGGCGGTCGCGGCGGTCAGCGGTTCGTCGATGCCGAACAGATCGGCAAGTACGTGGTCGAACCACAGCCGGGTCGGTGTGCCCCGAAACAGATAATAGTGCTCGGCAAAGCGCCGCCAGATCGTCCGGCCGTCGGTTTCGACAGGCGCGCCGTCCAGCGTCGCGACGCCGAGATCCTCGAGGCGGACGCCCTGGCTGAACAGCATGCGGAAGATGTAGTGATCCGGGACGATGAGCAGTTGCGCCGGATCCGGGAATGGCTCGTTCAGCGCATACCAGCGCGGATCGGTGTGGCCATGCGGGCTGACAAGGGGCAGGTCCTTGATCCCGGCATAGAGATCACGGGCAATCGCGCGCGAATGCGCCTCGGCGGGAAACAGCAGATCCGCATGGGTCAGTGTCACGGTCATCCTCCCAAGGCCACTATCGGTAGGGGCGGCAAGAAATAATGTCAACATACAAAAATCTGATTGTTGTATGATGACTTTTCGACCCATTGTGTGGCAGGAAATCGAATGTTACGCCGCTTTGCCGATCCCTGCCGAGGCCACTCATGTCATCCGACCAGACCAGTCGCACCACGACGACCGAACGCCTTTCCACGAAGACGGTGCGCGCACTGCCGGCTTCGATCGCGACACCTGCGTATGATCGCAGCCGCGTCGTCCCGGGCATCGTGCACCTTGGTGTCGGCGCCTTCCACCGCGCCCATCAGGCAGCCTATGTCGACGATTGCCTGGCGGCAGGCGACGCGGATTGGGGCATAACAGGCGTTTCGCTGCGCAGCACCGACACGCGCGACGCTCTCACGCCGCAGGACGGGCTCTACGCGCTGGCGATCAGAAGCAGTGGAACCGAAAGGCTTCAGGTCATCGGTTCGATCGGTGTGATGCTGGTGGCGCCGGAGGATCCCAGGGCGGTGCTGGTCGCGCTGACCGATCCGCGCACCCGCATCGTCACGCTGACGATCACTGAAAAGGCCTATCTGAGGGCGGCAGGCGGCGGATTGGACGCCGCACATCCCGATATCGCCCATGATCTGGCCAATCCCCGGATGCCGAAGACAGCGCATGGTTTTCTGACCGAGGCGCTTGCCCGGCGACGCGCCGCCGGCACGCCGCCCTTCACTGTCCTGTGTTGCGACAATTTGCCGGCCAACGGCGCCACGCTGCACCGGCTGTTGGTCGAATTCGCCCAGTTGCGAGATGCCGGGCTCGCGCAATCGAGCGATGTCGGAATTGCCGACCACATCGCACAACAAGTCGCGTTTCCCTCCAGCATGGTCGATCGCATCGTGCCCGCAACCACTGACGCCGATCGGGCGCGGATCGCTGAAGAACTCGGCGTCGAGGATGCCTGGCCCGTGATGACCGAGCCGTTTTGTCAGTGGGTGGTCGAAGATAAGTTCCCGACTGGCCGGCCCGCGTGGGAACAATTCGGCGTCACCATGGTTCGCGATGTCGGCCCGTTCGAGGACATGAAGCTCAGGCTGCTCAACGGCTCGCATTCGGCCATCGCCTATCTTGGCCTGCTCAGCGGTCATGCCACCGTCGACCGCGCCTTCGCCGACCCGGCGATCCGGCAATTCGTTGATGCATTGTGGGCCGAAGCCATCCCGACCCTGCCCGAGGATGCCGGATTGGACACGAGCGCCTATACTGCGGAGCTCGCGGAGCGTTTTTCCAACACTGCACTTGCCCATCGCACGGCGCAGATCGCCAATGACGGCAGCCAGAAACTGCCGCAGCGCATCGTCGCCTCCGCCATCGAATGCCTCGAAGCCGGTACTGAATTGGTCCATCTAACCCTGGTGGTGGCTGCCTGGATCGCCGCTTGCGCCGCGCGAGGAAAAACCTTGCCGGCGGGACATTTCACCGATCCGCTCGACGCGGCGCTGACGGCACTTTTGAGCGAGCAGCTGCCGGCCAACGAAACCGTGACCGCGGTGTTCGACCTGGCCGGCTTCGCCAGGGACCATGCCGAGCGGCAGACGTTGATCGAACTCGTGGCTGTCCATCTCGTCCACCTGCGGCGCGATGGTCCGGTTCTGGCCTTCGCCGCGCTCGGCATACAGAGCGAGCAGGCCTGAGCTACGGCCTCGCGGTTATGATGTCGGCGGGACAGCGCCCCTAGGCGCGAAGGATCGCGACAGAACGCCCGTCCTGCGCGCTACCAATGGCATGAATTCCAGAGTCTGCCCTCAGGCCTTACGCCGGCAGGATGGCGCCTTCCAGCGTGGTGAGCTGGCTAAGGAACTGTTCCGCCTTGCTGCGAGCCTCGTCGTCCTTGGCATCAGTGGCGTCTTCCTTGGCTTCCTGGATGCGGCGCGCGAGATCGGCGCGGTCGACATCCTTCACCGCGACAGCCGATTCCGCCAGCAGCGTGCAGCCGGCCGGAACGATGTCGGCGAAGCCGCCGAACACCACATAGCGCTCTTCGCCGCCCGCCGCGGTCTTCACCGTGACGACGCCCGGCTTGATCGTGGTCATGACCGGAGCGTGATGCGCCATGACGGTCATCTCGCCTTCGGCGCCGGGAATGACGACGGATTCGACCTGCTCGGAAACGAGCAGACGCTCCGGCGAGACCAGTTCGAACTTGAAAGCTTCAGCCATGATCAATTTAGTGAGTAGGGAATAGGAACTAGGCAGTAGTAAGTGGCCCTAACCGGTCCACATTACGCAGCTGCTATTCCCCACTCACTACTGACTACTCCCTATTCCCTAAATTAAGCCGCTTCAGCCGCGAGGCGCTGTGCCTTCTCGACCGCTTCCTCGATGCCGCCGACCATGTAGAAGGCAGCTTCCGGAAGGTGATCGTAGTCGCCGTTGCAGAGGCCCTTGAAGCCCTTGATGGTGTCGGCGAGGTCGACCAGCTTGCCCGGCGCGCCGGTGAACACTTCGGCGACGAAGAACGGCTGCGACAGGAAGCGCTCGATCTTGCGGGCGCGGGCCACGGTTTGCTTGTCCTCTTCCGACAGCTCGTCCATGCCCAGGATGGCGATGATGTCCTGCAGCGACTTGTAGCGCTGGAGGATCGACTGCACCTGGCGCGCGACGCCATAATGCTCGTCGCCGACGACCAGCGGGTCGAGCATGCGCGAGGTCGAATCCAGCGGATCGACGGCCGGATAGATGCCCTTTTCGGCGATGGCGCGGTTGAGCGTCGTCGTCGCGTCAAGGTGGGCGAACGAGGTCGCCGGCGCCGGATCGGTCAAGTCGTCGGCGGGCACATAGATGGCCTGCACGGACGTGATCGAGCCCTTGGTCGTGGTGGTGATGCGTTCCTGCAGCGCGCCCATGTCGGTGGCGAGCGTCGGCTGATAGCCCACGGCCGAAGGAATACGGCCGAGCAGAGCCGACACTTCCGAACCGGCCTGCGTGAAGCGGAAGATGTTGTCGACGAAGAACAGCACGTCCTGGCCCTGGTCGCGGAAATATTCGGCAACCGTCAGGCCGGTCAGGCCGACGCGGGCGCGCGCGCCCGGCGGCTCGTTCATTTGGCCGTAGACGAGTGCGGCCTTGGAGCCTTCGCCGCCGCCCTTCTTGTTGACGCCGGATTCGATGAACTCGTGATAGAGATCGTTGCCTTCGCGGGTGCGCTCGCCGACGCCGGCGAACACCGAATAGCCGCCATGCGCCTTGGCGATGTTGTTGATCAGTTCCTGGATCAGCACGGTCTTGCCGACGCCGGCGCCGCCGAACAGGCCGATCTTGCCGCCCTTGGCGTAGGGCGCCAGCAGGTCGAGCACCTTGATGCCGGTGATCAGGATCTGCGCTTCCGTCGACTGCTCGACATAGGTCGGAGCCGGCTGGTGGATGGAGCGCATTTCGGTCGCGTCGACCGGGCCTTCTTCGTCGACCGGCTCGCCGATGACGTTGATGATGCGGCCGAGCATGCCCGGGCCGACCGGCACGGTGATCGGCGCGCCGGTGTCACGCACTTCCTGGCCGCGAACCAGACCTTCGGTCGAGTCCATGGCGATGCAGCGCACTGTGTTTTCACCCAGATGCTGGGCGACTTCGAGCACCAGGCGATTGCCGACATTGGTCGTCTCGAGCGCGTTCAGGATCGCCGGCAGGTGATCGCCGAACTGCACGTCGACAACGGCGCCGATGACCTGGCGGACCTTGCCGGCAACGCCGGTTGCCTTGCTGGCCACTGCCAATGTCTTGGCAGCGGCGGCCTTCGCCGGTGCTGCCGCCTTGGCCGGGGCTGCTGGAGCCTTTGCCGCCTTCACGGGGGCTGCGGTTTTCGCGGCTGCGGCCTTGGGGGCTGCCGTCTTGGATGTCGCCTTCTGGGGGGTCGCTGCTTTCGCCATCGTCTTTACCCTTTTTCGTCCTTTGTTTCTCACGCGGTCCAGTCGCGGGTCGATGACCCGCGAACCACGCCTAGAGCGCCTCGGCGCCCGAAATGATTTCGATCAGTTCCTTGGTGATCTGCGCCTGCCGCTGGCGGTTATAGGTGATCGACAGCTTGTTGATCATGTCGCCGGCGTTGCGCGTCGCATTGTCCATGGCGCTCATCTTGGCGCCCATTTCGCCGGCCACATTTTCGAGCAGCGCCCGGAAAACCTGCACGGAGATGTTGCGCGGAATGAGGTCGGAGAGGATTTCGCCCGGCTCCGGCTCATATTCGTAGACGGCGTTGCCGCCATCGATCGCCTCGGCAGGAGCCGAAGCAACGCCGGCCGGAATGATCTGCTGCGCGGTCGGGATCTGGCTGATCACCGACTTGAACTGCGAATAGAACAGCGTGCAGATGTCGAAGCCGCCCTCATTGAAGAGGTGGATGACCTTCTTGGCGATCGCATCGGCATTGACGAAGCCGAGTGTCTTGACCTCGCGCAGATCGACGCGGTCGATGATCATCGACGCATAGTCGCGGCGCAGGATGTCGAAACCCTTCTTGCCGACGCAGATGATCTTGACCTGCTTGCCGTCCGCCAAAAGCTTGCGGATATGGTCGCGGGCAAGGCGGGCGATCTGCGAATTGAAGCCGCCGCACAGGCCGCGCTCGGCGGTGCAGACGACGAGCAGATGCACGTCATCCTTGCCGGTGCCGGTCATCAGCGCCGGGGCATCGCCGCCGCCGCCGATGGCCTGGGTGATGTTGGCCAGCACGGAACCCATGCGCTCCGAATAGGGGCGCGCCGCTTCCGCAGCCTCTTGCGCACGGCGCAGCTTCGCCGCGGCGACCATCTGCATCGCCTTGGTGATCTTCTGCGTCGCCTTGACCGAGGCGATACGGTTACGAAGGTCTTTTAATGAAGGCATGCTTCAAACCTGATCCCGTCTTGCAATTCGCTCAGGCGAAGGTCTTGGCGAAAGCGTCGATCTCGGCCTTCAGCTTGGCGCGCAGATCGTCCGACAGCGCCTTTTCCTTGCGGATGGCATCGAGGACGTCCTTGCCGGCCGAACGCATGTGGCTGAGCAGGCCATGCTCGAACTTGCCGACCTGGTTGACCGGCAGCTTGTCGAGATAGCCGTTGACGCCGGCGAAGATCACCGCGACCTGCTCTTCCGTCTTCAGCGGCGAGAACTGCGGCTGCTTCAGGAGTTCGGTCAGGCGCGATCCGCGGTTGAGCAGGCGCTGCGTGGCGGCGTCGAGATCGGAGCCGAACTGCGCGAAGGCCGCCATTTCGCGGTACTGCGCGAGCTCGCCCTTGATCGAGCCGGCAACCTGCTTCATCGCCTTGATCTGCGCGGCCGAGCCGACGCGGCTGACCGACAGGCCGACGTTCACCGCAGGACGGATGCCCTGGAAGAACAGGTTGGTTTCGAGGAATATCTGGCCGTCGGTGATCGAGATCACGTTGGTCGGGATGTAGGCCGACACGTCGTTGGCCTGCGTCTCGATGATCGGCAGCGCGGTCAGCGAACCACCGCCCAGATCGTCGTTGAGCTTGGCGGCGCGCTCGAGCAGGCGCGAGTGCAGGTAGAAGACGTCGCCCGGATAGGCTTCGCGGCCCGGCGGGCGGCGCAGCAGCAGCGACATCTGGCGATAGGCGACGGCCTGCTTCGACAGATCGTCATAGCTGATCAGCGCGTGCATGCCATTGTCGCGGAAGTATTCGCCCATGGTGGCGCCGGCGAACGGCGCCAGGAACTGCATCGGTGCCGGATCGGAAGCGGTGGCGGCGACGATGATCGAGTATTCGAGCGCGCCGCGCTCTTCCAGCACCTTGACGAACTGCGCGACGGTCGAGCGCTTCTGGCCGACGGCGACATAGACGCAGTAGAGCTTTTCCTTCTCGGGGCCGTTGTCGTGCACCGACTTCTGGTTGAGCATCGTGTCGAGGATGATGGCGGTCTTGCCGGTCTGGCGATCGCCGATGACCAGCTCGCGCTGGCCGCGACCGACCGGGATCAACGCATCGATGGCCTTGAGGCCGGTCGACATCGGCTCGTTCACCGACTTGCGCGGGATGATGCCGGGCGCCTTGACGTCGACGCGCTTGCGCTCGACTGCCTTGATCGGACCCTTGCCGTCGATCGGATTGCCGAGCGCATCGACAACGCGGCCGAGCAGGCCGGGGCCGACGGGGACGTCGACGATCGCGCCGGTGCGCTTGACGATATCGCCTTCCTTGATGTCGCGGTCGGCGCCGAAGATGACGACGCCGACATTGTCGGCTTCGAGGTTGAGCGCCATGCCGCGGATGCCGCCGGGGAATTCGACCATTTCGCCGGCCTGGACATTGTCGAGGCCGTAGACACGGGCGATACCGTCACCGACGGACAGCACCTGTCCGACTTCGGAGACCTCGGCCTCCTTGCCGAAATTCTTGATCTGGTCTTTCAGAATTGCGGAAATTTCCGCGGCGCGGATGTCCATCAGCCGACCTCTTTCAGTGCAAGCTTGAGCGAATTGAGTTTGGTTTTGAGCGACGTATCGATCTGGCGCGAGCCCATCTTGACCACCAGCCCGCCGAGCAGCGACGGATCGACGGTGACGGAGATGGCCACGTCCTTGCCGGCAACGCTCTTCAGCGCCGCCTTGAGTTCGGTCTGCTGGGCAGCCGTCAGCTCGTGCGCCGACGTCACTTCAGCAGCGGTCTCGCCACGATGTTCGGCTGATATCTGGCGGAACGCCCTGATCATGCCGGGAATGGCGAACAGCCGGCGGTTGCGGGCGACGACGCGCAGGAAATTGCCAGTGAGGCCGGCAATCCCCGCCTTGTCGGCAATCGCCGCAATGGCCTTCGCCTGGTCCTCGCTGGAGAACACCGGGCTATTGATCAGCCGGGTGAGATCAGCGCTGCCCGCGAGCATGGCTTCGAAACTGTTGAGGTCGGCTTCGACCTTGGCCACGGAATTTGCCTGCAGGGCGAGTTCGAACAGCGAACCCGCATAGCGTTCTGCGACACCTGAGATTGGCGATGACGATTGAGCCACGGACCGTCTTTTCTCTTGTCTGACAGGCCGTAGATTGTTGGCGCGAGCAAAAACTCTGGCTAAATCTTTGACCTTACTGCATTTTTTCGAGCACGGAGGCGCGGCTTCCGCTATCCCCGGCCGAAAGTCGATTGCCGTCTAGCACAGGCATTTTAAGACCGCAATGCGTCGTTCCGCATGGTTTTCAGGCACTATTGTCGCATCCGGGGAAAGTCACCCGTCTTCCATCGCGGAATACCCAACGATTCAAGGCAGAAAGCCGAAGGCAAAGGCGAGCGGCAACGCCGCCAGGACCAATTCCAGCACAATGGAAACCCAATTGAAAGGCGTGTTGGCGCCATCAGACATCATCGACAGCAGCCGGCCGAAGGCGGTGAACAACCAGGAAAAGCCGAGCGCCATGTAGATCAGCGGCTGCGCCAGCAGGATACAGCACAGGCCGACACCGAGATAAAAGCCCGACATCCTGCCGCGCCCCTCGGCGATCGCGGCAGCCTTCTCTGGCTTGACCTGCAAGCGCAGGGCACGGAAGGCGAGACCAGGTGCCAGAAAAAACAAAAGACCGAGCAGCACGGTGAAGACGGCGCTCGACCAGGCCAGCCATTCGCCCTGGCTCGTCGGCCATGGAAGCGCAAAATCCATCTCGTCCCCTCGAAATGCCTGTTTTGAAATTCCGGGCATTCTAGCGAAGGAAAGAAAGGACGCCAGATGGAGTCCGGCAATTTGCGGAAGCCTGTCAGCCCAGCGTGAATTCGACCGCCGCCTCGGCATGGATGCGCGTTGTGTCGAAGACCGGAACGTCGAAGTCCTGCTGGCCGATGAGCATGGTGATCTCGGTGCAGCCCATGATGACGCTGTCGGCCGCCTCTTCGCGGCGCAGGCGCTCGGTCTCGGCTATGTAAGCCGCCTTTGAAGTCTCCTTGACGATGCCTTGGCACAGTTCCTCATAGATGACACGATGGACCATGTCGCGCCCGGCCGCATCCGGCACCACAGGGCTCAATCCAAATCTGTCGGCGAGCCGGCCCTTGTAGAAGTCCTGCTCCATGGTGAAGCGCGTCGCCAGCAGCGCCGGCCGCTGCATGCCGGCGCGCTTGACCGCCACCGCCGTGGCGTCGGCGATGTGGATCAGCGGGATCGACACCGACGCCTGCACCTCATCGGCCAGCCTGTGCATGGTGTTGGTGCACAAAAGCAGACCTTCCGCGCCGCCGGCCTCGAGTTTGCGCGCTGCTTCGACGAGAAGCACGCCGGCGCCGTCCCAGTCGCCGTGATGCTGCCGCTCGGCGATCTCTGCAAAATCGAAGGACCACAGCAGGAGTTTGGCAGAATGCAAGCCGCCCAGCCGCTCGCGCACGATCTCGTTGAGCAGGCGATAGTAGATGGCGGTCGATTCCCAGCTCATGCCGCCCAGAAGGCCGAGGGTTTTCATAAGGGCTGCTCCTTTTCCTGGGCGATCCGCGATACTATAAACACATGAGAGCATAAGGAGGTCGCAGTGAAAACCGTTCAGCTTCAGCAGGCCAAGGCGACACTCTCGGCAATTGTGGAGGCTGCGGGAAACGGCGAGCCAACCATCATAAAAAAAATGGCAGGCCGGCTGCCATGATCGTCCCGGTCGATGAAGGGCGAAAGCTCTATTCGCAAGACAGTCGGAGAAATTTGGCTGATTGGTTACTTCGGTATCCTGGCGGCATTGAATTTGAGCGAAACGAATCGCCGTCACGAGACGTCGAGTTTTGAGCCGCCCGACGTACCTATTTGAATCCACTTACCAAGCGCCCGGCAGCCATCGCCTCTACAAAAAGCTCTGCGGATCAATATCGACCTGCACCCTGACCGAACCGCGCTGTTTTGGCCCGTTGGCCAGCATGGCCCTGATAAAACCTTGCATATCGGCGCGCCGCTCGCCCTGGATCAGCAGGCGGAAGCGATGGCGGCCGCCGAGCAGTGACAGCGGCGCCTCCGCCGGGCCGAGCACGAACAAATCCGTCGCCTCGGGCGCGGCGCGGCGCAGGCCACGTGCATGGCCTTCGGCTTCAGCCCGCGTCACCGCACTAACGATGACGCCTGCGAGCCGGCCGAAGGGCGGCAGTGCGGCCCGTTCGCGCTCGGCGATCTCACGTTCGTAAAACGCCTCGGCGTCGCCCGAGACGATCGCCCGCATCACCGGGTGGTCGGGCTGAAAAGTCTGCAGCAGGCCAAGGCTCTTCTTGCCGGTGCGGCCGGCGCGGCCGGTGACCTGGCTGAGCAGCTGAAATGTGCGCTCGGCGGCGCGCGGATCGCCATTGGCAAGGCCAAGATCGGCATCGACGACGCCGACCAGGGTCATGTTGGGAAAGTTGTGGCCCTTGGCGACGAGCTGCGTGCCGATGACGATGTCGGCCTCGCCATCGGCGATTGCCTCCAGCTCCAGCCGCAGACGCCTTACGCCGCCCATCAGGTCCGACGACAAGACGATGGTGCGCGCGTCGGGAAAATGCGTAACGACCTCTTCGGCGATCCGCTCGACACCTGGCCCGCAGGCGACCAGATGATCGAGCGTGCCGCATTCCGGGCAGGCTTCGGGGCGGCGCTCATTGTGCCCGCAATGATGGCAGACCAGCTGGCCGCGAAAACGATGCTCGACCAGCCAGGCCGAGCAGACCGGGCAGCCGAAGCGGTGGCCGCAGACCCGGCACAGCGTCAGCGGCGCATAGCCGCGCCGGTTGAGGAACAGCAGCGACTGCTCCTGCCTCTCCAGCGTCTGGCGCATCTGGTCGAGCAGCACCGGCGACAGGAAACCGCCACGCGCCGGCGGCGCGCGCCGCATGTCGACCGCCTTCAGATGCGGAAGCGCCGCCTCGGCGAAGCGAGCGGAAAGCACCGCTCTGTTGTATTTACCTTGGCTGGCATTGACCCGGCTTTCAACCGATGGCGTCGCCGACGCCAGCACGACCGGAAAGCTGCCGATATGGCCGCGCACCACCGCCATATCGCGCGCATTGTAGAAGACGCGGTCCTCCTGCTTGTAGGCAGGGTCGTGCTCCTCGTCGACGACGATCAGGCCAAGCTCCTTGAACGGCAGGAACAGCGCCGAACGCGCACCGGCGACGACCCGCACGCCGCCTTCCGCCACTTGCCGCCAAACCCGCTCGCGCATCCGCGGCGGCAGGTCGGAATGCCATTCACCCGGCTTGGCGCCGAAGCGCTGCTGGAAGCGCTCGAGAAAGGCATGCGTCAGCGCGATTTCCGGCAGCAGGATCAGCACCTGCCTGCCCTGGTCGAGCGCAGCCGCCACCGCTTCGAAATAAACCTCCGTCTTACCTGATCCGGTGACGCCGTCGAGCAGCGCGACGTTGAACACGCCGGCTGCGACATTGGCGCGCAGCATCTGCGCCGCGGCGCTCTGGTCCGGCATCAGTTCCGGTGTGGCGTAGCCGGGATCGGGCGCGGCCACCACCGGGCGCGGCGGGATCATCACGGTCTCGAACACGCCTTGCGCCCTCAGGCCGTCGATCACCGTCGACGACACGCCGGCGGCGTGAGCGAGGCCGGAGCGCGTCCAGGCAAGGCCGCCTTCGGCCGTCTCCAGCACGCGCTGCCTGGCGCTCGTCATCCGGTCGGGTGCGAGAAGCGTGCGCTGCAATCCCTCGATCCACGGTTCGGGGTCGAAAGCCTCCGGCGCCCTGAGCAGCATGCGCGCCACCATGCCCGGCGGCGACAGCGTGTATTGCGCCACCCAGTCGACGAAGCGGCGCATCGCGCGGTCGATCGGCGGGCAGTCGAAAACCTGTTCGATGGGGCGCAGCTTTTTCGCGTCGACCTTCTCGACCGCGCCATCCCAGACGATGCCGGCGACCTGGCGCGGCCCAAGCGGCACGCGCACGATCGAGCCCGGCACCACGCGCATGCCGGCCGGCACGGCATAGGTGTAGGGGCGTTCGGCGGGCATCGGCACCAGCACCGGTGCGGCTGCGACAAAGGGCGAATCTTCGATCATGAGGCGTGACCTTGCCCTGACTTTGGTCTAGATCAAAGGCCGACCCCGAATGTGCATGACATGCACATGAAAATCTTCAGGAGACCCGCCATGAAATTTTTTGTCGACACCGCCGACGTCAAGGATATCCGTGAGCTGAACGACCTGGGGCTGCTCGACGGCGTCACCACCAATCCGTCGCTGATCCTCAAATCCGGCGGCAAGATCGCCGACGTCACCAAAGAGATTTGCGATATCGTCAAGGGTCCGGTCTCGGCTGAAGTCACCGCCACCGAATATTCCGAGATGATGCAGCAGGCCAAGGTTCTGGCCAAGATCGCCGACAATGTCTGCATCAAGGTGCCGCTGACGCTGGACGGGCTCAAGGCCTGCAAGACGATCCGCACCGAGATGAACCGCCTGGTCAACGTCACGCTGTGCTTTTCGGCCAACCAGGCGCTGCTGGCGGCCAAGGCCGGTGCCTCGTTCATCTCGCCCTTCGTCGGCCGCGTCGACGACATCGGCATCGACGGCATGGAGCTGATCCAGGAGATCAGGCAGATCTACGACAATTACGATTTCCAGACCGAGATCCTGGTCGCTTCGGTGCGCACCGTGAACCATGTCAAGCAGGCGGCGCTCATCGGCGCCGATGTCGTGACCGCGCCGCCGGCGACCCTGAAGGCACTGGTCAAGCACCCGCTGACCGATAAGGGCCTGGAACAGTTCCTTGCCGACTGGGCAAAAACCGGCCAGAAGATCGGCTGAGAATGGCGATCGGCTGAAGCCAATTCGCTTGTGATGAAAAGGCCGGGCAACCGGCCTTTTTCATGTGCGCTTCAAGCGGGCTGCCGATCAGTCCGCGCCATCGTCCTCGGGTGCGCTTGCCGGCTGGCGCCGGCCCATGATGATTTCGCGTTTGCCGACATGGTTGGGTGTGCCGACCAAACCTTCCTTTTCCATACGCTCGACCAGGGACGCGGCGCGGTTGTAGCCGATGCCGAGGCGGCGCTGGATGTAGGACGTCGAGCACTTCTTGTCGCGCACCACCACCTTGACCGCCTCGTCGTAGATCGCGTCGCTGTCTTCGGCTGCAATGGATCCCTTGTCGAAGACCGCGCCCTGGTCTTCTTCGATTTCTTCCTCGTCCTCATCGGCCGTCACGGTTTCCAGATATTCGGGGCGCCCTTGCGCCTTGAGATGCGCGACGACATGCTCGACCTCCGCGTCGGAAACAAACGGCCCGTGCACGCGGGAAATGCGCCCGCCGCCCATCATGTGCAGCATGTCGCCCTGGCCAAGCAATTGTTCGGCGCCTTGCTCGCCCAGGATTGTGCGGCTGTCGATCTTCGATGTCACCTGGAAGGAAATCCGGGTCGGGAAGTTGGCCTTGATCGTGCCCGTGATGACATCGACCGAGGGGCGCTGCGTTGCCATGATCAGGTGAATGCCGGCAGCGCGCGCCATCTGCGCCAGACGCTGGATCGCGCCTTCGATCTCCTTGCCGGCGACCATCATCAGGTCGGCCATCTCGTCGACGATGACGACGATGTAGGGCATCGGCGCAAGGTCGATTTCCTGCTGTTCGAAAAGCGGTTCGCCGGTGCCCTTTTCGAAGCCGGTCTGCACGGTCATGACAACCGTCTCGCCCTTGTCGCGGGCAGCGGCGGCACGCTCGTTATAGCCGTCGATGTTGCGCACACCGAGCCGCGCCATCTTGCGATACCGGTCCTCCATTTCGCGCACCGCCCATTTGAGCGCCGTCACGGCTTTCTTGGGGTCCGTGACGACGGGCGTCAGAAGATGCGGGATGCCGTCATAGACAGAGAGTTCGAGCATCTTGGGATCGACCATGATCAGCCGGCATTCTTCCGGCTTCAACCGATAGAGCAACGACAGGATCATGGTGTTGATGGCGACCGACTTGCCGGAGCCGGTGGTTCCGGCCACCAGCAAATGCGGCATCTTCGCCAGCTCGGCGATGACCGGCTCGCCGCCGATCGTCTTGCCGAGACAAAGCGCCAGCTTGCAGCTGGTCTTGCGAAAGCCTTCCGATTCGATCAGCTCCCGGAAATAGACGGTTTCGCGCATCTCGTTCGGGAGCTCGATGCCGATGACGTTGCGGCCAGGCACGACGGCGACGCGCGCCGAAATCGCCGACATGGAGCGGGCGATATCGTCTGCAAGCCCGATGACGCGAGAAGATTTGACGCCCGGCGCCGGCTCGAACTCATAGAGCGTGACGACCGGGCCTGGGCGAACATGAATGATCTCGCCACGCACGCCGAAGTCCTCGAGCACGCTTTCCAGCAGATCGGCGTTCTGCTCGAGCCGCTCCTGCGACATGTAGAAGCCTTGTCCCTCCGGTGGCTGCTGCAACAGCTCTTCCGAGGGAAGCTCATAGGGATCGCCTGCGGTTGACAGCACGACCTTTCCAGCCCCAGGCAAGCGCGCGGAGCGGGCGCCAACGGCCCTGGCAGGGACGTTCACACTTGGCGCGGCCGACACGGAAACGGCATCGCTTTTGGCGGCTGGGATTGCGACAGCCTGGACCGGCGACGGCGCATTGCTCGCCGGCACGCCAGGTTGGGCGACGGTCCGGTTCGAATTGGCCGGCCAAACATCCGGCAACGGCTTCAAGACCTGGCCCGGAAGGCAGTCGATGACACGAAACAATGCGGTGGCATCGGTCCCTGTCGTCGGGCGAATGTCGATCGGCATAGTGGTCACTGGCGCCACGGCGACCGGTGCAGGCGACGCTGGACCGGTCTGCCGGGCCGGCGACGAAACGTCGACCAGATAGGGTGCCATGGCCTCGAAGAAGGCATGATCCGAAAGATATGGCCAGCGCAGCCTTTCGGAAGTGGTCGTTTTGGCGCCCGGAGCAACGGACGCACGCGCGGATGCCCGTGCCGTAGCGACCGACCTCGGCAGCACCGGCGCAACGGCTGGCACCTTCTCCCTGGCGCGCCCCGGGGCAACAAAAGCAGCAGCCGGCGGTGATGACCCTTGCGAGGCGTGGCCGGCCAGCGGCTGGGAAGCAGGGCTTTTCACCGAAGCCGGCAATGCCAGTAGCGAAGGCGCGGAGGACGCCCCGCCGACCACGGATTGAGCAACGGCTTGCTCTGCTGGGCGCGTCGCGGCGTGTTCGACAACACGCTCGTGCGGCGGACGATGCTTCCTGGCCTCATAGTCCGGCGTGCGTGTAAAACGCACGTTGGGTGCAAGGAAGAAATATTCCTGCCAGGCAGGGCTCTCGATATCGCCGATTTTCGAAGGCGTATCGTCCGAGCCACCCCGCGGCTCCATATAGGGCCGCTTGTTGCCGCCGAGATCGACCACCGGTGCGGAATAGCCGGCCCGGCGTGTGGTGGGCTGCCGGCCGTCCGGCTCCTTGCGAGCCGGACGATCAAGGTCGCCTGCCGCGGAAGAACTTCGCTGACCACCCCTGTCGCCGATGCTCTCCAAGCGCTTCCCCTCGGGGCCATCAGGCAATGCAGCCGTCGATAAATTGACCCGGGAAAAACGCTTGGCTTCCATTCTCAAGACTCACTTTGAAATGTCTGCCGAGCAATAGGGAGCGAGTGGTTAACAGTTGCTTCCCGGATGGATCGCCGACCATCCTGGGCACCAAAATCTTCGTGGTGGTCTGCGACCGACACGGCACGATCGTCGTCTCGCTGCATCCACGCTGGTGGCGCGATCTACTCGCCGTGCCGCAGCAGATCGATGGGTCTTCGGACAATCTCTGTTCGAGAATCTGGTCATGATCCCGCGATCACCCCATCATGCCTGGAGCCAGACCGTTTCCGTGGAGCGATGAGGTGCGCTAGCCGGTCTTGCCGTGCCGGACAAGGTCCTGGGCAATGGACAGCTGCAGCGCTTCCGCCAACTCTCGCGCAGCGCGATTCTCGGCGTCGATCTGCGCCCGGTATGCGGCGAATTCCTGACGCGGCCTGTCGAAGGACGAGGTGATCGAACGCTTGCCGGATGCGATCACCACGCCGGTCTTCGCATCGGCCAGCGTATAGCTGCCGGTCAGCGTCACGGAACCGGCGGTCGGTTCGTCTTCATCCGTTCCGACCTGCACGAGTGCCGCGGACTCGACCGCTTCGGTCACGCCGAGATTGAGCGAATATGCCGGCGAGGCCGGCTCGCCGGCGCCTCGTCCAAACCCGAAAATCAGATTGTTGCGCACCTGTTGGCCGTAACGCGTATTGACCGGCTTGATGCCGATCAACGCCAGTTCGGCACTGGCACTGGCCTGCGAACCCGACAGTGGCGCGCTCGAATAGAGCGGCCGCACCGTGCAGGCCGAGACAAGCGCGAGCGAACCTATCAGGCCGGCAAGCGCTATGCGGCGCAGCAAATGGCTCAACTCTGTCTTTTCCCGATCAGGCAACGACATTGACGATCCTCTGCGGCACGATGATCACCTTGCGCGGAGCCTTCCCTTCGAGTGCTTTCTGCACGAAGTCGAGAGCCAATACCGCTTTTTCGACCGCACCTTGGTCCGCGTCGCGGGCAATTGTCAAATCCCCCCGCTTCTTGCCGTTGACCTGTACCGGATAGGTGACTTCGTTGTCGACGACCAGCGCCGGATCGAAGACCGGCCAAGGCCGTTCGGCAACGAGATCGGTGCCGCCAAGCGCTGCCCAGCACTCCTCGGCCAGATGCGGCATGACCGGCGCTATCAGATGCACGAGAATCTCCACCGCCTGCCGGCAGGCGCCTTTCAGCGCTGCATCGGCCTTGCCATCGGCCACCTCGTTGAGCGGCGTGGTCAGCGCGTTGGCCAGTTCGTAGATGCGGGCGATGGCGCGGTTGAAGGCGAGCTTCTCGATATCCTCTCCGACCGCCTTCAGGATCTTGTGCGCGGCCTTGGAAACCACCGCGGCCTCACCGCTGCTGGCCGCCACGGGCTTGATGCCGGCCAGTGTTTCGGCCGCCGTCGACACCAGTCGCCAGATGCGCTGGATGAAGCGATGCGCACCGGCAGCGCCATCGTCGGTCCACTCGACATCGCGCTCGGGAGGAGAATCCGACAGCATGAACCAGCGCGCCGTATCGGCGCCGTAGCCATCGGTGATGTCTTCCGGGCTCACCGTGTTCTTCTTCGATTTCGACATCTTTTCCAGCGGACCGATGGTGACGGCCTCGCCGGTGGCGATGTCGATGGCGCTGCGCTTGCCGTCGACATCCTCCAACCGAACTTCGGTGGGCGCCAGCCAGCGGCCATTCGATGCCGAGCCGACGCGATAGGTTTCGTGCACCACCATGCCTTGCGTGAACAGGCCCTTGAACGGCTCGGCCAGATCGACATGGCCGGCCTCGCGCATGGCGCGGGTGAAGAAGCGCGAATAGAGCAGATGCAGGATCGCGTGCTCGATCCCGCCAATATACTGGTCGACCGGCAGCCATTCGTTGGCCGCCTTGGGATCGGTCGGTTCATGCGCCCACGGCGCGGTGAAGCGGGCGAAGTACCACGACGAATCGACGAACGTGTCCATCGTGTCGGTTTCGCGCCGCGCATCCCTGCCGCATTGCGGACATTTCACATGGCGCCATGTCGGATGCCGGTCGAGCGGATTGCCCGGGCGATCGAAATCGACATCGTCGGGCAGCTTCACCGGCAGGTCCGCCTTCGGCACCGGCACCACGCCGCAAGCCTCGCAATGGATCATCGGGATCGGACAGCCCCAGTAGCGCTGGCGCGAAATGCCCCAGTCGCGCAGGCGGAAATTCACCTTGCGCTCGGCCATCGGCCGGTTGCCGATCGTCTTCTGCTCCAGCAGTTTGGCGACCTCGTCGAAAGCCTGATCCGGCTTCATGCCGTCGAGAAAGCGCGAATTGATCATCACGCCGTCATCGACATAGGCTTCATCGATGATCTGGAACGTCGCCGGATTCTCGCCTTCCGGCATCACCACCGGAATCACCGGCAGGCCGTATTTGTTGGCGAAGTCGAGGTCGCGCTGGTCGCCGGACGGACAGCCGAAAATGGCGCCGGTGCCGTATTCCATCAAAACGAAATTGGCGACATAGACAGGCAGCGTCCAGTTGTCGTCAAACGGATGGACGACGCGGATGCCGGTGTCGAAACCCTTCTTCTCAGCTGTCTCCAGCGCCGCCACCGAGGTGCCCATATGGCCGATATCCTCGATGAACTTCGCCAGCGCCGGATTGTGCGCAGCGGCCTTCTTGGCCAACGGATGATCGGCGGCGACAGCCATGAAGGAAGCGCCGAAGATGGTGTCGGGCCTTGTCGTATAGACTTCCAGCTCATGCTCGCCATCAGAGGCGTCGGCCAGAGGCCAGCGGATCAGCAGGCCTTCCGAGCGGCCGATCCAGTTCTGCTGCATCAGCTTCACTTTTTCCGGCCATTCGTCGAGGCCGTCGAGCGAATCCAGCAGATCCTGGGCGAAGTCGGTGATCTTGAAGAACCACTGCGTCAGTTCGCGCTGTTCGACCAGCGCGCCCGAGCGCCAGCCGCGTCCATCGATGACCTGCTCGTTGGCGAGCACGGTCATGTCCTCCGGATCCCAGTTGACCTTGGAGGATTTGCGCGTCACCAGCCCCTTCTCGACAAAATCGAGGAACAGCATCTGCTGGCGGTGGTAATAGTCGACGTCACAGGTGGCGAATTCGCGCGCCCAGTCCAGCGATAGGCCCATGACCTTGAGCTGCTCGCGCATGGTGGCGATGTTCTGGTAGGTCCACTCCTTGGGATGGACCTTGTTCTGCATCGCCGCGTTTTCGGCCGGCATGCCGAAGGCGTCCCAGCCCATCGGATGCAGCACGTTGAAGCCCTTGGCCCGTTTGTAGCGCGCCACCACATCGCCCATCGTGTAATTGCGGGTATGACCGATATGGATGCGCCCCGACGGATAGGGGAACATCTCCAGCACATAGTATTTCGGGCGCGGATCGTCATTGTGCGCTTCGAACAGCTTCTTGGCGTCCCAGGCCTTCTGCCATTTGGGCTCTGACGCGCGCGGATTGTATCGTTCGGTTGCCATGGGACGTTTTTCACTTAAAAGCAGGCGCGAACTGCGGGCGATGGCTCGGCAGTTCAGGGAATGTGGTCCGGGTGTTCACCATGGTTTGGCAAACCCGTCAACCATATGGGTATCGCGTCTGACAAAAACGCCGGTCAAAACAGCAGGATTTGCATATGGGTGACGCCGTTCAGCAATTTTTCGCGGTCAAGGCGAAGATCGCCGCCGCCGAGCGCGAGGCCGGCCGCGAAGCCGGCGTCGTGACGCTGGTCGCGGTCTCAAAGACCTTCGACGCTGCCGACATCGGCCCGGTCATCGAGGCCGGCCAGCGCGTCTTCGGCGAGAACCGCGTGCAGGAGGCGCAAGGCAAATGGCCTGATCTGAAGGACGCATTTCCCGACATCGAACTGCATCTGATCGGCCCGCTGCAATCCAACAAGGCCAAGGAGGCTGTGGCGCTGTTCGACGTCATCGAGACGATCGATCGCGAGAAGATCGCCGCCGAACTGGCCAAGGAGATCGCCAGGCAGGGCCGCGCACCGAAGCTCTACGTCCAGGTCAACACCGGCTCCGAGCCGCAGAAGGCAGGCATCGAGCCCCGCGACGCCGTGGCCTTTGTCGCCCGCTGCCGCGACGTGCATGGCCTCGCCATCGAGGGCCTGATGTGCATCCCGCCGGCCGATGAGAACCCCGGCCCGCACTTCGCGCTGTTGGAAAAGCTCGGCAAGGAAGCCGGCGTCGCCAAACTCTCGATGGGCATGTCTGGCGACTACGAGACGGCGATCGCCTTCGGCGCCACCAGCGTCCGCGTCGGTTCGGCGATCTTCGGCAGCCGATAGTTCCGATGCACAGACCGGTCTCTAGTCGCTAAATTCCAACATATTCGATTGGCTGCAGGCCACCACACCTTCGTCATCCTAGGGCGGAGCGACGCGAAGCGGAGCGCAGACCCTAGGATCCATGCCGTGACGACAAGGAAAATGCAGCGGTGCAGAATTCTGTTCCGCTGCATTCTTCGGCAGATGTCGCGGGATGGATCCTCGGGTCTGCGCTGCGTCGCTGCGCTCCTTGCTCCGCCCGTGGATGACGACGAGAGAGATGTTTATCCCGAGGTTTGCGATCTGCCGCCGAAAGAGGCTTATAGATTCTCGCTGCCAATAGCTTCCAACCCATGTCGAGGGACTAGCAACACATCTGTTCGAGCGGAAACCCTGCCATGCTTCAACGGCATCTGGTATATGACTAGCGAAGCCATCTAGCGAGTAGTGCCCTTGAACTGGCATCTTAAGGACGCGAAGAACAATCTGTCGAAATTCGTACGGCAGGCGCGGGAACAAGGGCCACAAACCATCACGGTGCGCGGAAAGCCAACTGCTGTCGTACTCTCCCCCGAGAACTACGACCGACTGGTCGGCGCAACACCTTCGCTTGCGGAATATCTTCTCTCAGGTCCCGTGTGGGATGACGACTTCGTCGAGGAGGTCAATCGCCGCCCGAAGACGAAGATCCGAGTTATAGACTTATAATCCGCATACTCATGCGAACCTCGTTCGGTGAATGCAGCGGGCGCTTTCTGATGGCGGCATTAGATGCGGTGAGGGGTTATAGGCCAACTCGGCGGGCTCGTTGAGCCAGCAATTGGAAACGAAACGTACCGTTCCTATTTGCTTTGCGTCATCACAAACTCTCTGGAGCCGCCACCATGCGTTACAATCAGCTTGGAAATACGGGGATGTTCGTCTCCGAAATCTGCCTCGGCACCATGACCTTCGGTGCTGCCGGTGAAAATGCCCAATGGGGCCTGATCGCCAGTCTCGACCAGAGGGGCGTCAACGAGATCGTTGCCCATTCGCTCGCCGCCGGCGTCAATTTCTTCGATACGGCCGACGTCTACTCCTTTGGCGAATCCGAACGGCTGCTCGGCCAGTCGCTCAGGGATCTCGGCGTGAACAGGCAGAATGTGGTCATCGCCACCAAAGCCCACGGCGCCATGGGCGACGGTCCGAACCAGCGCGGCTCTTCACGCGGCCACATCATGGATTCGGTCGATGCCAGCCTGAAGCGGCTGCAACTCGACCATATCGATCTTTACCAGCTGCACGGCACCGACACCGTGACGCCGATCGACGAAACGCTGCGGGCGCTCGACGATCTCGTTGCCAGCGGCAAGGTTCGCTATGTCGGCGTCTCCAACTGGGCGGCATGGCGCATCGCCAAGGCGCTCGGCATCGCCGAGCGCAAGGGCTTTGCCCGTTTCGAGACCGTGCAGTCCTACTATTCGATCGCCGGCCGCGACCTCGAGCGCGAGATCGTGCCGCTGCTCAACGAGGAGAAGCTCGGCCTGATGGTGTGGTCGCCGATGGCCGGTGGCCTGCTCTCCGGCAAGTACGGCCCCGGCGCGCCCGGCAATGGCGAAGGCCGCCGCGCGTCCTTCAACTTCCCGCCGGTCAATGAGGACCGTGCCTGGGCGACCGTTACCGTCATGCGCGAAATCGCCAAAAAGCATGATGTCAGCGTCGCCACGGTGGCGCTCGGCTATGTCCTGGCCAAGCCCTTCGTGATGAGCGTCATCATCGGCGCCAGCCGCATGGAGCAGCTGGAGCAGAACCTTGCCGCGACGGAAGTGAAGCTCGACAGCGACGATCTGTTTCGTCTCGACGAGGTCAGCGCCCTGCCGTCCGAATATCCCGGCTGGATGCTGGAGCGCCAGGCAGCGGGCCGCCGCCCGGCGCCGTTCACGCCGAAAGCATAAATACAGCCCACGCTGACATCCCGGGAGCCGTGGCTCCCGGGATGTCAGGTCAGCCGGACGCTCTCACCCAGAAAATCGAGAAAGGCACGCACCCGCGCCGGCAGATGCCGGCCCTGGCCGACATAGACGGCGTGGGTGGGCTCCTCGTCACCGGGATTGAATGCCTCCAGCAGCGACACCAGCCGACCGGCGGCGATATCGGCCGCCACATGCCAGTGGGCCAGCCGGGCGACGCCCGCGCCCGCCAGCGCCATCAGCCGCATCGCCTCGCCATCGCTGACCAGCGTGTTGCCGGTGATGGGAACCATGATGGCGCGGCCGTCCGCGTCGAGGAACGGCCAGCCATCGATATGCCTGACGAACCCGAAGCCCATGCGGTTGTGCCTGTCGAGATCCGCTGGCGTCAGCGGCGTGCCGTGCGCCTCCAGATAGGAAGGTGCTGCAACGACGACCACCGGGCTTTGCCCGAGCTTGCGCGCCACCAGCCGTGACTCACTCAGCGGCCCGGCACGGATGGCGACATCGGCCCGTTCCGCCATCAGGTCGATGACGCTGTCGGTCAGCACCAGATCGACTGAGATTTCGGGGTAGCGTTCGAGGAACCGAGGCAGAAGCGGGATCAGCCGGTGCACTCCGAAGGGCACGTAGCTGTTGACGCGCAAACGTCCGCGCGGTGAAGCACCCGCCGCTGCCTCCTGCTCGGCCGCCGCCATGTCGGCGAGGATGCGCAGGCCGCTGTCGTAGAAGGCTGTGCCTTCCGGCGTCAGTTGCAGCTTTCGCGTCGAACGGCTGACCAGCCGCGCGCCAAGCCGGGCCTCCAGCCGCGCGATCAGCTTGCTCACCGCCGATGGCGTCATGCGCAAGGCGCGTGCGGCAGAGGAAAAACTGCCTTCCTCGACAACGCGCACGAACACTTCGATCTCACCGGAGCGATTGATGTCGGGTCTGGCCATTTGTGAATCTATTTCACAGAAAATGTGCCCAAGGCAAGTCTGGTTCACAATGCGTCGCAGCACGATCTCACGGGTCGGGGCGCGGGACGGCGCTCTTCCTCATCGAAGTGGAAATCGCCATGCCTCTTGCTCTTTACGCCCTTGCCGCCGGTGCCTTCGGCATCGGCGTCACCGAATTTGTCATCATGGGTCTGCTGCTCGATGTCAGCAAGGATCTCGGCGTTTCGATCACGGCCGCCGGCCAGCTCATTTCGGGCTATGCGCTCGGCGTCGTCATCGGCGCGCCCCTGCTGACCATCGCCACCGGCAACTGGCCACGCAAGACCGTGCTTCTGGCGCTGATGGCGATCTTCACGCTTGGCAATCTCGCCTGTGCACTGGCGCCCGACTACTGGACGCTGATGGGCGCCCGCATCATCACCGCCTTCGCCCATGGCACCTTCTTCGGCGTCGGCTCTGTCGTCGCCACCGGGCTGGTCGCGCCCAACAGACAAGCCTCGGCGATCGCGCTGATGTTCACTGGGCTCACCATCGCCAACATCCTCGGCGTACCCTTCGGCACCTGGCTCGGCCAGGCCTTCGGCTGGCGGGCGACCTTCTGGGCGGTGACACTGGTCGGTCTGGCGGCCTTCGCCGTCATCCTGGCTCTGGTGCCGCGCAGCCGAACAGCGCCCGAAAAGAGCGATCTGCGCGCCGATCTCGCCGTTTTGCGCCGCACGCCTGTCCTGCTCGGTCTTGCCACCACCGTGCTCGGCTATGCCGGTGTCTTCGCCGTCTTCACCTATATCGCGCCGCTGCTGACCGAGATCAGCGGCTTCAAGGAAGCGGCCGTGTCGCCGATCCTGCTCGTCTTCGGTGGCGGCCTCATTGCCGGCAACTTGCTTGGCGGCAAGGTCGCCGACCGCTGGCTGGTGCCGGCCGTGCTGGGCAGTCTCGTGGTGCTGGCCCTGGTGCTCGCCACCATGACCTTCGCCATCCACAGCCAGGTGATGGCCGTCATCTATGTCGGTCTGCTCGGGGCCGCCGCCTTCGCCACCGTGGCGCCGCTGCAAATGTGGGTGCTGGAAAAGGCACAAGGTGCCGGCCAGAGCCTCGCCTCGTCCTTCAACATCGCCGCCTTCAATCTCGGCAATGCGGCAGGTGCCTGGCTTGGTGGTGCGGTGATTGCCCATGGCCTTGGCCTGGGCTCACTCACCTGGGTCGCCGCCCTGCTGCCGCTCGCGGCACTCGGTGTGGCGGGGCTGGCGCTGCGTCTCGATCGCACCGCCACGCTCGGCGAGCCTGCCTCCATCCGGTCGTGACCGTCCTCTGCAAACCCGCTTTCCACACCCTTCATTCCACAGGAGCAAAAAGATGGACTACCGACGTCTCGGTGCATCGGGCCTGAAAGTGCCCGCACTCTCATTTGGCGCGGGAACCTTTGGCGGTTCCGGCCCGCTGTTCGGCGCCTGGGGCAACAGCGACGCCAGGGAAGCGCGGCGGCTGATCGACATCTGCCTGGAGGCCGGCGTCAATCTGTTCGATACTGCCGACGTCTATTCGAACGGCGCCTCGGAAGAGGTGCTTGGCGAAGCGATAAAAGGCCGCCGCGATGCCGTGCTGATCTCGACCAAGACCGCGCTGCCGATGGGCGATGGGCCGGCCGACTATGGCTCGTCTCGGTCGCGGCTGATCAGATCCGTGGATGATGCGCTGAGGCGCCTCGGCACCGATTACATCGACCTGTTGCAACTGCACGCTTTCGACGCCGGGACGCCGATCGAGGAGGTCTTGTCGACGCTGGACGAACTCGTGCGCGCCGGCAAGCTGCGCTATGTCGGCGTCTCCAATTTCTCCGGCTGGCAGGTGATGAAGTCGTTGGCGCAAGCCGACAGCCAAGGCTATCCACGCTATGTCGCGCATCAGGTCTACTATTCGCTGGTCGGGCGCGACTATGAATGGGAGCTGATGCCGCTCGGCCTCGACCAGGGCGTCGGCGCGCTGGTGTGGAGCCCGCTTGGCTGGGGCCGCCTGACCGGCAAGATCCGCCGTGGCCAGTCCTTGCCGGAAAAGAGCCGGCTGCACGACACGGCAAGCTTCGGACCGCCGGTCGAGGACGAGCATCTCTATCGGGTGATGGATGCGCTCGATGCGGTGGCGCTGGAAACCGGCAAGACCGTGCCGCAGATCGCCATCAACTGGCTGCTGCAGCGTCCGACTGTTTCCTCCGTCATCATCGGCGCCCGCAACGAAGAACAGCTGCGCCAGAACCTCGGCGCCGTCGGCTGGAATTTGACGCCGGAGCAGATCAGGAAACTCGACGCGGCAAGCGAAGTCACCGCGCCCTACCCGTACTTCCCGTATCGGCGGCAGGAAGGCTTTGCCCGGCTCAATCCGCCGGTGGTGTGAGCACTGGCGTTGAAGCTGCCAATCTCCCCCCTTGCGGGGGAGATCGGTTGTACCGCGTTCAGTGCAGCACGAACTCACCATCCACCTTGCGCCATTCATTCGGCGCGATCAGCTTCTGGTGGGTGTAGCTGATCGAATGCAGCGGCCCGTCCAGCTTGGCCTTCCAGAACTCGATGAACTTGATCAGTACCGGAAATTGTGGCGCCAGATCGTAGTCCTGCCAGATGAAGCTCTGCAACAGATGCGGATGATCGGGAAAGTGATAGAGAATCTTGGCCGTGGTCAGGCCATAGCCTTTGAGCATCAGGTCCATTTCGGAATGGTCGCGCATGGCAGTCCCCCTTGGGCGGTCCTGGTTGAGTCTCCTTTCCTCCCAACGTCAGAGTGTGCGCGCCGTTGCTTAACTGTCTATTGATTTTTCCTGATCGAAAACGGGTTTTCCGCGCGAAAACATGCAGTTAGCAGCGACGCTGATCGAGTGCTGACAGCGGCGGGAAAAACACCTGCGGCATCCCGCCGCGCGAATCCAACGTCTAATGTTGCCGTAACGGCGGAACTGGTAATAATGCCGCCGAATTCGCGGCCGTGCCGCTGCGATCCCGCCGACATTTCAAGCCGGCGATTGGTTCGGGAGGAAAGTCAGGAATGTCCGAGGTTCATGTCCATCGCGTCCAGCCGGCGTGGAAGAAAAACGCGCTGATCGACAATGACACCTACCTGAAATGGTATGCCGACAGCGTCAAGAACCCGGACAAATTCTGGGGCAAGCACGGCAAGCGCATCGACTGGTTCAAGCCCTACAGCAAGGTCAAGAACACCTCCTTCGACGGCAAGGTCTCGATCAAATGGTTCGAGGACGGACTGACCAATGTCTCCTACAACTGCATCGACCGGCACCTGAAGAAGCGCGGCGACCAGACCGCCATCATCTGGGAAGGCGACAATCCCTACGACGACAAGAAGGTCACCTACAACGAGCTCTACGAGCATGTCTGCCGGCTCGCCAATGTGATGAAGAAGCACGGCGTCAAGAAAGGCGACCGCGTCACCATCTACATGCCGATGATTCCGGAAGCGGCCTATGCGATGCTGGCCTGCACGCGCATCGGCGCCGTCCATTCGATCGTCTTCGGCGGTTTCTCGCCGGATGCGCTGGCCGGCCGCATCGACGACTGCAAGTCGACCTTCGTCATCACATCAGATGAAGGCCTGCGCGGCGGCAAGCCGATCCCTTTGAAGGAAAACACCGACAAGGCGATCGAGATCGCCGCGAAAGCCGGAACGAAAGTCGAAAAGGTGGTGGTCGTGCGCCGCACCGGCGGCAAGACCGGCTGGGTTCCCGGCCGCGACGTCTGGTACCACGACGAGATCGCGACGGTGAAAGCCGAATGCAAGCCCGAGAAGATGAAGGCCGAGGACCCGCTGTTCATCCTTTACACATCGGGCTCGACCGGCAAGCCGAAGGGCGTGCTGCACACCACCGCCGGCTATCTCGTCTACGTCTCGATGACGCACCAATATGTCTTCGACTACCATGACGGCGACATCTACTGGTGCACCGCCGATGTTGGCTGGGTCACCGGCCACAGCTACATCGTCTATGGCCCGCTCGCCAACGGCGCCACCACGCTGATGTTCGAAGGCGTGCCGAACTATCCGTCGCAGTCGCGCTTCTGGGAAGTCATCGACAAGCACAAGGTCAATATCTTCTACACCGCGCCGACGGCATTGCGCGCGCTGATGGGCGCCGGCGATGCGCACGTAAAGAAGACGTCGCGCAAGTCGCTGCGCGTGCTGGGTTCGGTCGGCGAGCCTATCAATCCGGAAGCCTGGGAGTGGTATTTCAACATCGTCGGCAACGGCAAGGTTCCGATCGTCGACACATGGTGGCAGACCGAGACCGGCGGCATCCTGATCACGCCGCTGCCGGGCGCCACCGACCTCAAGGCGGGTTCGGCGACACGGCCCTTCTTCGGCGTCAAGCCGCAGCTGGTCGACAGCGAGGGCAAGGTGCTGGAAGGTGCGGCCGACGGCAATCTGTGCATCACCGATTCTTGGCCCGGCCAGATGCGCACCGTCTATGGCGACCACGACCGCTTCGTGCAGACCTATTTTTCGACCTACAAGGGCAAGTACTTCACCGGTGACGGCTGTCGCCGCGACGCCGACGGCTATTACTGGATCACCGGCCGCGTCGACGACGTCATCAACGTCTCCGGCCATCGCATGGGCACGGCCGAGGTCGAATCCGCACTGGTCAGCCACGACAAGGTTTCGGAAGCCGCCGTCGTCGGCTATCCGCACGACATCAAGGGCCAGGGCATCTACTGCTACGTCACGCTGATGGCCGGCGAGCAGCCTAGCGAGGAACTGCGCAAGGAGCTGGTTGCCCATGTCCGCAAGGAGATCGGCGCCATCGCTTCGCCCGACAAGCTCCAGTTCGCGCCCGGCCTGCCGAAGACGCGTTCCGGCAAGATCATGCGCCGCATCCTGCGCAAGATTGCCGAGGACGATTTTTCAGCGCTCGGCGATACCTCAACGCTCGCGGATCCGGCCGTCGTCGATGATTTGGTCGCCAACCGGCAAAACAAGAAGAGCTGATGATGCAGGCCGCGCTCGGCACTGTCAGTGAACTCTGGCGCTATCCGGCGAGTTCGCTTGCCGGCGAGCGTCGGGAAACAATCTCGGTCGATATCGAGAGCATCGAGGGCGACCGCATGTTCGGCCTCGTCGACGCGTCCGACAATGAGATCGCGCGACCGGACCGCGACCCGAAATGGCACAAGGTGCCGCGCATCCGCACCCGGCTGTCGCCGACCCTGGAACTCGAGATTGCCGTTCCCGGGGACAACTGGCTGGCTGCGCCAAGTATCGAGAGCGACCGCGCGGTGTCGGCCTATCTCGGCTTCGAGGCCTCGATCCGACCGTTTCGCCGCGAGAATGCCGGACCTGACTATTCCGGCCCGCTGACCGCGGAGCGCTACCGCAAGGCGCCCATCCATCTGTTGACCACCGCCTCGCTGGCACGGCTCAAAGCGTTGCATCCGGAAGGGGTCGCCGACCCACGCCGCTTCCGCCCCAACATCGTCGTCGACATGACGGCAATCGAAGGGTCGTTTCCGGAAACGGAATGGATCGGCCGCAAGCTTGCCATCGGCGATCTCCTGCTGACTGTCTCCGAACCCTGCCGCCGCTGCGGTTTCACCATCGTCGCCCAGGATGGCTTCGACCATGATCCGGCGATCCTGCGCAACCTGGTCCGCCACAACGCCCACAATCTCGGCGTCTACTGCACGATCGACCGGCCGGCGCGCGTCGAAGTCGGCGACGCGATGCGCTTCGTGTAAGCTATCGATACAGATCTGCCCGCGTCGGCGGCAGGCCGCTTGGGCCGCGCGCGCGCTTGGTGACGACGGTCTGGAAAATCTGTGCCGAGGCACGTTCGAAGGTGATCGAACAGCCGGTCAGGTAGAGCAGCCATAGCCGCGCCCTGGCCTCGCCCACCTCGGCGATAGCCTCGTCGAAACGCGCGTGCAGGCGCTCGGCCCACAGGCGACAGGTGCGGGCGTAATGCTCGCGCAGATTCTCGACGTCGTAGACCAGGAAGCCGTGCGCCTCGAGATTGCCTGTTGTCATGCCGATCGTGTCGAGTTCGCCGCCGGGGAAAATGTATTTGATCAGCGCCTTGAACTCCGGCCCCTTGCGCAGGGTCTTCTTCATGTCGCCCTTGCTGCGCCTGGTGATGGCGTGATGCAGATAGATGCCGCCGGGCTTCAGCAGGCGGTGGACAGTTGAGAAATAGGTCGCGTGGTTGGCGAGCCCGAGATGCTCGAACATGCCGATCGACGAGATCTTGTCGAACGAGCCGGTGAGTTCGGCATAGGATTTGATCTCGATGGTGATGCGGTCCTCCAGACCCTCGGCGCGGATGCGTTCACGGGCAAGATTGGTCTGGGCCTGCGACAGCGAGACACCGTGGCCGATGACGCCATAGTTCTTCGCGGCATGGATGAGCATCGCTCCCCAGCCACAGCCGATGTCGAGCAGTCGTTCGCCAGGCTTCAGCCGGAGCTTGCGGCAGATATGGTCGAGCTTGTCGATCTGCGCTTGATCGATGCTGTTGGCGAAATCCTTGAAGTAGCCGCAACTGTAGACCATGCGCTCGTCAAGGAAGAGCCGGTAGAAGGCGTTCGAAATGTCATAGTGATGCTGGATCGCCTCCTGGCTCGAACCGCTGACATAGGGATTGCGCCCCGACAGATCGGTCCGCGCCGTCATCTGCCTGCGTGCCAAAAGCACGGAAGGCAGGTCGCGCAGGATCGCCATTTTCGGCAGCGATTTGAGCTTGGTTCTGAGCTTGCCTTGCGACGGCAGGGCGTAGAAGTCGAAAAACGTCCCGTCTTCGATATCGATCGTCTTGGAAATCCACATTTCGATCAGCGTCGACAGGGATGGTCGCTTCACCACCTGCCAGACGATGTCCTGGTCGTTGATGGTGAGCACTGGACCCGTGGCGGGGCCGATCCGCTCCCCGGTCCACAGCCTGACGGCAAAGCCCGGTTTCAGCGTCTCGACAACCGTCCGCACGATCCGCGCCGCTCTCTCGGCTGCCTCCATGCATCCCTCCCACAGGGGCCGACCCGGATTGCCGGCTCGGCTCTATGCCATGATCTTGCCTGCCCGGCCGACAGCCCGCAACCCAGTGTCGTGCCAAAAGCACCTTCCCACTTTTTCAAACCTGCGCCTTGTCTTTTGCTGCAACGCACCCCATCATGAGTATGTGTTCAACAAATCGAAAGGAGGTGATCCGATGTCGAGTGATTTCGTTTTCCAGAACGTGGCCTCAGCGGATTGCACTTTCGGGAAGCAGTCTTCCCGTTAAGGCGCGAAATGCGCGGCGGGTGACCTCATAGGTCATCGCCATAGGGCCGCGCCACGGACGGAAACACGGAAGGCCGCCGGCTTCGAAAGAAGCGGCGGCCTTTTCCGTTTGCGGACTAGACTACTGGGTCAATGCGACCTTTTCGGTGTTGCGGATGATTTCCTGAAAGGCGGCATCCAATTCTGCTCCGGTGGACACCTCGAAGAAATGTCTCTTGGCGGCGGAGGCGTCCTTCGATGAACAGTCCTTCAGCACCGCCTTTGCCTGGTCCCGCTCGGTTGCCGACATGTCCTTGTTGTTCAGATCGAAGCCGATGGTGAAAATCTCGATGCCGTCATTTTTCATGTTGCCGCACAGCGTTCCGGCGTTGCCGCGCGCAAGGTTGCCCTGGCTGTTGTAGCTGTCCCCAGCACCGGCGAAGGCGGTATTGAATTGGCCATCGGTCATCAGGATCGCGACCTTGGCGATCTTCTTCGGATCGGCGTCCGAGGCGCCTTTGCCGAGACCGGCATTTCTGATCGCAGTGCGCCATTGCGGCGACAGCATATAGTAGGTCCACTGAATGGCGATCGCGCCGGCCGTGTAACCATCGGCCTGGAAGTCCTCGATCGATTCAAGCAATGCATCGGAATCGGCGGTCAGCGGGATCACTTCCGCATCAGGGCACCTGTTCATGTCCCCGCCGAGATGATCGTCCCGATTGACCAGGGCATAATATTTCTTGCCTTCCTTGTCGGTGCGAACCGTGTCTGGGCCGTCGGCGCTCATATCCGCGTTGCCGTTCTTGTCCTTGCGCTCCGTGGCGCAGTTGTCGGGATGTGGCATCGCCGCGCCGACGATGGAGATGTACTCGCTGAAGGAGGGCAGCAGATTTTTGCCCGTCTTGGCGACGAGAAGCGGACTGCCGGCGACGGGTGGCAGTTCAGAGCTCCCTTGCTTCTCGGCATAGACGTTTTCCGCCAGCTTGCCGGCGTTCACACCTGATGCGTAAGGCACAATCGCGACGCGGATGCGGGGGTTCTTCGGATCCTGGTTCTGCAGCATCGTCCGGACGGCGTTTTTTGCAGCAGCTTTCAGATCGCCGATTTTGTCGACCTTGCCGCGCTTCCTCATCGACCCGGTCACATCGAGCATCATCGCCACTTCGATGGTCTTGTCCGAATAGAGCGCCGTCGTGGAGGCGGCGACGCGTTTCATGTCGCCCGTGCCAAAAATCGGGAAATACAGCCCGACATCGACATGGGCGTCGGCCTGGACCGTCTTGGCAGTCCTGTTGACGATCAGCTTGTCGAGTACGATCTGGTCGGCCTGCAGAATGCCTGCCTGGCTGTTGGCGTCGAGAAAGGCCTGCACCGATTTGTTGGCATCGGCTTCCTTGATGACACCGGTCGTCAGGTCGCGTGCCGTCGACGTGACCGCGGCGTCGACCACGCCCTGAAGGCTCGTTTTCGCATTGTAGAGCTGCGATACGTTGACCGAAAAGCCCACGGCCAGCGCCAAGACCGAGGCGCTAAGGCCGAACAGGACTGCGAAATTTCCACCGCGATCCCTGGCGAACCCGCCAACCGCGTGAACAAGACCCCCGTAATTTCGCATCCTACAGCCTCCACTCGCCTCGGCCTCGTCGCCGCGGAAAGGGCAATGCAGGATTCCCGCCGGATGACGCCCTAGCTGGGCGGAGAGCTGGCTTTCCAGTAGCAAGTCGCTGTTTTTGTTAAACTTTGGAACCAACAAAGGTGAACGGCTGGTAAACGGGAACGCACCATGGCGCTGGCGTTTACCAGCCGCTTACCATGATCTGGCCCGAGGCACCGCGACGCCGTCGACGGCGTCCTGTTGCGGCACAAGCTCACTGTGCCGAAGCGGACCATGTGTCCCGAAAGTTGCGGCCCGGAGAAAACCTCCTGACCACCCTGGAGCAGTTGCAACGGTAGGCCTCGCGACTACGCCAGCATCTGTGCGCTGACGGTCCTGTCGATGCCGTGGTAGGGCGGGTTGAACAGATTGCCTTCCTGTTCGTAGGTCCACACCTTGAACAGGCTGAGCCGGTGGGGGCCGAAACTGTGCAGCAGCGGCACGTCGGTGGCGTCGCGGCCGCGGGCGATGACGATACGGCCGGTTCTCGGCGTGTTGTGGCGAGGATCGAACGTGTACCATTTGCCGTCGAGGAACACTTCCAGCCACGCCGAGAAGTCCATCGGCGCCGGATCGGCTGGCACGCCGATATCGCCGAGATAGCCGTTCACGTAGCGTGCCGGAATGTTCATGCAGCGGCAAAGCGTGATCGCCAGATGGGCGAAGTCACGGCAGACCCCGACGCGCTCCTCATGCGCCTGCGCCGCGGTGCGGGTCGAGCGCGCATAGCCATAGCCGAACGACAGCCGGTTGTGGACATAATCGACGATCGCCTGCACGCGCGCCCAGCCGGACGGGATGTCGCCGAAGAGCTCCCAGGCCAGGCTGCTCAGATGATCCGTCTCGCAATAGCGGCTGCCCAGGAGATAACCGAGAACTTCGTCGGGCAGGTCCGCCACCGGCACTTCCCTGGCCAGCGTGTTGACCTCGTCCGTCTCGCCGCTGTCCTCGACGACCGCGTCATACAGGATGCGAAAACCACCGGCGGGTGCTGTGAAGCGCCGGCAGGCATTGCCATGCAGGTCATGGTACAGCCTTGTCGGCACCGCGGGCGAGGTCAGCACCCGCGTCTGCCGCTTGATGTCGGCCTGCCTGTCCCGATGGATCTCGAGCACTGAAATCACCGGCGTGGCGGCTACGCATTCGATGGCGATTTCGTAGCCGAGCCGGATCAGCATCGTTGGTCCCCCTTCGATCGTTGTTGTGAGAAGCAGTCCTTCCCAAACGCCCGGAGGATACCGCGGTTCCCTGGGCCGATCGAAAAGCCCACCCCGTGTCTTCCCCTGCCGCGGTCGAGGGGTTAGGTTCGGCAACCCCACCAGCGCTCCCCGAACTCAAGGAAAATCATGTATTCAGGCAGAAACTTCGCGGCCTTCCTCTTCGACATGGACGGCACGCTCATCAATTCCATCGCCTCGGCGGAACGGGTGTGGAGCGATTGGGCACGCCGCCAGGGCCTCGACGTCGCCGCCTTCCTGCCGACGATCCATGGCGTGCGCGCGATCGAGACCATCACCGGCCTGGCGCTGCCGGGCGTCGATCCGGGACACGAGGCTGATCTGCTGCTGAAGGCCGAGGCGGCCGATCTCGATGGCATTCTCCAGATCGCCGGCGCCGTGGCATTTCTCGATTCGCTGCCGCCCGAACGCTGGGCGATCGTAACCTCCGCCCCACGTGAGCTGGCGCTGTTGCGCATGAAGGCCGCCGGCATCCCCGTGCCGGGCGTCATCGTCGCGGCGGAAGATGTCTCCCGCGGCAAGCCGGCGCCCGATTGCTTCCGGCTTGGCGCGGAACGACTCGGCGTCGACGCGCGCGATTGCCTCGTCTTCGAGGATGCTCCAGCTGGCATCGCGGCAGCCGAAGCGGCGGGCGCGGCGGTCATGGTCATCAGCGCCACGCACAAGCACCCCTTGCCAACGCAACATGCCGCGATCGCAGGCTACGACATGGTCGGCATCACGGTCGACGAGCGTGGCTGGATCGCGCTCGAGCCGCAGCGCAACGCTGCGTAGGGAGGCATCTAGAAGTCGCTGGTCAGGCCCTTTACTTCCCAGTCGCCGTAGCGCCCTGGCTCCTTGCCGCCGCGGCCGCCGATCTCCTTCGGCAGCGCGACCTCCTTTTCGCGGTAGTCTTCCCGCCGCGCTGCGGCCTCGGCCAACGCACGGCGTGCGGCCGGCGCTAGCTCTCTTTGCGATGCCGCTTCGGCAGGAGCGGCGCCTGTTTTACTGATTTCGTCGGTCATGCGATAATCTCGGTAGATTGAGTCCAGTCAGCAGATTGAGTCCAGTCAATTGAAACAGGAACTGGCGTTTCCCATCATATAGCCATGAACCCACGACGATCGACCCCTTTTCGCTATCCCCCGGACAGGAGCAGACGATGAACACCATCCGCACCGCCATGCTTCTTGCCGCGATGACCGCGCTGTTCATGGGCGTCGGCTTTTTGATCGGCGGAACCGGCGGCATGATGATCGCGCTGCTGATCGCCGCCGGCACCAACCTGTTCAGCTACTGGAATGCCGACAAGATGGTGCTGTCGATGAACCGTGCCGTCGAGGTCGATGAAAGGAACGCGCCCGAATATTACGCCATCGTCCAGGCAATGGCCAAACAGGCCGGCCTGCCGATGCCGAAGACCTATCTGATCGACAACCCGCAGCCGAACGCCTTTGCCACCGGCCGCAATCCGCAGAATGCGGCGGTGGCTGCCTCCACCGGCCTGTTGCAGGCGCTGACGCCTGAAGAGGTCGCGGCGGTCATGGCGCACGAGCTCGCCCATGTGCAGCATCGCGACACGCTCACCATGACGATCGTCGCCACCTTTGCCGGTGCCATCTCGATGCTCGGCAATTTTGCCTTCTTTTTCAGCGGCAACCGCGACAACAACCCGTTCGGCTTTGTCGGCGTGCTGGTTGCGATGATCGTGGCTCCGTTTGCAGCGATGGTCGTGCAGATGGCGGTCAGCCGGACCCGCGAATACGAGGCCGACCGGCGTGGCGCCGAAATCTGTGGACACCCGCTCTGGCTGGCATCGGCGCTTGACAAGATCGCCCGCGGCGCCGAACGCATCCGCAACCCCGATGCCGAGCGAAATCCCGCGACCGCGCATCTCTTCATCATCAATCCTCTTCACGGCGAGCGCATGGACAGCCTGTTCTCCACCCACCCCGCCACTGAGAACCGCATCGCAGCCTTGCAGGCGATGGCGCGCGACATGGCCGGCAGCGAAACCCGGGCTGCACCGCGCCAGGCCCCAACGTCACGCCAGGCGGACGAACCGCGGCCATCCGGCCCATGGGATCAGGCAGCGCGGCCCGAGCAGCCGGCGGAGGCCGCCAAGCCCAAATCCAACCCGTGGGGTCGCAATCCGACCGGGCCCAAGGGCCGATGGTCGTGAGCGTGGCGGACAGAGGACCACGACGCACAGTTTCAGGTGATCAGGAACACAGGGACGGCGGCGACTTCGTTGCCGGCCTCGCCGCCCGCAAGGCGGCGGCGCGCCTGCTTGCCGCCGTCATCGACGCCAGGACGCCGCTTGATGGGCTGACCGATCACGAAAACGGCCACCCGCAATACAAGGCGCTCGACTTGCGCGATCGCGGCCTGGTCCGCGCCATCCTGGTCACCGCGCTGCGCTATCGCATGACCATATCAGGGCTGCTGGCGCGGCGCCTGGAAAAACCGCTGCCGCCCAATGCCACCGCTTTGTCGCACATATTGCATGTGGCAGCGGCACAGATCCTGTTCCTCGATATTCCCGACAGCGCCGCCGTCGACATTGCGGTGACCCATGCCAAGTCCGATCCGCGCACGGTGCGTTTCTCCGGCCTCGTCAATGGCGTGCTGCGCACACTGGCACGGGCCAAGGAAACGGAACTGCCTGCCGCCCTTGCCGCCACCTACGAAGCGCCCAAATGGTTTTCCGACCGGCTGAAGACCACCTACGGCAACGAGAAGGCCAGACAGATCCTCGAAGCGCATCGCGTTGAGGCGCCGGTCGACTTCTCGGTCAAGGCCGATCCCGGACTCTGGGCTGAAAAACTCGGCGGCATCGTCCTGCAGACAGGCACGGTGCGGGTCGAGAATCTTGTCGGTCCTGTCACTGAATTGCCCGGCTTTGCCGAGGGCGCCTGGTGGGTCCAGGACGCCGCGGCCAGCCTGCCCGCCCGGCTGTTCGGCGATGTCACGGGATTGCGGGTTGCCGATCTCTGCGCCGCGCCCGGCGGCAAGACCGCGCAGCTGATCGTTGCCGGCGCGAAGGTCACCGCTGTCGACACGTCAAAAAACCGGCTCGTGCGGCTGACGCAGAATCTCGACCGTCTCGGCCTGTCTGCCGAAATCGTCCAGGCCGACCTGCTCAAATATGAGCCGGAAGAACTCTTCGACGCGATCCTCCTCGACGCGCCCTGCTCGTCGACCGGCACGGTGCGGCGGCACCCCGACGTGCCATGGACCAAGACTTCGGCCGATGTCGAAAAACTGGCCGACCTGCAACGCAGGCTGCTCGCCCGCGCCGTCACGCTGGTGAAGCCCGGCGGCACGATCGTCTTTTCCAACTGTTCGCTCGATCCGCTCGAAGGCGAGGATCTCTATCGCGTCTTTCTGGCCGGCACGCCTGAAATCACCAACGATCCGTTGCAGCAAGGCGAGATCGCCGGCATCGATCCATTCCTGACGCCGCAAGGCACGCTGCGCACCACGCCCGCCGACCTGGAGCTCGGCGCGCCGGAACGCTCGGGCCTCGATGGTTTCTTCGCCGCTCGCATGCGGCGGGCCGGCTAGGGATTGAACTGCCCGGATTACTGACTTTTTTGGGTAGGATCGGGGGCAAAACCAGGTGAACCGGCGTGGGCTCGTGGAATTCGCCTTCGCACGAATCGTGCAATCATGTAGACTCGGCGCCGGGGTAGAGGACGATCAGGAGGGGTTTTGGCACTTGCTGCCAGCAGCACGACGCGTCTATGGACGCTTGTCGCGAAGGAGTTCTGGCGCAAAATGCGCCGGCGCCTGCGCGCCGGGCCTGTCTATCGCTGGCGCTATTCCGGCCGCACGCCGGAACGTGTGCTGATCGCACCGCCGGACCTGCGCCTCGCCGACCCGCAGATCGCACTCGAGATCTATTACGGCCGCTATCCCCTGTCGGGGCACGTGGTCGAGACCGGCGGCAAGTCGCCTTTCCAGATCCACGTGCCCAATCACGGCTGGCAGAAGACGCTGCACGGCTTTCGCTGGCTGCGCCATATGCGCGCCGCCGGCACCGAGCTTGCCGCCGCCAATGCCCGCGCCCTGGTCTCCGACTGGATCACCATGCATGGCAGCCATATCTCCGGCATCGCCTGGGAGCCGGGCACGACGGCCAAGCGCATCATCGCCTGGTTGCAGCACTCCTCGGTCGTATTGCAGGGCGCCGAGTTCCCTTTCTACCGCGCCTTCCTGAAATCGGTTGCCATCCAGATCCGCTACCTCAGGTCGATGGCGCGCGAAATGCCCGACGGCAAGGACAGGCTGCGGGCCCGCATCGCGCTCGCCTTCGCTGCCTTGTCCCTGCCGGCACCGGCATCGGCCCTGCGGGGCGCGACCCGCAATCTTGCCGAGGAACTCGACCGCCAGATCCTCGCAGATGGCGGGCACATTTCGCGCAATCCGATGGTCGTCCTGGAAATCCTCGCCGACCTTCTGCCGCTGCGCCAGACTTATGCCAACCAGGCGGAAACGCCGCCGCAGGCGCTGATCGGCGCCATCGACCGCATGCTGCCGGCGCTGCGCTTCTTCCGCCATCAGGATGGCAGCCTCGCCCGCTTCAACGGCATGGGCGCCACCATCCACGACCGCATCGCCACCATTCTGCGCCACGACGACACCGCTGGCGCGCCGCTGCTGCATGCGCCGCATTCCGGCTATGAGCGCCTGTCGATGGGCGGCACCACGGTCATCGCCGACACCGGCCCGCCGCCGCCGATCGATGTGTCCAACGCCGCACACGCCAGCTGCCTCGCCTTCGAACTGTCGTCCGGCCGCCAGCACTACATCGTCAATGCCGGCATTGACACCTATGGCGCGGCTGAATTCCGGCCGCTGGCGCGCGCCACCGCCGCGCACTCGACCGCCACCATCAACGACACCTCGTCGGCGCGCTTCAGCCATTCGTTGCGCGTCAACGACCTGCTCGGTTCGCCGCTGATCGGCGGCCCGCAGCATGTGCAGTGCAAGCGCACCGACCAGAAGGGCGTTCAGGGCTTCATCGCCCGCCATGACGGCTATGTCCCGCGCTTCGGCTTCCTGCATGAGCGCGAGCTGAAACTGTCGTCGAACGGCAATGTGCTGGCTGGCCGCGACCGCTTCCAGCGCCCCGGCAATACGGCGATCCGCAACAATGGGCGCGACTTCGTCACCGTCCGCTTCCACGTTCATCCCGACGTCAACCTTTTGCAGGACGAGCATGACCGCCTGGTGCTGGCCGCCGATCAGGCCGACACCTGGGTGTTCACAGCAGCCGAAGTGGTGCCGGAGGTCGAGGAATCGATCTATTTCGCCGGCCTTGGCGGCCCGCGCCGCAGCCGCCAGATCGTGCTTGCCTTCAAGGCTTCGGAAATCGCCGAAGTCCACTGGCAGCTGACCCGCACCAGCATCGCCGGCCACCCGGAAAACAACTGATCCTCCTGACAGGGCTTCAAACTCAGGTTAACAAAAGGCCTGACGACAACCAGCTCGGGGCATCGGCAGCTTTTGTGCCGGCAGCTTTCCCAAGATAGGAATTTTTTCTTGACTCCGTGCCCTCAGCTATGGTACATTTTTGCCTATGGTGCCGGTTTGCGCCAGTGGCCCGCCGCATAGGCGGGTTTTTTCGTTGGTGCTCCGTCAGCCAACGCGCCTGCGAAGTCTCCGAAGAAACCCGTTAACACGGATTCGTTGCCTTGCTCCACCTGACCGCCGGTTTGATTTCCGGGCGGCATGTGCTACGGGCGCGGGCATCCACCACACCAGTCGTGAAAGGCCGCCAGCCCATGGCCGTCGCCGCCAAGAACATTCCCGCACCAGACCTTGTTCCCGTGCGTCGCGCCCTGCTCTCCGTTTTCGACAAGACGGGCCTCATCGATTTCGCCAAAGCGCTGGCAGCGGCCGGTGTCGAACTGGTCTCGACCGGCGGCACGGCAAAAGCGATCACCGAGGCGGGCCTGGCGGTGCGCGACGTCTCCGAGCTCACCGGTTTCCCCGAGATCATGGACGGCCGCGTCAAGACCTTGCATCCCGGCGTGCATGGCGCGCTGCTTGGCGTGCGCGACGATCCGGAGCATTCCGCGGCAATGCGCAAATACGGCATCGAGCCGATCGATCTCGTCGTCTCCAATCTCTATCCGTTCGAGGAGGTCCGCCGCTCCGGCGCCGATTACGCGTCGATCGTCGAAAACATCGACATTGGCGGCCCGGCGATGATCCGCGCCTCGGCCAAGAACCACGCCTATGTCGCCATCGTCACCGATCCCGGCGATTACGCTTCGGTGCTGAATGCGCTGGAGATGAACATCGGCTCGCTGTCGCTGGATTTCCGCAAGAAGCTGGCGGCCAAGGCCTTTGCCCGCACCGCCAGCTATGACGCGGCGATCTCCGGCTGGTTCGCCGAGGCGCTCGAGATCGAACATCCGACATGGCGCGCCTTTGGCGGCAGGCTGGTCGAGGTGATGCGCTATGGCGAGAACCCGCATCAGAGCGCCGGCTTCTACGTCGACGGCGACAAGCGCCCGGGCGTCGCCACGGCGCGCCAGCTGCAGGGCAAGCAGCTATCCTACAACAACATCAACGACACCGACGCCGCTTTCGAATTGGTCGGCGAGTTCGACCCCGACCTTTCCGCCGTCGTCGCCATCATCAAGCACGCCAATCCGTGCGGCGTTGCCGAAGGCGCCTCGCTGAAAGCCGCCTACGCCAAGGCGCTGGCCTGCGACCCGGTCTCGGCCTTCGGCGGCATCATCGCCGTCAACCGCACCCTCGACGCCGAGGCGGCGGAAGAGATCGTAAAAACCTTCACCGAGGTGATTATCGCGCCCGGCGCCACCGATGAGGCAGCGGCCATCGTGGCGGGGAAGAAGAATTTGCGCCTGCTGGTCACCGGTGGGCTGCCGGACCCGCGCACGCCGGGCACGACGGTCAAATCCGTCGCCGGCGGCCTGCTCATCCAGGGCCGGGACAACGCCGTCGTCGACGACCTCGAACTGAAAGTGGTGACCACACGGGCACCGACGCCGGCCGAAATGGCCGACCTGAAATTCGCCTTCCGCATCGCCAAGCACGTCAAGTCCAACGCCATAGTCTACGTCAGGGACGGCGCCACCGTCGGCATTGGCGCCGGCCAGATGAGCCGGGTCGATTCCTCACGCATCGCCGCCCGCAAGGCACTCGACGCCGCCGAGGCCGCCGGCCTCGCCGAACCGCTGACCAAGGGCTCGGTGGTCGCCTCCGACGCCTTCTTCCCCTTCGCCGATGGCTTGCTGTCGGCAATCGCCGCCGGCGCCACCGCCGTCATCCAGCCGGGTGGCTCGATGAACGACAAGGACGTCATTGCCGCCGCCGACGAGCACGGCATCGCTATGGTGTTTACGGGCGTCAGGCATTTCCGCCATTAGCTGCTTTTACCCTCCCCTTTGTGGGGGTGAGAAGCGGTTCGCGCAGCGAACGAAAAGCCAATTGCTTGGCTTTTCGAGCTTCGAACGCCCTGAGCCTGCGAAGGGCTCGGGGCTGAATTCTGAATGACCAGTCGCCGGGCCGGGTCCCCGCTGCTTCGCAGCGTCCCGGCGTTCACCGGCCTTTCATCGTGCCACTGGCACGATGAATTCGCTTCGCGAACCGGCTGCTCACCCCCACAAGGGGGAGGGTAAAGTCAATCCACCGGCCGGTCCGCCGGATAGGGCGTCTTGACCAGGATCGCCATGCCGATGCCCAGGAACAGCACGATCACCGCCATGCCGAGCCGCGCCGAGCCGCTGGCCAGGGTGACCGACGCGACCATGAACGGCGCCAGGAAACTGGTCGCCCGCCCGGCCAGCGCATAAATGCCGAAATAGCGGCCGGATTCTGCCGCCGTGACGCTGCGCGCCATATAGGATCGCGACGACGCCTGCACCGGCCCGAAAGCCACGCCGATCAACAGGCCGAAGAAGATGTAGGCTTTTTCCGCTGCCGTGCCGAACAGGCCGCCGCTGTCCGGTCCAGGCATCATCCAGAGGCCGAACAACGTATAGCCCGGCCCGGTCGAGACGATGCCGATCGTGGCGATGCTGAGCAGGACCAGCGAGATCATGACGATGGTTTTTGAGCCAAGCGCCGTGTCGAGACGGGCTGCGACCAGGCAGCCGAAGATGGCGACGACGTTGAGAATGATGCCGAAAATACCGATCTCGGTGATCGACCAGTGGAACATCGCAGCGGCGAAAGTGCCGCCCAACGCCAGCAGCGCGTTGACGCCGTCCTGATAGATCATGCGGGCGACCAGGAAGCGGAAGATACCGCTGCGCTTGCGCACCTCGCCCAATGTCACTTTCAGCTCCGCCAACCCCTCTCGGACAGCCGGACCGATCGGCAGGCCCTTGATGGCGTCGGGGGTGAAAAAGAACATCGGCAGGATGAACAGGAAGTACCAGCCGGCTGACAAAGGCCCGGTTGCGCGCGCGTCCTCGCCGAGCTTCGGGTCGAGCCCGAACAGCGGGTCGATGCCGATGATCGTCTTGCCGGTCTCCGGCGAACCGGCCAGGCAAGCGACGACGAAGATCAGCGCGATCATGCCGCCGAGATAGCCAAGGCCCCAGGCCATGTTGGAGATCCTGCCGATCTCGCTCTTCGGCACCAGGCGCGGCATCATCGAATCGTTGAACACGGTCGAAAACTCCGCCGCCACCGACGCCAGCGAAAAGAACAGCACGACCAGGAAAAGGTTCGAACCGGGGGCCGCGAACCAAAGCATGCAAAGGCAGGTGACCTTGACCGCGGCAAAGAATGCGATCCAAGGCTTGCGCGGTCCGGTCTGGTCGGCGATCGAGCCGAGGATGGGCGACAGCACTGCAATGACAAGGCCGGCCGCGGCAATGCCGTAGCCCCAGGCCGCTTGCCCGGTTTCCGGATCGCTCGCCATCCGCGACACGAAATAAGGCCCGAAGATGAAGGTGGTGACGACGGTGAAGAACGGCTGCGCCGCCCAGTCGAACAACATCCATCCCCAGATGCCGCGCCCGGACGCACGCTGCACTGTCTCTACCGTCATGATGATCCCCCGGCACCGGTTCCGTGTCGGGCGCCATGTCTGCATGTTTCATGCGCTCATGCAATGAACGAAGCTTGGTGCCGTCCCTTGCCCCTGCCGGGGGTTCATTGTTCGAAAACCCAGCAATTGGCTTTCGTCCGCGGCGCGGGCCAAGCCCTTATTTTTTCTCGTGGGGGAAGTCGGACCGAAGGTCCGGCACCGCCCTCCACCCCCTGCTTCGCAGCGATTGCCGCCGGCGCGAATTTCTTGATTATTAAGTTGACTCCTTTTGTCCGGTTTGACTAATTGCGCTCGCGCAGGGCCGGAAAGTCACCGGTCGAACGGCTCGATATTGGTCTGACAGGGAATAAGAAATGACGATTGGTCGACAGGCATTGTTGCGCACTCAGGCAAGGCGATTGATTGCGAGCAGTGCCTTGATAGCGGCATCCTTTGGAGCGATGGGGGCCGGCCGGGCCCAGGAGGTTTCGCCGGACGATGCAACCCAACTGGAAACGATCGTCGTCACCGGCAAGTCGGACCGCGTTGTCGGGCCCGATCAAACGATCGTCGCCGAGGATACGGCGACCGGCACCAAGACCGATACGCCCATCGTCGACGTTCCCGCCTCGGTTTCAGTTGTAACCCAGAAGGAACTGGAGGCACGCCATGTCGAAAGCCTCCAGCAGGCCGTGGCCTACACATCCAGCGTCCTCACCGACGAGTTCGGCAACGATGACCGATACGACGCCTACGGGGATGACGCGAACACGACTTCGATTGGCGGCTACGCACTGGTGGATGCGGCGATCAGCTACAAGATGACCAAGGACGTGACGTTGGCCCTGAACGCAACGAACCTGTTTGACCGGAAGTATTTGACAACCAGCTATTACGGAACCGAATTTTACGGCGACCGGCTGAAAATCGTCGGCACGCTCAAACATTCCTGGTGAGCTTTTTGAACGCAGGTTTCGAAGCGGATGGCATTCGAAAAGAGCCACACGCATCCGGTGATGCGTGTGGTGATCGTCGGCGGTTCACATCCCCGTCAGATCGCTCATCAGCCCCGACGCCACCGACAGCCGCGACACGGTGATGTCGCCGCCCTCGGTCAGTGCCTGCAGCCGCTCGCGGATGCGCGCCACCCGCTCGCCGCCGGCGTCCAGCCAGGCAACCACCGGATCGGCCGTCTTGGCGTGGCCGGTGAGTGCCGCCACCGCGATGCCGCGCCGTGCCGCGCCGATCGTGTCGGTGGCGCGCGACAGCGCCAGTTGATCATAGTAGTCCGAAGGCGTGATCGAGCGTGCGGCGTCCTCGACACGCGGGATGCGGAAGGCATCGCTGACGGCGAAGAACGCCTTGGCCGCGGCGACGATATCGGCGCCGGCGGTGCGCGCCGTCAGCGCGATGTCGGGGATAAGTTCCGCCACCTCGCTGAGCGCCAGTTGCCCGGCCAGCCCTTCCGGCGCGCCGCTCTTGAACAGCCCGTGCCGCTTCTCCTCGATGCGCTCGCGCGAGAAAGCCGGCAGCAGCGAAACGAGCTTGGGTTCCAGCGCCTTGCGTGCGTCCTGCAGCGCGGCGATGCGCTGGCCAAGCAGTGCCGTGCCGGCATCGTTCTTCAGATACCAGCCGCTGGTCACATAGATCAGCCGGCTGACCATCTGATAGAGATCGAGCTGCACCTGGCCGTCGATCTGGTTGTCGAGCGCATCGATCTCGCGATAGAGCGCCGGCAGCGCAAAACCGTCGCGCACCAAGGCAAAGGTCCGCACCACGTCAGCAGCGGTGCGCCCCGTGGCTTCCTGCAGCCGGTTGACGAAGGATGGGCCGCCGCGATTGACCAGATCGTTGGCGACGACGCGCGTGATGATCTCGCGGCGCAGCCGGTGGCCATGGATCTCAGTGGCGTATTTCTTCGCCATCCGGTCCGGGAAGTAGCCCATCAGGTCGCGATCGAAATGCGCGTCATCAGGCACGTCGCTGGCGACGATGTCGGAAAACAGCACGATCTTGGCATAGGCGAGCAGCACGCCAAGTTCGGCCCTGGTCAGGGGTTCGCCGCGCGCTTCGCGCTCGGCAAGTGCCGCCGGTGACGGCAGCGTCTCCACGGCACGGTCGAGCAGGCCACGCGCCTCCAGCGCCGTCATGAAACGGCTCTGATGCGCGATGTCGGCGAGGCCGCGCTTGCGGGCAATCGAAAGCGCCAGCGTCTGCTGGTAGTTGTTGGACAGCACCAGCGAGCCGACCTCGTCGGTCATCTCGGCCAGCAGCTTGTTGCGTGCCGGGCGCGTCAACGACCCCTTGCGCATGCCGGACGCAAGCGCGATCTTGATGTTGACCTCGACGTCGGAACAGTTGACGCCGCCCGAATTGTCGATGGCGTCGGAATTGCAGCGGCCGCCATTTAGGCCGAACTCGATGCGCGCCCGCTGCGTGACGCCGAGATTGGCGCCCTCGCCGATCACCTTGGCGCGCACGTCGAGCGCGGTGATGCGAATGGCATCGTTGGCGCGGTCGCCGACTTCGGCATTGGTTTCGGTCGATGCCCGCAAATAGGTGCCGATGCCGCCGAACCACAGGAGATCGACCGACGCCTTGAGGATGGCGGTCATGATCTCGACCGGCGTGGCGGTGGTCTTGGCCAGGCCGATCGCCGCCGCCGCCGCCGCCGGCAAGGTGATCGATTTCTGGTTGCGCGAGACGATGATGCCGCCTTCCGACAGTTTCGTCTTGTCATAGTCCTGCCAGCTCGAACGCGGCAGCGCGAACATGCGCTCGCGCTCGGCCATCGAGGCTGCCATGTCGGGATCGGGGTCGATGAAGATATCGCGATGGTCGAAGGCGGCGATCAGCCGGGTTTTCGGCGACAAAAGCATGCCGTTGCCGAACACGTCGCCCGACATGTCGCCGACACCGACGACGGTGAAGGACGAGGTCTGGATATCGCGGTTGATCTCGCGGAAATGCCGCTTGACCGCTTCCCAGGCGCCCTTGGCGGTGATGCCCATCTTCTTGTGGTCGTAGCCGGCAGAGCCGCCGCTGGCGAAGGCGTCGTCGAGCCAGAAGCCGTGCTTCTCCGAGATCGCGTTGGCGGTGTCGGAGAAGGTCGCCGTGCCCTTGTCGGCGGCAACGACGAAATACGGATCGTCCGGGTCGCGTCTGATGACGCCGGCCGGCGGGATGACACCGTCGAGGCCGATATTGTCGGTGATCGACAGCAGGCTGGAGACGAAGTTCTTGTAGGCCGAGGTGCCGGCCTCGAAGATCGCGTCGCGGCCGGCGCTCATCGGGAGCTTCTTCGGATAAAAGCCGCCCTTGGCGCCGACCGGCACGATGACGGCATTCTTGACCTGCTGTGCCTTGACCAGGCCAAGCACCTCGGTGCGATAGTCCTGGGCGCGGTCCGACCAGCGCAGACCGCCGCGCGCCACCGGACCGAAGCGCAGATGCAGGCCTTCGACCTCGGAACCGTAGACGAAGATCTCCCGCCACGGTCGCGGCGCCGGCAAGCCCTCGACCGCGTGCGAATCGAGCTTGATCGCCAGCGACTGGCCCTTTTCTTTCGTATCGGCAACGAAATGATTGGTGCGCAGCGAGGCTTCGATCAGATTGAGATAGCGCCGAATGATGGTGTCGTCGTCGATGTTGGGAACGTCTTCCAGCGCATCCTTGATCTTGGCCTTGAGGTGCTTTGCCGCCACCATGCCTTCGGCCTCGGCTGTCGGGCCAAGCCGGGCGATGAACAGCGCATGCAGGCCGCGCGCGATGTCGGGATAGCGGTTGAGCGCGGCGGCGATGAAATCCTGGCTTTGCGGAATGCCCACCTGCTGCAGATAGCGGCCATAGGCGCGCAGGATGGTGATCTCGCCAGACCACAGGCCGGCGGTCTGGGCGAGGCCGTTATAGCCGTCATTGTCGACGTCGCCGCGCCAGACGGAGAGGAATGCGTCCTCGAACAGCGCGCCGCCATCGGTCAGGTCGATCGGCTTGCCGTAGCTGTTCTCCAGTTCCATGTCATGAATGAAGACTAAGCTGGACTGGTCATCGCCAACCTCGAAAGTGCGCTCGCTGATGACGCGGAAGCCGATGTTTTCCAGCACCGGCACCCGGCGCGACAGCGCCACAGGACTGCCGTGGTGATAGATCTTCAGCGCCGCCTGGTGCGGCTTCTGCTCGGCGTGGCGATAATAGTCGATGGCGATCGGATTGCCGGCGCTGATCCTGGCGATACGCCCGGCGTCGGCCAGCGCCACCGCCGCGCTGAACGAATCGCGGTAGCTTTCCGGCAGCCGCGCGGCGATCGCCTTCAAAGCCTGGTCGCCGCCACTGGCCTCGGCCGCATCGGAAAGGGCGTCCTCCCAGGTACGCACGATGTCGCGGATCGCCGCCTCAATCGTCGCTTGCTCGACCTTCGGCGTCTTGCCGCCGGAGCGGCCGATGATGAAGTGCACGCGCGCCAGCCCGCCCTCGGGGAAGGCCGGGTAGTACGCCGACAGCCGGCCTTCGAATACGGTCTTCAGATACGAGCCGATCTTCTCGCGCACGACGCTGTCGTAACGGTCGCGCGGCACGAAGACGAGGATCGAGACGAAACGGTCGAACTGGTCGGCGCGTACCAGCGCCCGCACCCGCGGCCGCTCGACAAGGCCGAGAATGGCCGCTGCATGCTTCCTCAGCACCGGCACCGGCACCTGGAATAATTCGTCGCGCGGATAGCTTTCCAGGACATTGATCAGCGCCTTGCCGGAATGATCGTGCCGGTCGAAGCCGGACTTGGCGATGATGGTTTCGGCCTTGGACCTGAGATATGGGATCTTCATCACCGAGCGCGTGTAGGCGGTCGAGGTGAACAGGCCGACGATGCGCAATTCGCCCGCGAGCGTGCCCTTGGCGGTGTAGGTCTTGACGCCGATATAGTCGAGATAGATGCGGCGGTGCACGGAAGACTTGGCATTGGCCTTGGTGACGATCAGGGGCTCCGGCCCATGCAGGAAGGCGCGGATCTCCGGCGTCGTCGTCACCGCTTCGGTGCCGCGCCTGAGCACCAGCACGTCGGGGTCGGACAGGATGCCGAGGCCGGGCTTTTCGGCGCGCTCAAGCGTGCCGCTTTCCTCGCCGCCGGTGTATTTGAACTCGCGCATGCCAAGGAAGGTGAAATTGTCGTCGCGCAGCCACTCCAGGAAGGCGAGGGCCTCGGCAACGCTCTTCTTGTCGAGCGGCACGGCCGTATAGCGGAATTCCGAGATCGCCTGATCGAGGCGGGCCAGCATTGGCCTCCAGTCGTGAACGGCGGCATGAACCTGGCCAAGGATCTTGCGCAGCCGCTCGCTCAATCCGCTCGCCTGCTCGGATGTCAGCCGTGGGATGTGGACATGGATGACGCTCAGCCTGTCGTGGCTGCCATCGTCCTTGGCGAAATTGCCGTCGCCGAGGATTTCTTCCACGCCGCCCTTGCCGTGGCGCACGACGATAACCGGATGAGTGACCAGGGTCGGTTCGCCCGATGTCTCGGTGATCTCGCCGAGGATGGAATCGAACAGGAACGGCATGTTGTCGTTGACGACTGTGACAACCGTCATCGGGCGGCCGTCTCGCACAACACCCGAATCGGCATCGACGGCGACGACGCACTCGCCTTTCCTGTGAGTGGCGACTGCCTGGCCGGCGAGATCGGCAGCGCGTTCGAGGTCGGCCACCTCATAGGTGGCGATGTCTTCAGCCGGCGCGCGGGCGAGCAGATAGTCGGCAAGCCTGGCTGGCCTTTCCTCCGCTTTTGTCGCTGCCGTGGCTTTTTTCTTCGGCTTGCTCGCGGATTTCACGCTGGCCATGACGCACGTCCCTCCCGTCGAATGCTTTTACGACTATGGTAGCAGATGACCGCTGTTTGGCGACAAAGGTTTGACGGCTTGCCAAGAATTATCGGAATTTGGCGACAAGATGCCGCGCAACGAGGAGAAATGACCCATGACCGGCAAAATCACCGCGCTTGACCTTGGCCAGGCAGAGCTGAGCGACGCGACAAAAGCCTATTTCGCCAAATGCGAGGAGAAGCTCGGCCTCGTCCCCAACGTGCTCAAGGCCTACGCCTTCGACGACAAGAAGCTGCGCGCTTTCACCGACATGTACAACGATTTGATGCTGGGTGATTCCGGCCTCTCGAAGCTGGAGCGCGAGATGATCGCGGTCGTCGTCTCCTCGATCAATCATTGCTACTATTGCCTGACCGCGCATGGCGCGGCGGTACGTCAGCTGTCCGGCGACCCGGCGCTCGGCGAAATGATGGTGATGAATTTCCGCGCCGCCGATCTTTCGCCCAAGCAGACCGCAATGCTCGAATTCGCCGTCAAGCTGACGGAAGAACCGGCTAAGATCGTCGAGGCCGATCGGGCCACCCTTCGCAAGGCCGGCTTCACCGACCGTGACATCTGGGACATCGCCTCGACATCAGCCTTCTTCAACATGTCGAACCGGGTGGCTGCGGCAATCGATATGCGGCCGAACGACGAATACCACGCCATGGCGCGGTGAGGCGCGGCAGCTGGGCCAGGTCGAGCGTTATATTAGCAGTTTCGCATTCTCGTTGCTTGTTTGCCGGTTTGGTCCGATGATCGGCAGGCGGCATGACCGCATGCCGGTTCGATGCCGCTCACCAAGGGAGGAGAACATGGCGAAGTATCTCTACGTCTATCATGGCTCGGGCAAGATGCCGACCGACGAGGCCGAGCGGAAAGCCGCAATGGACGCCTGGAACGGCTGGTACGGCAAGCTCGGCTCGGCCGTGGTCGACGGCGGCAATCCGGTCGGCATGTCGAAGATGGTGCTGCCCGGCGGCAAGGTCGAGAACAATGGCGGCAGCAATCCGACCGCGGGCTACACGATCGTCGAAGCGAAAGACATCGACGAAGCCGTCGCCAAGGCCAAGGATTGCCCGATCCTGATGGATCCGGGTTTCAGCGTCGAAATCGCGCCGATCATTGAAATGATGTGACGGGTTAGGGCCGCGCCGCGATCGCGGCCGCCGCGCCGGCCATCGTCGTCGCGCTGACACGGTTGGCGATCTTCATGGCGCGCTTGCTCTTCAAAAGCTTGCGCGCCTGCGAAGCGGCGAGCACCCAGGCGAGATCGATGGCGACCAGCACCACGGCCATGGTCGCCGTCAGTTCGACCCAGCCGACGATGCTGACCGAAGCGAGGTCGATGATGGTCGGCAGCAGCGCCAGGTAGAACATCATGATCTTGGGATTGCCGAGCGTCACCGCCATGCCGGCAAAGAACAGCTTTGCCGGAGAATCCTCGCGCGGCATCTCGCCCTCTTTCGCGTCGACAGGGGCGGTCCACATCTTCCAGGCGAGATAAGCGAGATAGGCAACGCCGGCCCACTTCACCACGACGAAGGCGAAATGGAAGGTCTGCGCCACGACAGCCAGCCCGAACACCGCCAGCGACAGCCAGATGCCCTCGCCGATCCACATGGCGAGCAGGAACGGGAACACGTCGCGAAAGCCCTTCGAGATGACGCGCGCGACAAGCGCCGCGATCGATGGCCCGGGCGAGCCGGCGGCAACGAACAAAGCGGCGGCGAAGATGAGCAGCGAGGTGAGGTGCATGGCCAGGGTCCCTGGTTGGGGCTCGATCAACCACAAATACTCGACAGCTGCGGCTCTGGCAAAGGCAACCCGATACGGGCCTTGCGCTGACATACCAAGGCTTGGGTTCCTCGCCCCCGCAAAGCGGGGGAGAGGTGGCCGCGAAGCGGTCGGAGAGGGGGCCTGCGGCGCTGGTGAGTTTGCTCCGAATGCTTGGAACGCCGAGCCTGCCCCCTCTCCGTCTCGGCTTCGCGGCGCCACCTTGTATCTACACGAGAGAGATTTCGTGGGATTAGAGCGATTGAGCCAAGGTCCGGGCGGCCGCCCGGACCTTGGCTT
>NZ_JAMYOI010000035.1:0-62570 GCF_040319775.1 Mesorhizobium sp. M0870
CTCCCATGAAGAACCTGGCCCATAGCGCATCCTTTGATTCGGACGAAAAGTATGCACCATCAAAGCCTGGGATCAAACATCTAGTCCAGTGTTCCCGGCACCAGCGGGCAGGGACTGTCAGTCCTTCTTGTAGAGCAGCCAGCTCTTGCCGGCCCGGGGGCCTGCCATCGTCGAGTGCCTGGTGACGCGGTTGCGGCCGCTGACCTTCGAGCGATAGAGCGCCCGGTCGGCCTTGGTGTAGAGATCTTCGGGTCCTTCGGCTTCGGACGCCATGCAGATACCCATCGAGACGGTAACGGTGCCGTAATTCGTACCGGTCTGGCTGCTGGTGAACGGCGTCTGCGCGATCAGGGCACGAATACGCTCCGCGACGTCATAGGTGGCGTTCTCGCTGGCGCCCTCGATGATCAGCGCGAACTCCTCGCCGCCGGTGCGGGCGACGAACATGTCGCCGCGAATGCTGGTCTGGAAAATATCGGCGATGCTCTGGATGATCTTGTCGCCGACCGGGTGGCCATAGCGGTCGTTGATATCCTTGAAGCGGTCGATGTCGACAAGAACCAGGGCGTTGAACAGGATACCCCTGTTGCTGTTGTAGATCCTGGTGATCTCCTTGTCGAAGGCGCGCCGATTCCAGATATGGGTCAACGGATCGGTGTCGGCCAGCCGCTTATACTCCTCAAGCTTCGACTTGACGCTCTCGAGTTCGGCCGTCTTGTCGCTGAGCGTCGAGGCCACCTGCCGGCCGTGATCGATCGTCGAATTGGTGGCAACCGCCATGGCGTTGGCGATCTTCTGCAGGAGATCCTGAGAGAGAAGGCTGCGGCCGCTGAGGCCGCTCGATGTCTCATCGAGGATCCTGCCGTATTTCTCGATGTGGCTGCGCTCGCTCCGCAGCAACGAAGCAACCTCCTCGAGCTCCCTGGCGATGACGTCTCTGGCATGCTCGACGATGCCCGGACCATGGTTGTGGGCAAAGAAAGTGCGCCCGATCTGGTCCAGTTCATCTTGTGTCGGCCGGCTGCTCAGCGAAACGACGGCGAGGCTGAGTTCGCGATTGGTGCCGCTCAGCGCCTCGTAGAAAATCTCGTAGTTGCGCGGCAGGCTGAGCACGCCCAGCTGGCGCATTGTGGCAACGACACTGGCCGCGATGTCGGTGCTTCGTTCGGTCGGAAGAGCTGCCGGCTGCATTTTTGATTCTTCCCCTCGGATTCCGCTGTAGAATTCGCGGGTTCCCTTTGTCGCCGACCTGGGGAATGCGACCGACTCCAGAACAACTTGCAAAGGGATGCGTCCCCACCCACGACCTTCGCTTGCCATGACCATAAATGCGCCAGCGCTAAAGTTTCCTTAATTTGCCGAGATTCCACAGTTTTTCTCTACCTGCGGCTGTAAAAGCTTAAATTTGCGCACCCAATAATCGAAAACGACGCCAGTTTGGTGGCTTTGAATCCGAAATTCGCGCATCGCGCTCTTGAAAATGAAACCGAATTTCGGGTTCACCACGCCAGTACATGTCGCATTTGCTTGCGTGTGGTCGTCGCAAAGCTGGAATCCTGACGACGATGCTGAGGCAGAGTTTTCCTCGAGGAGGTCGAAATGAGCGACAATCACACGGGATCGTGTCTGTGCGGAGCGGTTCGCTTCAAAACGCACGGAGCGCTGCGTGGCGTCGTCTATTGTCATTGCTCGCAATGCCGCAAGCAGAGCGGACATTTCTATGCCGCGACCAATGTTGCCAACGCCGACATTGTGATCGAGGGCACGGAAAGTATCACCTGGTACGAAGCCTCTACCTTCGCCAGGCGTGGGTTCTGCAAGGCATGCGGATCGGTGCTGTTCTGGAAGCCGCGAGACCAGGACTACGTTTCAGTCATGGCGGGATCGTTCGACAAGCCGACAGGTCTTGAGGGGGAATGCCATATCTTCGTCGGTGACAAGGGTGACTACTATTCGATCGACGACGGGCTGCCGCAGTTTGAAAAGTCGACACCGTCCATACCGGTTGCTGAATGAATCTTGGACAAGTCACCTTATTCCATTGATCTGGCCAGCCATTGCATTATCCCGTGCCGGTGATTCGCAAAGGGGTTTGGCATGCAGCGGCTGATCGATGCTTATTTCAATTCGGTGCGGGCGTTTCGCAAGCTGGCCACCAGCGAGAAGGCTTTCCAGCAGGAGCTGATGCTGCTGGCGCTTGCCTTGCCGCTCGGCTGGTTCGTTTCGATCTCGTGGCGCGGTTATGCTTTGCTGATCGGCGCCGTGCTGCTCTTGATCATGGTCGAAGTGCTGAACACCGGCATCGAGGCGGCATGCGACGCTTTCAGCCGCGAGTTCAATGTCGATATCCAGTTGGCCAAGGATTGCGGTTCGCTGGCGGTGCTGATTTCGGTGCTCATCGTCGCCGGCGTCTGGGGTATCGCCATTATCGAGCGGATGACGGGACTACCGATCTAGCCTTTCGATGCCTACATGCCAGTCACCAAAGGAGACTGTCATGTCCGAAGCCACGAGCTTTCTGCTTCTTGAGCGTGCTGGCCTGCCAGACGATCTGCGCTGGCTCGTCGAAAAATACCCGCGTGAAAACTGGCAGGACCATGCCAACATCCATGGCATCGCCAATATGTGGCTGCAGCGGCACGACATGTTCCGCGAACTTGGCGGCATGCTGGCCAACGGTATTGGGGACTACCGTGAGGGACGGCTGACGGCGCCTGATTTCGCGCGCTGGTTCGCGCCGCGCCTCGATCATTTTCTTGGGCATCTCGACGGTCACCACAATGTCGAGGATTATCAATATTTTCCGGTCCTCGCCAAGGCCGAGCCCCGTTTGAAGCGCGGCTTCGAGATTCTCGATGCCGACCATCACACCATTCATGAAGGGCTGGAGCGCAATGCCGAGGCGGCCAACGCGTTCATCAAGACGCTTCAGGAGAGCGAAGACAGACAGCGCTTCGCCGCCGACGCCTATGCCGACGAAAACAGCCGGCTGATCGCCATGCTGACAAGGCATCTTGCCGACGAGGAAGACCTGATCATCCCGCTTATCCTCGATCGGGGGGATCAGGCGCTCGGCGTGGATTGACGATCAGCCCTCCCTGGCGCGTTCCTTCCTGGCGATGTGACGGGCGACGAGCCATGCCAGAACGGCCACGGTCAGGCCGATGCCAAGCCCGATCAGCAACCGTTCGTGATGCATCAACGCCTGGCCGATGACGTGCTCGGCTCCCAGTCCAAAGACATAACCGATCGTGCCGAACAGTACCGCCCAGACCGCCGATGAAAGCGCGTTGAGGATGACGAAGCGCGGCGCGGCAATGTTGGAAAGCCCGGCTGCAATGCCGCCGACGAGGCGCATGCCGTAGATATAGCGGTTGGACAGCACGAAAATGTCGGGATGGGTGTTGAGCAGCCGAAAGGCGCGGCGGAAGCCGGGCCGTTTGCGCAATCTGACGACATAGGGATGGTCGGCGAAGCTTCGTCCGAGGATGAAGAAGAAAGTATCGCCGACGAAGGCGCCGAGCGCGGCCGCAAGAACCGCGTGCCACAGGACGAAGACCTGCTGGTGGGCGAAGAAGCCGCCAAGGATGGCGGCACTTTCGCCCTCCGCGACGCAACCGATAAAGACCGCGAGCAGCCCGTATTGTTCGATGAAATGATGGATTGCGTCGGTCATGAAGCCGACTGCTGCGAAGACAGCCTTTCGTCGATCCGCTTGACCATTTCGGTCAGCTGCACGATCTCGTCGCGCATACCGAGAATCTGGCCGTGGCGCAGTTCATCCAGCTTTTCATGCAGCGCCATGATCTCGATCTCGGCTTTCAGGTTGACCTCGTAATCGTGGGCGGCGTCGATGCGGTCGCGTTCGGTCTGGCGGTTCTGCGCCATCATGATCACCGGCGCCTGCAAGGCGGCGACCATCGACAGAACGAGATTGAGGAAGATGAACGGGTAGGGATCGAAGGCGTCACGCGACAGCAGCCAGACATTGCCTGATGTCCACAGGATCAGAAAGGCGATGAAGGTCAGGATGAAGGACCATGACCCACCGATGCGGGCGATCGTGTCGGCGAGCCGGTCGCCGAAGGTCTGGTGGAAGGCGACGGCCTTGTTGGTGTCGCGCGAGATGGTGGTCCGTTCGAGCGTCGATTGCAGCACCCGGCTTTCGAGCTGGCTGAGGCCGTCCGGCCGCCGCTTGAGCCAGCGGTTCGCCAGGTCGTCGATCGTCTTGTTCATGGCCATCTCCAGGGTCTTTGGCTTGCCGTAAGAGGTAGAGGCTGCCGGCTCACACGGGAAGTGTTAGATTGATTCCAGTTGCCGAGGGACCAATGGCCGATTTCAAGAAAATTCGCGCACGCGCCGCAAAACGCAAGGGCGGCGAAGAGGAACTTACGTCGCTGCTGGGTCCGGCGCCTGACAATGCCGCCGTGGCTGACATCGCCGATGACCGCATTCTCTCTGTTATGGCCGAACGCGTCTTCGCCGCTGGTTTCGTCTGGCGCGTCATCGAGCAGAAATGGCCGGGCTTCGAGGAGGCGTTTCTGCGCTTCGAGCCGAAGCGGCTGTTGTTCCAGCCCGATGATTTCTGGCACGATCTGACGGCGGACCAGCGCATCGTGCGCAACCCGCAGAAGATCAGATCCGTGCGCGACAACGCTGCCTTCGTCGAGCGCGTGTCGAAGGAATATGGCGGTTTCGGCCAATTCCTCGCCAACTGGCCGGCTGACGACCAGGTCGGGCTGATGGCCTGGCTCGGCAAGCATGGCAGCCGGCTGGGCGGCAATACGGGCCAGTATTTCCTGCGCTGGCTGGGTTGGGATGCGTTCGTCATCTCGGGCGATATGGCCGCGGCGTTGCGCGACGCCGGCCTAGACATCGCCGAAAGCCCGACTTCGAAGAAGGACCTGGACAAGATCCAGAGGCAAATCAACCAATGGGCAGCGGAGACGCATCTGCCGCGCCGGCATATTTCACGCATCCTGGCGATGTCGATCGGCGAGAACCATTCGCCGCAAGCGCTGCGCGAATATATGGGCGACGACTGATACCTGGTCGTATCGCCACGATTGAAGTACGTTGATCGGTCCGTACACGGTTGACGTATGTCATCGGTCCGAATTGGTCCAAACGAACGCCATTGCCCGGGCAATTTTGCCGCGCTAAGTCAGCAGGCATGACCAAGAAGCTCGACATCCTGCGCATCGCCGTCGCCCAGCTCAATCCGACTGTCGGCGACATATCAGGCAATCTCGCCAAGGCCCGCGAGGCGAGGGCGGATGCCGCACGTCAAGGCGCCGATCTCGTGCTCTATACCGAGCTTTTCCTCGCCGGCTATCCGCCGGAGGATCTGGTGCTGAAGCCGGCCTTTTTGAAAGCCTGCGAAAAGGCGGCACAGGATTTTGCCGCCGACACCGCGGATGGAGGTCCCGGCGTCATCATCGGCACGCCGTTGAAGCGCAAGAGCGGCACGCACAATTCGATCGTCTTCGCCGATGGCGGCAAGATCATCGCGGAACGTTACAAGCTCGATCTGCCTAACTACGGCGAGTTCGACGAGAAGCGCGTCTTCCAGGCCGGACCCGAGATCCAGGGGCCGGTCAATTTCCGCGGCGTGCGCATCGGAGTTCCGATCTGCGAGGACATCTGGGGCGATGTCGATATCTGCGAGTCGCTGGCCGAAAGCGGGGCGGAAATCCTGCTGGTGCCGAACGGCTCGCCCTACTACCGCGCCAAGATCGATGTCCGCCACCAGGTCGTCATCCGCCAGGTCATCGAATGCGGGCTGCCGATGATCTATGCCAACCAGCTTGGCGGCCAGGACGAGCTGATCTTCGACGGCGCCTCGTTTGCCATTGGCGCCGACAAGACGCTTGCCTTCCAGATGAGCCAGTTCGAGGAAGCGGTCGACGTCACTACATGGAAACGCCAGGGCGATCACTGGGTCTGTTCCGAAGGGCCGATGTCGAAAATCCCGGACCGGGAGGAGGCCGACTATCGCGCCTGTATGCTAGGCCTGCGGGACTACGTCAACAAGAACGGCTTCAAGAATGTGGTGCTTGGTCTGTCCGGCGGCATCGATTCGGCGATCTGCGCGGCGCTCGCCGTCGATGCGCTCGGCGAGGAACGCCTGCGCGCGGTGATGATGCCCTACCGCTACACCTCGAAGGACTCGCTGAAAGATGCCGAGGATTGCGCGCGGGCGCTCGGCTGCCGCTACGACATCGTGCCGATCTTCGAGCCGGTCGAAGGGTTTCTGCACGCGCTGACGCAGATGTTCGAAGGCACCAAGGAAGGCATCACCGAAGAGAATCTGCAGAGCCGCGCGCGCGGCACCATCCTGATGGCGATCTCCAACAAGTTCGGCTCGATGGTCGTCACCACCGGCAACAAGAGCGAGATGTCGGTCGGCTACGCTACGCTCTATGGCGACATGAATGGCGGCTTCAATCCGATCAAGGATCTCTACAAGATGCAGGTCTACGCGCTGTCGCGCTGGCGCAACAGCCACGTGCCGCCGGGCGCGCTTGGCCCCTCGGGCGAGGTGATCCCGAAAAACATCATCGACAAGGCGCCATCGGCGGAATTGCGCGAGAACCAGACCGACCAGGATTCGCTGCCGCCCTATCCGGTGCTGGACGATATTCTCGAATGCCTGGTTGAGAACGAGATGGGTGTCGACGATATCGTCGCGCGCGGCCATGACCGGGCGACAGCGACGCGCATCGAGCACCTGCTCTACATCGCAGAATACAAGCGACGGCAGGCGGCGCCGGGCGTGAAGATCACCAAAAAGAATTTTGGCCGCGACCGCCGCTATCCCATCACCAATCGTTTCAGGGATCGCAGCTAAGTACCGAAAGCGCGCGGCGGTGCGGCCGGAGACAGCCATGCCCGATTGTGAAATCAGCTTCGACATGTCACGGATCGGTTTCCGTGCGACATCGGACCTGTTGATGGCAAGCTATTGGGGCGCCGGACGCACTGACGAAGTCCATCGCCGCGCCTTTGCCAATTCACTGTGCGTCGGTGCCTATGTCGATGGCAAGCAAGTCGGCTTCGGCCGCGCGATCACCGACCGCACGGTATTCGCCTATCTCGCCGATATCATCGTCTGGCCGGAGAACCGCGGGCAGGGCATAGGCAGCCGGCTCGTCCAGGCCCTGATCGACCATCCGGAGGTCAGGACCGTTTTCCATTGGAGCCTGTCGACCAGCGATGCCCATGGCATGTATGAAAAGCTCGGGTTCAAGCCATCAACCGATGGCCGCTACATGCGCTTCGATCGCGTTTCTGAATGAGGCGCGGCTTGCCCGCCATTGTTGCAAAATAATCGCAGTGGTTGGACCAGATACGCTTTTGGCGTCAGCCCGTCTTGGCGATGCATCGGAGCGTCTCTATAAGGACCCCTCCGCAATTGTCTTGCGGGAGGTCCGAATGGCAGTATTTCACATGGTAATGCGAGGCCGCGAAGCCTAGGTCTCATCCGGCGCTCAGCGAAGGTTTGCCCTTCGTGCTGATGCCGGATCGAGCACAGGCTTATGCCGATGCCGGTCGCCGCCCGATTATGGGCGAGACGCCAAATATGCCACTCCGCTTTCCGGGCACTCATTGGCCCCTTGCGCGGCTTCTTCAATTTTCGACCTACCGGGATCGGGCTCGTTTGTGCCCGAATGACATCATGGCTCGTTTTAAGATCGATTTGCGCGCGAGCGCCTTTCGCAGCGTTCTTGGCTTCACGCTTACCCATTGGCGGCGCCAGCCGTGGCGGCTTTCGCTCATCATGGGCAGCTTCCTGCTGTCGACACTGGCCGATGTGCTGACGCCGCTCTATTCCGGCCGGCTGGTCGACGCCGTCGCCAGCAGCGCCGGCGCCGACGCGATTGCCTGGAATGCCGCGCTGATGGCGTTCTCGATGCTGATGGCGTTGGCGCTGGCCGGCGTCGTGTTGCGCAACCTTGCGTTCATGGGGATCGTCGAGTTGACGTTGAAGATGATGGCCGACATCGCCGCCGATGCTTTCCATCGCGTCCAGCGCTTTTCCACCGACTGGCATGCCAACAGCTTTGCCGGCTCGACCGTGCGCAAGGTGACGCGCGGCATGTGGGCGCTCGACCTGCTCAACGACACCATCCTCATCGCGCTGCTGCCGTCGGTCGTCATGCTGGTCGGCTCGACGTTGCTGCTCGGCTGGTTCTGGCCGTTGATGGGTGCGGTCGTTGCTGCCGGTTCGGTGTTGTTCATCACGGTGACGGCGCTGCTGTCGCTTGGCTATGTCGCGCCGGCGGCAAGGCTCGCCAACACCTGGGATACCCGCCTCGGCGGCTCGCTGGCCGACGCGGTCAGCTGCAACGCCGTGGTCAAGGGCTTTGGCGCCGAGGAGCGCGAAGAACGCCGACTGGCCAAGGTCGTCGCCAAATGGCGTGCGCGCACACGGCGCACCTGGGTGCGCGGTACCATCAACGGCACCACGCAAGGGGTGCTGCTGCTGGTCATGCGCGCCGCGGTGATCGGCCTGGCGCTGATGCTGTGGTCGTGGGGGCAGGCGAGCGCCGGCGATGTTGCCTTCGTGCTGACCTCGCTCTTCGTGCTGCAGGGCTATCTCAGGGATATCGGCACGCATATCCGCAATCTGCAGCGCTCCATCAACGATATGGAAGAGCTGGTCGATTTCCAGTCCGAACCGCTCGGCATCGAGGACCGGCCCGGTGCCAAGCCGATCCGGATCACCGAAGGACGGATCAGCTTTGACAACGTCACCTTTCACTATGGCCATCACCGATCGGCGCTTTACCGCGACTTTTCGGTCGACATCGCGCCGGGTGAGCGCGTCGGGCTGGTCGGCCATTCCGGGTCGGGCAAGACGACCTTCGTCAAGCTTATCCAGCGGCTCTATGATGTGAATGCGGGGGAAATCCTGGTCGACGGCCAGGACATCTCGCAGGTGGCGCAAGCCTCGTTGCGCGGGCAGATCGCCATCGTCCAGCAGGAGCCGATCCTGTTCCACCGGTCGCTGGCCGAAAACATCGCCTATGCCAGGCCGAGTGCGACGCAGGAGGAGATCGAGCATGCCGCGAAGCTGGCGAGTGCGCATGACTTCATCACCAACCTGCCGAAGGGCTATGGCACGCTGGTCGGCGAACGCGGCGTGAAACTGTCGGGCGGCGAGCGCCAGCGCGTGGCGATCGCGCGCGCCTTCCTTGCCGATGCGCGTATCCTGATCCTCGACGAGGCGACATCGAGCCTCGATTCGGAGTCGGAGGTGCTGATCCAGCAGGCGATGGAGCGGCTGATGGTCGGCCGCACGACGCTGGTCATCGCGCACCGGCTTTCGACGGTGAGGGCGCTGGACCGCCTGCTGGTCTTCGATCGCGGCAACATCGTCGAGGAAGGCTCGCATGACGAACTGATCCGGCTGAAAGGCGGCATCTACCGTCGCCTGTTCGAACGCCAGGCGCTCGAGCTGACCAAGGGACTTGTGAGCTGACCTGAGGCGGCCTCCAGCTTCGGCCGGAGGCCGCCTCTGTCCGGCACGGTCAGCGGACTGGAGCAGGGCATGCGATCGCAGGGCCGCGGCCAACCCGCCGATCAGCGCCGTGATTCTGGCCGACTTGATTTGCCTGTGAAGTCCTGTCCGGATAGTAAGTCTTGAGACCTCTGTTCATCATACCGACCGAGATACGTTGTTTCTACCATTGGTTGATATATATCCGATGGAGGGCAACCTACGGACGTTCTTCACGATGCATCTTTCTGCAAATGCCGAGGAGAAGTTGGCTGCGCCGTCAGTGCTGGAATCTCAGCATGGCTTGGTTCGGCCGCTCGCCGCCGAAGATCTCGAGCGCGTCGCCGCACTCTTCCTGACGAAGTTTCGCCGGCGCCGCCGTCACCTCGTCGATCGCGCGATCGCGGAGACGGCCGCGTATATGAGAGAGATTTATCTCGACCCTGTCGGCCACTCCGGGGAAAGCAACGCTCTTGTCCAGATCAACCGGCACGGTCGTCTGGGTGGGTTCCTCGGCGTTCTGAAAGCCCGCTACGAGCTCAATGGAGCGGCATTGAATGCGGCGATCATCGGGCCGCTCATGGCCGACCCCGGCACCGATGACGGCTCGGCCGGTCCCCAATTGCTGCGTGCCTTGCATCAAGGCGAATTCGATCTGCAGCTGACCGATTCGGCCAACCGGACATCCTTGGCCTTCGCGCGCCCGATGAAGTATCAACTCCTTCCGGTGCATTGTCTGGGATGGACATATGTTTTCCGGCCGGCGGCGATGGCCGCCGCCGCACTGCACCGTAAATGGCCTGGCCTGCCTCGCCTTGTACTCGATCCATGCGCGAGAGCATTCGATGCTCTTGCGAAGAAAAGGTTCGAGCCACCGGTCCTCCATTCATCGTCGCATCGCACCCATCGTGAGCCGATCGATGCCGTTCAATTTGCCGAGAAGCTGCCGACCCTCCTGTCTGGTTACGCTCTTCGGCCGAGTTGGAAGGATGGGGAGCTGCCACGACTGCTTGCGCTGGCGGCCGAGAAGCGGGCCGACGGCCCCCTTCATTTCGGTGGGACCTACGACGAAACGGGCAAAATGCTCGGTTGTTATGCCTTTTATGGTCAAGCCGGCGACATGGCGAACCTGTTGCAGATCCAGGCATCCGGATCGCACTGGGGCGCGACGCTGGATGCGCTTGTCGCCGCCGCATGGGAGATGGGCTGCGTGGGTATCACCGGACAGACGCAGACCAGATTCATACCTCAACTCTTTGGCTACAAGAATGTCTTCTTCCGCTATGCCGGGGGAACGATGGTCCGCTCGCGGATCGCCGAGGTCACGGAAGCGGTCCGCTCCGGCGACATCTTTATCGGTGGATTGGTGGGCGACCGCTGGACCCGCCTCAGTTCCGATGATTTCGGCCGCTGATCGCCTTCAACCGACAGGATTGCGAACTCGGGTAACGGGTTCCTTCGCCGGCGCGTAGGCTGACGGAGCATTAAACGAAAAAACCGCCTGTGCGGCGGGTCACTGGCGCAAATCAGAACCATACCCAAATATGTACCATAGCTGAGGGCACCGAGTCAAGAAAAAATTCCTATCGTGAAAAGCTGCCGGCACAAAATGGGCACCGCCGGCCTGGGCGCCGTCGGAGGCGTCCACCGTCCGGTCTTTTCATTCCAGCCGCCATGTTCTATGTCTGCCGGCCAGCGCGGGGGCGCGTCTTGTCAACCACAAAAGCATCCGGTACGCCCCGTTCATGACAGTTACCGTTCGTTTCGCCCCGTCGCCGACCGGCCGCATTCACATCGGCAATGCGCGCACGGCTCTGTTCAACTGGCTGTTCGCCATGAACAACAAGGGCCGATTCATCCAGCGCTTCGACGACACCGACATTGCGCGCTCGAAGCAGGAGTTTTCCGACGCCATCCTCTACGACCTGCATTGGTTGGGCATTTTTCCCGACGCCACCGAGTACCAGTCGCGGCGCTTCGAAATCTATGACGCCGCGGTCGAGAGGTTGAAGGCGGCAGGCGTTCTCTATGCCTGCTATGAAACGCCGGAGGAACTCGATCTCAGGCGCAAGGTGCGCCGCACGCGCGGCCTGCCGCCGGTCTATGGCCGCGAGGCGTTGACCCTGACGCACGAGCAGATCGCCGAATACCAGGCCGATGGCCGCCAGCCGCACTGGCGGTTTCTCCTCCCCAATTTCTCAGGCGATCCACAACAGCCGGAACGCACCGAAATCCACTGGAACGACCTGGTGCGCGGCGAGGAAACCGTCGATCTGGCCTCGCTTTCCGATCCGGTCCTGATACGCGAGGACGGCACCTATCTCTACACGCTGCCTTCTGTCGTCGACGACATCGAGATGGGCGTCAGCCATATCATCCGGGGCGACGACCACGTCACCAACACCGGCGTGCAGATCGCCCTGTTCCAGGCGCTGGCTGCCGAGCCGCCACTGTTCGGCCACCATAATCTCCTGACCACCGCATCGGGCGAGGGCTTGTCGAAGCGCACCGGCGCACTCTCCATCGAGAGCCTGCGCGAGGACGGCATCGAGCCGATGGCCGTCACATCATTGGCCGTCCTGGTAGGCACTTCGGAGAATGTCGCGGCGGTGCCGACGATGGGCGAACTCGCCGAACGCTTCGATCCGGCGGCGACATCGAAATCCGCCGCCAAGTTCGATCCGGACGAGCTGTTCGTGCTCAACCGGTCGCTGCTGCACCACATGCCGTTCGCCGAGGCACAAGACCGTCTGATCGTGCTCGGCGTCTCCGGCGATCAGGCCGAACCGTTCTGGCTGGCGGTGCGCGGCAATCTCGACAGGCTGGCCGATGCGGTCAACTGGTGGCGTATCCTGCGTGAAGGACCGCAGGAGAAGCCGGAATTTTCCGATGACGACCGCGATTTCCTTCGACAGGCCTTCGATCTGCTGCCGGAGGAACCTTGGACCGCGACGATCTGGAAGGACTGGACGGGCAACATCAGGGAAGCGACCGGCCGCAAGGGCAAGGCGTTGTTCATGCCGCTCAGAACAGCCCTTACCGGACTGCCTTCGGGGCCGGAGCTTGCAGATCTATTGCCGCTGATGGGTCGGGAAGGAACGTTGGCCCGACGACCCTGACCTTCCGCTGTTCCGGCGGCAAGGCTGATATCGGCGACGTCACCGGCTTGGCGGAAACCCGCTTGATCGTCTCGCGGTCGAGCCCGCCTTCCTGATTGGCCAGCGTTTCGGGATCGGCACCTGGATCCGGTTTGGAGATCGGCACCGGAATGAACGGTGCGGAGTCCGTCTCGGGTTGCAACTGTTCCGGATTCGGCGGATTGCCGGCGATGATCTGAAAACCCTGCGCGGCGGCGTTGCAGCCGCAAGCCGGCGGCCGCGATATATCGGGCTGCTTGTAGAGATAGGCGGTCGGCAATTCGCTGTAGGGCCGGCCGGTGACAGATGACGTCATTGAGGCCGAATCGTCGCCCATGCCGCGCGAGTAGAAAACCTGCATTTCGGTGCCGGGGCAGCTCGATTCGCAATTCTTCTGGTCACGTTCGAAATCGCCAGCCGAGGCTGAGTTCGACATCGGGAAGAAGTAGCCGTCGCAGGTGCGCACACAGGAGGTGTGGAACTCACCGCCGACGCTCGGAAAATCGGGTATGCCGGGCTGGTTGAGCACCCGGCGGACATTGCGCTCCTCGCCTGGATCGCCGGGCGGGCTAGGCTCATCAAGCATATCGAGTTGCTGGCTGTTGCCGCCAAAAAGCTGATTGAACAGGTTTGCGCTGCCGCCGTCGCGGTTGGCTTCCTGCAAAGGCGTCCGCCGAGGCGCTACGATGTCGTCGCGGCAGCCCTTGGCGTCAAGCGCCGCCAGGATGCGTCCGCGGTCGCGGCGAGAGCCGCCGCCAGCCAGCCGCTCGCGCTTGTTCTGCAAGGCGTCGAGATTGGCATTCATGCGGTCGATCGTGGCGTTTAGCCCGGCGCATTGATTGAGGTTGCGGCCAAACAGCGAAAAACCGCACCCGGCCCGGCTCGCCTGGCTGCGAGCCTTCGAAATCTGCTCATGTTGCCTTGCAATTGCGGAATCGTATTTCCGGACTAGCGCCGGACCGCCGCCGCGCGAGGACGCGGCTAGATCGGCTTCCAGCTGGCGGCAGACCCGCGAAGCAGCCTGTGGCTCGGCCACCCCCCAGGTTGCGGACAACAGGAGGCCAAGCAGCACGGCAGCATGCGCCTGCTTCCACCCTCCGCTTGCCATCCGCCCAAACTCCGCCTGCCAAATCCCGACTGTTAGCCCCGCAAGGCTACCGTGTTCGCGGTTAACTGCAGTTTACCGCGAAATCCGTGTTCAGCCCAGATTGACGACCGCCTGTGCCTTGTGGGCGGCTTCGACCACGGCAAGCGCCGTCATGTTGACAACGCCGCGCGAGGTGACCGACGGCGTCAATATGTGCGCCGGCATGTCGGTGCCGAGCAGGATCGGCCCGACGTGTAGCGCATCCGTCATGGTTCTGAGCGCCGTCAGCGTGATGTTGGCCGAATCGAGGTTGGGGAACACCAGCAAATTGGCTTCGCCCTTCAGCCTCGAATGGGGATACACGCGCTGGCGCAGGTGCTCCGACAGAGCAGTGTCCGCATGCATCTCGCCATCGCATTCAAGGTCAGGCGCGATGCGCGCCAGGATCGCCGCTGCTTGCCGCATCTTCAGGGCACTGGGCGAATCGCGCGAGCCGAAATCGGAATGCGACAAGAGCGCTGCCTTAGGCTCGATGCCGAAGCGCTGGATTTCTTCCGCCGCCAGCACGGTCATTTCGGCGATTTCTTCCGCCGTCGGGTCGACGGAGACGTGGGTGTCGGTCAGGAAGATGATGCCGCGCTGCGAGATCAGCATGGAAAGCGTCGACAGGTCGTGGTCCTTGATGCCGGCGCGGGGGCCGATGATCAAGGTGACGTTGCGCAGGTGCCGCTCGAAGCGTCCTTCTAGTCCACAGACCATGGCGTCGGCATCGCCGCGTTTCAGCGCAAGTGCTGCGATCACCGTGTTGTCGGTGCGGACCATGGTGCGCGCGGCTTCCGTCGTGACGCCACGCCGGCCGGCGAGTTCGATCAAAAGGTCGACATAATGGCGATAGCGCGGATCGTCTTCCGGGTTGATCAGGCCGAAATCGACACCGGGCTTGATGCGCAAGCCGTAGCGCTTCAGGCGCACCTCGATGACGTGCGGGCGGCCGATCAGGATCGGCTCGGCGATGCCTTCTTCGAGCACCACCTGGGCGGCGCGCAACACGCGCTCATCCTCGCCGTCGGCATAGATGACGCGCTTGGCGGTCGACGCCTTGGCGGAGGAGAACACCGGCTTCATCACCAGGCCGGAGCGGAAGACGAAGCGGTTCAGCTTGTCGATATAGGCGGCGAAGTCGGTGATCGGCCTTGTCGCGACGCCGGTGTCGCAGGCTGCCTTGGCGACCGCGGGCGCTATGCGCAGGATCAGGCGCGGATCGAACGGCGAAGGAATCAGGAATTCAGGGCCGAAGATCGGCGTCTCGCCGGAATAGGCGCGGGCAGCGACGTCCGAAGGTTCCTCGCGGGCAAGGGCTGCGATGGCGCGGACCGCCGCCATCTTCATCTCCTCGTTGATAGCGCTGGCACCACAGTCGAGCGCGCCGCGAAAAATGTAAGGAAAACAAAGTACGTTGTTGACCTGATTGGGAAAATCGGAACGGCCTGTGCAGATCATCGCATCGGGGCGGGCGGCGCGTGCCGCCTCCGGCATGATCTCCGGATTGGGGTTGGCCAGCGCCAGGATCAGCGGCTTCGGTGCCATGTGCTGGAGCAGTTCCGGCTTCAGCACGCCTGCCGCCGACAAGCCGAGGAAGACATCGGCGCCCGATATGACGTCGGCCAGCGTGCGCGCCTCGGTGTCCTTCACATAAGGGTCTTTCCAGCGGTCCATCTCGTCGGTCCGCCCTTTGTAGGCAACGCCGAAACGGTCGGTGACCCAGATGTTTTCGACCTTGGCGCCGAGCGAGACCAGCAGGTTGAGACAAGCAAGGGCGGCAGCCCCGGCGCCGGAGGTGACGATCTTGATTTCAGATATGGTTTTTCCGGCGAATTCCAGCCCGTTGAGCACGGCGGCGGCGACGATGATGGCGGTGCCGTGCTGGTCGTCGTGAAACACCGGTATCTTCATGCGCGCCTTCAGCTGTTCCTCGACCTCGAAGCATTCCGGTGCCTTGATGTCCTCGAGGTTGATGCCGCCGAAGGTCGGCTCCAGCGCCGAGATCGTCTCGACCATGCGCTCAATACCGGGCGCGTCGATCTCTATGTCGAAGACATCGATGCCGGCGAACTTCTTGAACAGGACGGCCTTGCCTTCCATGACCGGTTTGGAGGCCAGCGGGCCGATATTGCCGAGGCCGAGAACGGCCGATCCGTTGGTGACGACGCCGACCAGATTGGCGCGCGCGGTATAATCGGCGGCGGTCGCCGGGTCGTCGCGGATTTCCAGGCAAGGGGCGGCGACGCCAGGCGAATAGGCGAGCGCGAGGTCGCGCTGATTGCCGAGCGGCTTGGTCGCCTGTATCTCGAGTTTTCCCGGCCTTGGGTGCTTGTGGAAGTAGAGGGCGGCTTCGTCGAGGTCCGAACGTGCCGTCTTTTTGCTCTCGCCTTCCATGCGGCCGCTCCCTCGAATTCTGGCTGGAGATTCCCTTTTAGCATGCAGCCGTGGTTTTTCGCGACGCTAATTGACGCGCCGAGAGCTTTACCCGGCGGCACGTCGAAAGCCACAATTAATCAGATGCTTATCTTGATTTTCTGACAGACGATTCCTGCAGTTTCACGGACAAGTTGATCAGAATGCGCTGACGTAGAGACCACCATCGACCGGTATGTTCTGCCCGGTCAGATAGCCGGCATGGACCGAGCACAGGAAGGCGCAGATCTGGCCGAATTCCTCCGGCGTACCGAGCCGCTTGGCCGGAACGTCGGCGCTGATGCGGGTCTTGCGCGCGGCTGCGGCCTCAGGGCTTTCGACACTGCCGGCTTCATGCGGGCCGCGCAGCCGGTCGGTGTCGAGCTTGCCCGGCAAAAGACTGTTGATGGTCACGTTGCGGTCGATCACCGTTCTGGCCACGCCGGCAAGAAACGAGGTCAGGCCGGCGCGCGCGCCGGACGAGAGATCAAGGCCGGGAATGGGCACATAGACCGACAGCGAGGTGATGTTGACGATGCGGCCGAAGCCGCGCGCCGCCATGCCGTCGAGGACAGCCTGGACCAGCTCGATCGGCGTCACCATGTTCTGGGTAACGCCTTCGAGGATCTTTTCGCGATCAAGCGTACGGAAATCGCGAAGCGGCGGGCCGCCATTGTTGTTGACGAGGATGTCCGGCTCGGGGCAAGCTGCGAGCAGCGCCTTCTGCACCTCCGGCTTCGAAACGTCGCCAACGACTTCCGTCACCGTGACGCCATAGCGCTCGCGCAACTCAGCGGCGGTTTTCGCCACCAGTTCGGCGTTGCGCCCGTTGACCACGACATCGCAGCCGGCCTCGGCCAGCGCCATGGCGCAACCGAGCCCAAGTCCCTTGCTCGAAGCGCAGACGATGGCCTTCTTTCCGCGGATACCAAGATCCATGACGATTTCTCCTGTGATTTGGCCGGCAAGCTAGTCCTTCGGCTGGACCAATCGCAACCGTCATACGGTTGTTGCATGAATCGGGGCATAGGCTCGCGAAAGCAACGGTGAAATCGCGATGTCCGGCCAAGAGCCCCGCACTTTCCGCAGCATGTTCATTTCCGACGTCCATCTGGGCTCGAAGGCGGCCAAGGCCGAGTTCCTGATCGATTTCCTTCGATATCACGATGCCGATATCATCTATCTGGTGGGCGACATCGTCGACGGCTGGCGGCTGCGACGGAGCTGGCATTGGCCGCAAAGCCACAATGACGTCGTGCAGAAACTGCTGCGCAAGGCGCGCAAGGGCGCCAACATCACCTACATCGCCGGCAACCATGACGAGTTCGCCCGCCAGTTCCAGGGCGTGCATTTCGGCGGCATCGTCGTCGCCGACAGCGCCATCCACGAGACCGCCGACGGCAAGCGCCTGCTCGTCATCCATGGCGACCAGTTCGACACCGTCGTCCACAATGCGCGCTGGCTCGCCTATCTCGGCGACCATGCCTATGACGCGGCCATGCTGGTCAATCGCGTGGTGACGCGGCTGCGGCAACTGCTCGGCCTGCCGTATTGGTCGTTTTCGTCCTGGGCCAAGCACAACGTCAAGAAGGCGGTGAACTTCATCGGCTCGTTCCAGACCATGCTTGCGGACGAGGCGCGCCGCTCGCATGTCGACGGCGTCATCTGCGGCCACATCCATCATGCCGTCATCGAGAATTTTGGCGATGTCCAGTACATCAACACCGGCGACTGGGTGGAAAGTTGTACGGCCGTGGTCGAGCATTTTGACGGCCGCATGGAAATCCTGACCTGGGCGCAGGTGCTGCCCGAAGCGCCGGACGATCCCTTTATCCCGTTGCTCATCGAAGATCGGGTAGGGCAGGCGGCATAGTCCGAAGTCTTTTCGGGCTTCGGAATCAATCAATTAGTCCAAACGGTTTCGCCCGGTTTTCGTCCATGTTAAGGGATCGACACGCGTTGCCGTCCGGTCGAATACAGCGCGATTGGATCGATTCATGGCCCTGCCGCAGCTCTCGCCCGAACAACTCGTCAAGCCGCGCCATTTCGAACTGCGCATGAGCCTGATCTTCGCGACGCTGTACGTGCCGCTCGGAACGCATTTGCCTTATTTTCCACTGTGGCTGCAGGCCAAGGGTTTTCACGCCGAGCAGATCGCCGTCATTCTGGCGGCGCCGATGTTCCTGCGCGTGGTGACGACGCCGTTACTGACCGCGCTGGCCGACCGTGCCAGGGACCGCGCCGATGTCTATGTCGCGCTGATGGCTGCATCACTGCTCTTGTCGGCAGGTTATTTCCTGCCGCCGACCTATGCGATGGTGCTGGCGGTCTCATTGGCGCTGACCATTGTCTGGACGCCGCATTCGCCGATCGCCGATTCGCTGGCGCTTTCGGGGGTCCGCCGCTTCGGTTCGAACTACACAAGCATGCGCAAATGGGGCTCGATCTCCTATCTCTGCGCCAATGTCGCCGGCGGCTTCATTCTGTCGGCAGCCGGCTCGCAGGCCGTTCCGGTTGTCATTCTGGCGGCGTTTGCCGCGGCCCTTGCCGCCGGCCTGCTGGCGCCGCGTCTAGGCCGTCCGCGGCGCGCCTCACCGCTGTCGGCCGCCGACATCCAGCATTCGGCGCCGAAGCTTCTCAACCCGTATTTCCTGTATTTTTCCGTCGGCGTCGGCGTCATCACCGCCAGCCACGCATTCCTCTACGGTTTCGTCTCCATCTATTGGAAATCGATCGGCATCAGTGATTCGGTTGTCGGTCTCTTATGGGCTTGGGGTGTGGTGTCGGAAGTCTGCATGTTCATGATGTTCACCCGCTTTTTTGACCGGTTCTCCGTCGTGTCGATCATGGTGATGGCGGGGATCGGCTCCATCGTGCGCTGGATCGCCTTTCCGCTGGTCTGGCCGCTCGGCCTCGGCATTCCCGGTTTCTTCGGTGTCCAGTCGCTGCACTCGGTCTCGGTGGCGCTTGGGCTGATCGGCCTGCAGAAGATGATCGGCGAAACCGTCTCCGAGGAGCGGACAGGTGCCGCGCAAGGCATTGCCTATTTCTCCAACGGCTTCTTCATGGCGGTGGTGACGCTGGCGTCCGGCCCGCTCTACGACCGTCTCGGCGTGGACGGCTTCTTTGCCATGATCCCGATCGCCTTGATCGGGCTGGTGCTCATCGGGCTTGCTGCGCGCTCAGCCCCACAGCGCCACATCGGGCGGTGACACCAGCGATCCCTGGTAGATAAGGCCCGGTACCCGGTCGCGGGCAAGCAGCAGCGGACCGTCGAGGTCGACGAAATCGGCATGCTGGGCAAGCAGCACCGCTGGCGCCATCGCCAGTGACGTGCCGACCATGCAGCCGACCATCACGCCGAAACCGAGTTCGCGGGCGCGATCGCGCAGCACCAGTGCCGCAGTCAGGCCTCCCGACTTGTCGAGCTTGATGTTGACGGCATCGTAGAGACCGACAAGCGCTTCGAGATTCTCAGCCTCATGCACGCTTTCATCGGCGCAGATCGGCACGGGATGGGCGATATGGCGCAGGATCTCGTCACGACCGGCCGGCAGCGGCTGTTCGATCAGCGCGATGCCTTGTTCGGCGGCAAAGGCGAGGTTCGCAACGATGTTGTCGTCGCTCCAGCCCTCATTGGCGTCGAGGATGATGCGGCTGTCTGGCGCTGCCTGCCTGACCGCGCGGATGCGGGCAATGTCGTTGTCGCCGCCGATCTTGACCTTGAGTAGCGGCCGCGCGGCATTGGCGCGGGCCTGCGCCGCCATCGCCTCCGGCTCGCCCAGCGACAGCGTGTAGGCGGTTTCGAGCGCCTGCAAGGGAAGAGCACCTATCGCGACTGCTACCGAGGTTCCGCTGAGCTTTGCCTCCAGATCCCACAGGGCGCAGTCTATGGCGTTGCGGGCGGCTCCGGCCGGCATCGCATCGAGCAAGGCGGTCCGGCCGATGCCACCGGCGATCCGGCCACGCATGGCCTCGATGGCGTCGCGCACGCCCTCCATGGTCTCGCCATAGCGCTTGTAGGGGACACATTCGCCGCGGCCGAAGTGGCCGCCGTCGCCGATCGTGCAGGAAATCACCTCGGCTTCGGTCTTGGAACCGCGCGAAATGGTGAAGGTTCCGGCGATGGGAAAACGCTCGGCCTCGACCGAAATGACACGCGCCATATTTTTCTGCTCCTGCTATGCGACAACCGTTGTCGGCAAATCGACAGGTCAGACCCGTCAGGCTAAACAGGACGCCATGTTGACCATCGGCAAGCGCGACGCAAGCGGCACGACCGCAGGGGAGGCTGACCACGAACCGCGCGTGGCGATCGGCGAGGAGGATGGCGTTCTTGGCTGCGCTTTCTCCGGAATCTGGACCACAAGGACCGTCGCGCTCATCGACGCCGACATGCGCAAGATCGAAAAGCGAAGCGGCTTCAAAACCTTGGCGCTCGATGTTTCCAAGATCGAGAAGATGGACACCGCCGGCGCCTGGCTGATCGACCGGCTGGTCAGCGCCTTCGAGAAGAAGGGCGTCGAGATCCAGATGCAAGGCCAGAGCGAGATCGCTTCGATCCTGCTCGAAGCTGTCGGCGAGGCCGTGCGGCGCGAACCCGAATCCGGCCCGGCGCGACCGCCCAACATCGTCATTCGCGCGCTGGAGGCGGTTGGCCGCCGGGTCTACGAGATGCGCGACGATTTTCTCGCCTCGATGAACATCCTCGGCGCCACCATCCGTGGCGCGCAGATGAAGCTCGGCCGTGGCCATGCCGTCAACCCGGCGGCGATTTTCAACCAGATCGACCGCATGGGCGTCGGCGCCATTCCGGTGGTGGTGCTGATGTCGGCGATCGTCGGCGCCATCGTTGCCCAGCAAGGCGCCTATCAGCTCAGCTATTTCGGCGCCGATATCTTCGTCGTCGATCTGGTCGGCGTGCTGATCCTGCGCGAGCTTGGCGTGCTGATGACGGCGATCATGATCGCCGGCCGCTCCGGCAGTGCGATCACCGCCGAGATCGGCTCGATGAAGATGCGCGAGGAGGTCGACGCGCTGAAGGTCATCGGGCTCAACCCGATCGGCGTCCTGGTCTTTCCGCGGCTCGTGGCGCTGGTCATCGCCTTGCCGTGCCTGACCATCATCGCCAATTTCGCCGCACTCGGCGGCGGCATACTGGCTGCCTGGCTCTATTCCGACATCCCGCCCGCCGCCTTCATCGACCGGCTGCGCGTCGCCATCGATCTCAGCACCATCTTTGCCGGCCTGATCAAGGCGCCGTTCATGGCCATGATCATCGGCACGATTGCCTCGGTCGAAGGCATGAAGGTCGGCGGCAGCGCCGAATCGCTCGGCCAGCATGTTACCGCTTCGGTTGTGAAGTCGATCTTCGTCGTCATCATCCTCGACGGACTTTTCGCCATGTTCTACGCAGCGATCGAGTTCTGAGATGAAGCTGCGAAACAGGAAAAGGGCAGGCGCATTGGCTGAGGACGCGGGTGAGGGCGACATCGTGCTATCCGCGCATGACATCAGCGTGTCCTTCGCCGACAAGCTTATCCTCGACAGACTGTCGCTCGACATAAGGCGCGGCGAAATCCTTGGATTTGTCGGCGCCTCGGGTGCTGGTAAATCCGTTCTGCTGCGCACCATTCTCGGCCTGACGCGCAAGCAGTCGGGTACGATCAAGCTGTTCGGCGTCGATATCGAGAAAGCTGATGATGCCGAGCGTCTGCGCATCGACATGCGGCTTGGCGTGCTGTTCCAGCACGGCGCGCTGTTCTCGGCGCTGACAGTGCTGGAAAACGTCCAGGTGCCGATGCGCGAATATCTCGACCTGCCGCGAAAGCTGATGGACGAACTGGCGATGCTCAAGATCGAGCTGGTCGGGCTGCCGCCCGATGCAGCGCAGAAATTCCCGTCCGAACTGTCCGGCGGCATGATCAAGCGCGCCGCGCTGGCCCGGGCGCTCGCGCTCGATCCCGACATCGTCTTCCTCGACGAGCCGACATCGGGCCTCGATCCGATCAGCGCGGCGGAGTTCGACGAGCTGGTGGTCAAGCTGCGCGATACGATGGATCTGACCGTCTACATGGTGACGCACGATCTCGACACGCTGTTCACCGCTTGCGACCGGGTGGCCGTGCTCGGCAAGAAAAAAGTGCTGGTCGAAGGCACCATCGGCGACATGCTGAAGAGCGAGGAACCGTGGGTAAAGTCCTATTTCCGCGGAAAACGCGCCCGGCAACTTGATCTTGCGGCGCGCGCATAGCCATAAGTGGGACAATGGAAACCAGAGCCAACTACGTCATTGTCGGCATCTTCACGCTGGCCGCGATCCTGGCGGCGTTTGCCTTCGTCTACTGGACGGCGGCCATCGGCGACAAGGGCGAGACGACGTTGCTGCGCGTGCGCATTCCGGGCTCTGCGTCCGGGCTTGGCCGCGGCAGTTTCGTGCTGTTCAACGGGGTCAAGGTCGGCGACGTCAAGCGCGTCTATATCGACGTCGACAATCCGACGGTTGCCATCGCCGATACCGAGATCGACCGCATGACGCCGATCACCAAATCGACGCAAGCCGATATCGGGCTTGCCGGCCTGACCGGGCAGGCCAACATCGAGCTCAAGGGCGCCGACCCCAAGGAAGTGAAACTCCTCGACCAGGCGGAAAAGGAAGGCAAGGTCGCCGAGATCGTCGCCAACCCGTCGGCGGTGACCAACCTCTTGCAGACGGCGCAGAATATCTTCACCCGCGCCGACAAGGTGCTGACCGAGCTCGAAGGCTTCACCAGGGACGTTCGCGGGCCGCTGACGCAGACCGTCCAGAATGTCCAGACCTTCTCCGATGCGCTGGCCAAGAATTCGGACGGCATCGACAAGTTCCTGTCCGCCGCCAGCACGCTGGCGGATGAGCTGAAAGGCGTTTCCGGCAAACTCGACGGCACGCTGAAAGCAGCCGAAGGCCTTCTCAACGCCGTCGACAAGGACAAGATCAAGAGCATCGTCGCCAATGTCGACGCGGTAACCGGTAACCTCAAGGAGACGTCGAAACAGCTCGACGGCGTGATCAAGAACGTCGATACGGCCCTGGGGTCGGTCAACGATTTTACCAAACGGACGCAAGGCACGCTGGCCAAGGTCGACAACGTGCTCGACGGTATCGATCCCGCACAAGTGCGCTCGGCGCTCGCCAACATCCAAAAGGCCAGCGAGAGCGCCGACAAGGCCGCCGCCGACATCGCTGAGGTTACCCACAAGTTCGCCAACCGGGCCGACGACATCGACCAGACGATCAAGGATGCAAAGCAGCTCGCGCAACGGCTCAACGATGCCTCGGTGCGCGTCGATGGCATTCTTGCCAAGGTCGATACCTTGCTCGGGTCGGGCCAGGCCGACGGCGTGATGGCGGATGCCAGGGCGACGCTGAAGTCGTTCAAGCAGGTTGCCGACACGCTGAATGCCCGCCTTGGCGTCATCACCGACAATCTGGCGCGCTTCTCGGGACAGGGGCTTTCGAATGTCGAGGCTTTGGTGCAGGACAGCCGCCGTTCGATCAGCCGCATCGAAGAGGCGGTGACCGATCTCAGCCGCAATCCGCAGCGCATCCTTTCGGGTGGCGACGGCGAGGTTCGGCAATTCGATGGCAGGGCGCGGCGTTGACTTCGGCGACGGCGCGCCCCAGAAACATGAGCCGCGAAAGCGGGTCGATCTTACGATCCGGGGACAACGGGGATCGCGCGTGAAGTCTGTGTGGGTGAAAACGGGCGGGTTGACTTCGGCTGCGGCACTGCTTGCCTTGACGTTGGCCGGCTGCGCGGCGTTGGGCGGCAAGCCCGCGCCGCTCGATACGTTCGAGTTGTCGGCGCCTTCGGTCGACGCGCATGGCCACAGCCGCCGGCAGATCCTGATCGCGCAGCCGTCGGCGCTCAAGGCGCTGGACAGCCAGAACATCGTCATCAAGCCGTCGGATCGCTCGATCCAGTATCTCAAGGGCGCGCAATGGGCCGACCGGCTGCCGCTGATCGTGCAGGCGCGGCTGGCCGAGACGTTCCAGCGCTCGGGCAGCTTTGCCGGCGTCGGCAAGCCGGGCGAGGGCCTGGCGATCGACTATCAGGTGATCGTCGAAATCCGGTCCTTCGAGGTGCGCGTCGAAGGCGGCGAGCATGCCGAGGTCGACCTGTTCGTGCGCATCCTGAACGATCGCAACGGCGAGGTCCGTGCCTCCAAGAGCTTCACCGCAGCCGCACCCGTCTCGGGCAGCGGCAATCCTGCCTATGTCAGCGCGCTCGACAAGGCGTTCGGCGACGCCGCCGGGCAGATCGTGAGCTGGACGGATTCGGTGATCTGAGCGCGGGGGCGCCGGAATCCCACAAAGCTTCATCCCCCAGGCTTCTCTACCTACAAGCGGTCGAAGATTTCCGGGCGGAGCTTTCCGGTCTTCATCAGGTACTGCAGGGTATAGGTGACGGACAGCGCGTCACCGAGCGCGTCGTGCCCCTGCAATGGCGGGTGTTCGACGCCGTAGTAATCGGCGAGCTTGTTGCTCGGCGTTCTCGCCAGATCCTCGATCGGCATTCCGGCCGCGATCAGCAGCTTGACGGCATTGTCAAACCGGGTGGCCGGGACCGGAGGCTGAATGCCCGCGACATAGCAACTGATGGCGATCATGTTCAATTCGTCCTTGCCCCAGGACCAGAATCGCGACCCGTCGGAAAAACGATCGACGTCGGCGAGCGCATCTCCTAGCGCCACGCCTTCGGTCTCCAGATCTTCCTCGGTGATGCCGGTCAGTTTGGTGACGAACGGGTCGAGGGCGTATCTCTGACCAAACCGGTCGACCGGTCTGATATAGGCCTTGTGTGTGCCGAGCAGGGGGAAGTCGCCTTCAAGTCCAAGCCTGACCGCGCCGATCTGCGCGATCACCGGGTCGGGGTCGTGTGCCGCGCACCAGAATCGGCGTTGCGAGCCCTCCAGGCAAAGAAACTCGCAGTCGAATATGATTGCCGTCTTCACGATCACACCCTTCGAGCGTCAGGGCAGCGGGTATTGTCGGTGGACTTCAGTGCGTCGGAAATCCGACTTGGGCAAGTCCCGAACGCGTCGATCGGCTTGCAAACGTCCTGCGGGCAGGTTCGGCGCGTGCCGGAGGTTCAGCACAGTCACAGGCGGGACCATGGCCCCGCCTGTTCAATTCCTGTCTTAGTGCAGGCGGCCGCTCGCATGGGCCAGCATGGTGTAGACCTTGCCTGTGTCCGACGTCAGATAGGTCTGCGCCATGATGTTGTCGCGGTCGTTGCGCGAGACATCCTTGAGCAGCTTCTCGAAATCGTCGCAGTAGCGGTCGACGGCGGCGCGGAACTCGGCCTCGGCCTGATACTTGCGACGAATCTCGTCGAACGTCTGCTGTCCCTTCAGCGTGTAGAGCCGCCGCGTGAAGACGTCACGCTCGCCACGCCGGTAGCGGTTCCACAGCTCGATCGAAGCATCGTGGTCGATGGCACGCGCGATGTCGACGGAGAGCGAGTTCAGCGATTCCACGACATGCAGGGGCGAGCGCTGGGCAGGGGTAGCGCGCTGCGCTTCCACGGGGGCCGTAGGGGCTGCCGACCTGAGGTCCTCATCGTTCGATGCCGCGGTAAGCAGATCGCGCACCCATCCGCCCTGAGGCGTGCGGGCGCTGGCATCGCCGCGCGGACGCGGTGCCGCCTCGGCAGGACGCTCAAGGTCGAGCGTGCCTCGCAATGCAGGGCCGCCCAAGGGCGCCTGAGGCGTGCGCAGGTCCGGCTGCGGTGCCGGTGCACGGCGCGGCGGCTCGGCGGCGCGTGCGGCCGGCGCTTGCGGCGCTGGGCGCAGGTTGCGTGGTTCTGATCCGTCACCGCCGCCGCGGCCGGACTTGGCCACGATGTCCGAAAGCTCCTTGAGGGCGTTGATCTGCTCGGAAACGGCGCGGCGGATGGCCGAGGTCGATTCCTTTGCCTCTTCCGGCATTTCGATGACGCCCTTCTTGAGCTCGGCCCGGGTCAGGTCGAGTTCGCTCTTGATCGAGCCCGCGGTGCGCCGCATCTCCTCGGTCGCATCGGCAAAGCGCTTGGTTGCCGAATCGACGACGTCGGTGATGGCATTGCGGATCTTGTCGGCCGATTCCATCGTCTTGCCTTCGGCATTCTGCAGCGTCTGGCCGACGAGATTTTCGAACGAGCGCATGACCCTTTCGAGATCTTCCGACTTCTTGACTAGGCCGACGGCGAGGTCTTCGAGCGACGATTGCCTCTCGAGCGTGTGTTCGAGATTGCTCTGGGCCGAGCTCAGCAGGTCCGAAGCGCTGGACAGCAGGCGGCTGTGTTCGTCGAACTTGGTGGCGATCGACGCCACCTCGCGCAAGGTGGACGACGACAGTTCCGTCAGCCTTGTCGTGTTCGAATCGACCAGTCGCGCCGAGCTGGCGAAGGTCTGCGCGGCTTTCTCGGTGGTGGCGGCGAAGCTTTGCGTGCTGCCGCTCAGGCGTTCATCGACCTGGCCGAGATTGACCGCGGCCTGCTCGATCAGCTGGCCGAGCTGCGAACTAGACTTGGTCATCCGGCCGATGAGATCGGCGACGCTGTCGGACAGCGACGAGCGGGCGCCCTCGACCGCCGACAAGGTTTCGGCGGTGCGGTTCGCGAGTGCGTCGACAAGCGCGGCATTCTCGCTGCGCAGCTTCTCGGTGGCGCGTTCGGTGACCTCTTCCATGCTCTTTTGCAGGTCCGAGCCGCCCTGGGCGAAACGCTCGACCAAGGGCCGTGCGGTTTCGTCGAGGATCTTCGACATTTCGGCCGAACGTGCGGCGAGCATGGTGTTGAGTTCGCGGGTGTTGGCGCCGATCGTCTTGGCGGCATCGTTGGTGCTCTGGCCGATATGCTGGCCGACCGCGGTGAAGGTCTCGGCGATCACATTGGCGCGCGAGACGAGTTGCGCCTCGGCATTCGACACCTGCTCGTTGAGCTTCTGGCCCATCGTCTCGGCTGTGAAGGCGAGGCGGTTCTCGACGCCTGAGACCTGCTCTTCGACACGGGCGGCCGCGGCCGCGGCGCTCGAGGCGAGCCGCTCGTCGGCGCCGGCAAGCGCCTGCTCGATTTCGCGGGCGTGCACGGCCATGTCCTGGCCGGTCCGCCTGGCGCGTTCGGCGACCCTTTGCTCGGTATCGGCAAAGGCACCGACGATGGTCTCGGCATGCTCGCCGATCGTGGTGGTGCTGCTGGCGATGCGCGACACCAGGCGCTGATCCGCGTCGTCGAAGATACGGCCGATTTCCGAAGCACGGCTCGACAGCGCTTCCGAACCTTCGGCGATGCGCGAGACGAGCTGCTGGTCGGCGGCATCGAAGATGCGGCCAAGGTCCGATGCGCGTGCGGCAAGCGCTTCGGCCGATTCGCCGATGCGCATGCCGAGCCGCTGGTCGGCGCCTTCGAAGTTGCGCAGGATGTCGCCGGCGCGCGCGGCCAGCGACTGGGCCGTTTCGATGGCGCGGGCGACCAGCTTCTGGTCGGCGGCATCGAACGTGCCTGCAATCTCGCTTGCACGAGCTGCCAGATGATCGGCGGTGTCCTGAGCCCGGGCGGTCAGCTGATCGGCGGTTTCCTGGGCGCGGGCGGCGAGCTTCTGGTCCGCCGCTTCGAAGGTGCCGGCGATCTCGCTTGCGCGAGCAGCCAGTTGATCGGCGGTTTCATGGGCGCGGGCCAGCAGCGAGCTGGACGTGTCGTCCGCACGGGCAAGCAAGGCGCTCGACGTATCTTCCGCACGGGCGTGCAGGCGACGGTCTGCATCCTCGAAGGTGCGGGCGATGTCTTCGGCCCGCGCCAGCAGGGCGGCGGAGGTCTGCTCGGCGCGCTCGGCGATCTTGCGGTCGGCGTCGCTGAACGCGGCGCCGGCCTGCTCGTGCAGGGTGCTGGTGACTTCCAGCACCTTCTCGCGCAGGGCGCCGGCGACAAATACGGCGCTCTTCTCGAGCACGGCGCGGACGTTGTCGACGCCTGTCGAGAGCGCACGCTCCATGGTGCCGGCGCGCTCCTCGATGATGCCCGTCTGGCGGCTGAACGCCTGCTCGATCTTTTCGACATCCGCCGCGATCGCGTCGGAAATGCCGGTGCTTCTGGCGGCGATCTGGTCGATGTGACCCGACAGCGACCGGTCGACGTCCTTGCGGGCCTCGGCCAACTTGCCCAGATCGTCTTCCAGTGCGCGGGCCAGCATATTACGGCCCTCGGACAGCTTGCCGACATGTCCGGCGATGACGTCGTCGATATCGCCACGGCTTTCGGTAAGCTTCTGCAGGTCAGCTTCGAGGGCGCGTTTGAGAATGTCGCGGCCCTCGGCCAGTTTCTCGACCTGGCCGGCGACCAGACCGTCGATGCTGGAGCGGCTTTCGGCCAGCTTGGCGAGATCGGCTTCCAGCGCGCGCTTGAGAACATCGCGGCCTTCGGCGAGCTTCTCGACCTGGCCGGCGACCAGGCCATCGATGCTGGAGCGGCTCTCGGCCAGCTTGGCGAGATCGTCCTCGAGCGCCTTCGACAGGGTCGAGCGTTCCTGGACGAGCCTTTCCGCGTGGCTGTTGACGAGGCCGCCGACATTTTCGAGGTCGGCTTCAAGCGCTTTCGACAGCGTTGAACGATCCTGGACGAGCCTTTCGGAATGGCTGTTGACCAAGCCGTTGACGCTTTCGAGATCAGCCTCGAGCGCCCGGGCGAACTGTGCCCGGTCATCGACCAGCTTCTGCGACTGATCGGCAATGGTTCCCTTGATCGCATTGAGGTCGGATTCCAGAGCGCGCCGCAGGATGTCGCGACCCTCGGAAAGCTTCTCGACCTGACCGGCGACGAGCCCGTCGATGCTGGAGCGGCTGTCGGCCAGCTTGGCGAGGTCGTCCTCAAGTGCCCTGGACAGGGCGGAGCGGTCTTGGACAAGCTTGTTCATGTGATCGGCGATGACGCTGTTCACATTCTGCAGGTCGGTTTCCAGCACCCGCGAAAGCTGCCCGCGATCCTCGGCCAGCTTTTCCGACTGGCTTGAGATGACGCCCTTGATCGTGTTCAGGTCGGATTCCAGCGCGCGCTTGAGAATGTCGCGGCCTTCGGCCAGCTTCTCGACCTGACCGGCGACCAGACCGTCGATGCTCGAACGGCTTTCGGCCAGCTTGGCAAGGTCGGCTTCAAGGGTCTGCGACAGCAGGCTGCGGTCTTCGGCGAGGCGTCCTGAATGCCCTTCGATCAGGCCGCGTATGCCGGACAGATCATTGTCGAGCGAATGGGAAAGCTGTGTGCGGTCCTCTGCCAGTTTGGCGGAATGGGTTTCGATGAGGCTCTTGATGCCGACGATGTCGTTTTCCAACGCCTTGGCGAGCACGGCGCGGCCTTCGGCGATCTTTTCCACCTGACCGGCGACCAGACCGTCGATGTCGGCGCGGCTGTCGGACAGTTTGCCGAGATCGGCTTCCAAAGCGCGCGACAGGATGTTGCGGCCCTCGGCGAGTTTTCCGACATGACCTGCGACCATTTCATCAATGATCGTACGAGCTTGCACCAGTTTTCCGGAGTCTTCGTTCAAGGCAGTGGAGAGCCTGTTGCGGCCTTCTTCCAGCCTTTCGAGATGGCTGCCGAGCGATGCATCGATGGCCGCCCGCGATTCATTGACCTTGCGCAGATCCTCTTCAAGAGCGCGCGAGATCAGGCTGCGGCCTTCGGCCAGCTTCTGTACCTGGTTGGTCACCGCCGCATCGATGCCGGCGCGGCCCTCGGCGAACTTCGCCAGGTCGGCCTCCATGGCCGTGGCCATGCGTTCGCGGCTTTCTGACAGTTTCCTGCTGTGGTTCTCGACGGCTTCCTCGATGCCGACGCGGGCGTCGGCGAGCCGCTGGATGTCACTGTCGAACGAACGCGACACGACGTGGCGGGCGGCTTCCATGCGCCCGGCGAAGTCGCTGGCGCGGGCTTCGAGCATAGAGGAGGTCGAAGTGACGATGTCGGCCATGTCGGCGCCGATCTGGGTCTTGCCCTGATCGATCATCGCCGACAACGTATCCTTGCTCTCGGCAAAGGTGTGGGCGATTTCGCGGGCGCGCTCGACCAGCGTTTCGTTGATCTGGCGGGCGCGGGCCTCGAGTGCCGCATTGAGCTTCTGCGTTCCGGTGTCGAGCGCCTCGGCGCGGGTCTGGAACTCGCTGATCAGTGCCTGGCCGCGTTCGGCGAGCGTCCGCTCGATGCCGTTGAGGCTGGCCTCGAATTCGGAATTGAGGGTGCGCGCGGCGCCGCCGAGCAGCGACACCATGCCGGTGGTGCGATCGTCGAGCAGATCGGTCAACGACCGCGTCAGGCCGTCCGTGGTGTCCGTCAGCTTGGCAATGCGGGTGTCGAGAAGGCTGGCGAAGGCCTCGCCCGAGGTCGACAGCCGATCGGTGATCGAATCGAGCCGGCCTTCGACCGAATCGAAGATCGACATCGAGCTTTCGTTGATGCGACCGATCAGCGTGTCGCCGGAATTGGTGATCGTCATCGACAATTTGGTCGATGCATTCAGGATCGAGTCGCGGATGATATCGGAGGCGGCGCCGATCTCGTCCTTCAGCGTCTCATGCGCGCCGGTGATCGAGGCGCGGACGCGCTCGGCATGGGTGACGACGGCTTCGCGCTCGCTGCCGAGCCCGTCGACCAGCGAACGGATGCGGGATTCATTCTCGGAATAGGAGCGTTCGATCTGGTTGACTTCGCTGTGGACAAGCGTTTCCAGTTCGACGGCGCGGGCAAGTGTGCGTTCGATGCCTTCGCCCATGGCCGCGACTTCGCGACGAACGGCCTGGCCGATCATCATGACGCGATCCTGGGCAAGGTTTTCCGGCTCGGTCAGGCGGAAGGCCACTTCGGTCATGGACTGTGCGGCGATGCGCATTTCCTGGGCGCGGCGAATCATGGCGGCGAAGGCCCAGAACAGGATGACGGGCACGATGGCCGCGACAGCGAGGCCGATCAGTTCCGGACGGGCAAGGAACTGGTCGAGCGTACGGATTCTCCAGATGCTCGGTCCGAAAAGCAGATTGGCCAAACCGCCGGCGCCGGCGAACCAGGCGAGCGAAACGAAGGCGACGACCCAGTAAATGGTGTTCGAGGCACGCCTGTTGAGGCTGTGCAGAAGCGTCTTGTAGTCCTTCTGGCGATCGTCATTGGCCGGCGCGAAACCCGCGGGCTGGGCGCCATTGCGCGGTTCCACGGGGCGCAATTCGGCAGGCTTGGCCTTGGGCGCGGGTTTCGCGGCGTGGTTCTGATTGACCACAGGCTCCGGGTTTTGTTCCGGCTTATGATTGCGTCCCTCGCGCGCCAGCTCGTCGGCCGCCTGGGATATCTGAGCTTCCAGATCCTCCATCGAAGCCGCGATGTCGAGGTCGCCGCTGCCGATCTCGTTGCTGAGGTCGAGATCGAGCGCCTTTTCCAGTTCCCTGGCCACGTCGCTGTCGAGAGTTCTCGTCGTCGTTGGTTTCTTTGCCATGCCTTCGCTACCCTGTACTAGCTGCCGCGGGCTTATAATTCTGTTTGTCTTGCCCCGCGCAGGAGGCTGAAAATGGACCCCTCGTATCGTAATGACACAGGGGGGTAAAGAAAACATGCATTCCGCGGGATACGTAAAACTTTAAATATAAGGTTAACGGAACTGTGATTTGGGCGCCGCTTTGGCAACATTTTTCCCGGCCATTCATTAACCCGTTGTCCATTGGATTCGCCTAGGTTTTTGGGCGAATCGAAGAAACGGAGTTCGAGTTCATGCGTGGCGAAAGCGGCATTGCCTTCTCAATGCCCGGGGGCGACGTATCCGGACCAAGGCGGTCACGGCCGGTCGATTTGGCACACCTTGCCCGCCAGACGATGGGCGACCGCAGCCTTGAGCAAGAGGTGCTGGCGCTGTTTGTACAGCAGGCGGTGTCCGTGCGCGACAGAATAGTCGACGCCGACATCAAGGACCGGCTTCTGCTCGCCCATGGATTAAAGGGTTCGGCACGGGGCGTCGGCGCCTTTGCCATTGCCGATTGCGCCACCGAGATCGAGCACCGGCCGGAAGACGGCCAGACGCTCAAGCGGCTTGGCACGCTGATCGACGAAGTGCGCGATTTCATCGCCGCCATCAACCGCTGAATCCGCGCCGAACCCGATTTGCGGAAAAACGTCATCGGGCGGCGCTTTCATGCGGCAGTTGACTTGTCAGCCGGAGTGATTATCTCGGCTGGAACTCCCTTCAGGTGACAAATGACCAAGCTGACTTTCATTGCCCATGACGGCACGCATTTCGACATGGACGCCGAGAACGGCTCTACGGTCATGGAGAACGCGATCCGCAACGCCGTGCCCGGGATCGAAGCCGAATGCGGCGGTGCCTGCGCCTGTGCCACCTGTCACGTCTATGTCGACGAAGCCTGGACGGCTGAAGTCGGCGAGCCGGAAGCGATGGAAGAGGACATGCTGGACTTCGCCTACGACGTCCAGCCCAACTCGCGCCTGTCATGCCAGATCAAGGTCCGCGATGCGCTTGACGGCCTGGTTGTCCGCGTGCCCGCCCGCCAGGGATAAGCGCAGGATCTTTGCCAACTGATTTTTCCCGCTGCGGCTTGGCAGCGGAGCATTGGTCATGCAGTGTCCTGCTCTCTTCGCAGCGAGGCACATCGCATGACCGAGACCACCAAGACAGACGTGCTTATTGTCGGGGCAGGGCCGGTCGGCCTGTTTGCCGTGTTCGAGCTCGGCCTGTTCGACATGAAGTGCCACCTGATCGACATTCTGGATCGGCCGGGCGGCCAGTGCGCGGAGCTCTATCCGGAAAAGCCGATCTACGACATTCCAGGCTGGCCTTCGATCTCGGCGCAGGGGCTGGTCGACAAATTGCTCGAGCAGATCGCGCCGTTCAAGCCTGATTTCAGCTACAACCGAATGGTTTCCAGCCTGGAAAAACTGGAGGACGGCAGTTTTCGCGTCACCACCGACGAAAATGAGGTGTTCGAGGCCAAGGTGGTGGTGATTGCCGCCGGCGGCGGCTCCTTCCAGCCCAAGCGTCCGCCGATCCCCGGCATAGAGCCCTATGAAGGCAAGAGTGTCTTCTATTCGGTGCGCCGGATGGAGGATTTTCGCGGCCATGACCTCGTCATTGTCGGCGGCGGTGACTCGGCACTCGACTGGACGCTGAACCTGCAGCCGGTGGCAAAGAGCGTGACGCTGGTGCACCGGCGGCCCGAGTTCCGTGCCGCCCCCGACAGCGTCAACAAGATGTATGCCATGCAGGAAATGAGGCAGCTGGAATTCCAGGTCGGGCAGGTGACCGGATTGACCGGTGCCGACGGCCAACTGTCATCGGCCACCATCAAGGGACCGGACGGCGATGTCGAGGTGCCTTGCACGCGCATGCTGCCGTTCTTCGGCCTGACCATGAAGCTCGGACCGATCGCGGAATGGGGTCTCAACCTTCACGAGAACCTTATTCCGGTCGATACCGAGAAGTTCCAGACATCGGTGCCTGGTATCTTCGCGGTCGGCGACATCAACTGGTATCCGGGCAAGCTGAAGCTGATCCTGTCGGGCTTCCACGAAGTGGCGCTGATGGCGCAGGCCGCCAAGCGCATCATCAGCCCCGGCGAGCGCATCGTTTTCCAGTACACGACCTCCTCGACCAGCCTGCAGAAGAAGCTCGGCGTCTCCGGCTGAAGCTTACTCGGCGAGGATGGGCGTCGCATTGTCGGCGTAACCGCGAAGCTCCTTTTCGGGCATCAGCGTCAGCGTGATCAGCCCCAGCAGCAATGTAGCGGCGGCGACGGCAAAGATCATCACGAACGGCTCGACCGTCGCGCTATGGCCCACGATCCGCACGCCTTCACCGGCAAGCGGCAGGCCGTAGCCCAGAGCGACCGCGCCGAGCATCGCGACACCAAGCGCACTGCCAAGCGAACGCAGGAATGTCAGCACGCCCGTCGCGACGCCGAGATGCACGCGATCGACGGCGTTCTGGACCGACACGGTGGTGACCGGAAACGTCGTTCCGGTTCCAAACCCGATGCAGATCGTCAAGACCTCTACCTCCAGCAGCGTTGCATATCCTGCGACGACGGCCAGCAGGCAGAGGCACAGCATGCCGAAGACGACGCCCACCATTGCAATGCGCTTGTAGTGGGTGAAATGCGGTATCATGCGCCCGCTGAATGCCGCGCCGCCGACGGTCCCCAGCAGAAGCCCAAGCATCGCGATGCCCGACTCTGCTGCCGACAGGCCGAGCACCGCCTGAAGATAGACGGGCAGGTACACAGCCATGCCGACGCTTGCGGCCTGAAGCAGGAACATCGAAAGCGTGCCTGCCAGAACGATTGGATTGCCAAGCACTTCAAGCGAGATGAGCGGCTCGGCGGCTCGCATAAGCCGCAAGGCAAAAGCGCCCCAGAAAATCGCCGAACCGCAGAGAACGCCGATGACTTCAAGCGAAATCCAGGGATAGGCGCTGCCGCCCCAGTTCAATGCGAGCAGCAGCAGCGCCGTGGCAATGATCAGAAGCAACGCGCCCAGGCCGTCGATACGATGGCGCTTTGCGGCAACGGGCAGTTTCTTGAGCGGCTTGTTGATGATCGCCATCGCAAGAACACCAAGCGGAATGTTGATCCAGAAGATCAGTGACCAGTGCAGGTGCTCGGCGAAAGTGCCGCCGAGCAACGGACCGGCAACGCTGGCGACGGCCCATGTGCCGGAGAACCAGGCGGCATAGCGTGCCCGCTCGCGCGGCGGAACGAGATCGCCGACGACGGTCTGCGTCAAAGCGAACAAGCCGCCGCCGCCGGCGCCCTGGATCGCCCGCCCGACAACCAGCACAAACATGTTGGGAGCCATCGCACTGACCAGCGATCCCGCCAAAAAGATCAGGATCGCGGCATAGACGGTTGGCCGGCGTCCGTAGACATCGGAAATCTTGCCGTAGAGCGGGGCCACGGCGGTAGCGGTCAGGAGATAACCGGTGACGATCCATGGCAGATAGTGTGCGTTTCCGAGCGCATGCCCGATGGTCGGCATGGCCGGCGCGACAATGGTCTGATCGAGTGCCGCCAACAGCATCGACAACAGCACGCCGCCGATAATGGCGTTCTTTTCGCTCTCTGTTATCGGCGTGCCGGTTTCCGCCATCGTTTTGTTATCGACAGCCTGGTCCATGATCGTTCATCCATAAGCTTGCGATTTGACCGGCGCTGTTCAGCCGTTCCGGTTTCTCGACCGTTCGGATCGCATTGGTGTTTTATGCTCGCGTCTGGCGAGCCTGATATATGTCGTCCCATATAGGCCGGTTTCGACAGCGGCTCGAAAGTTTTTCGAATCTGGCACTACGCTTCGGCGAATTTGGCTTCAGTTCGGGTGCGTTCAGGCCGGCGGCAGTCGGCCGTTGCCGATGCGCTCCATGCGGTAGCGCAGCAGCCGCAGGATGCGGCTTTCGAAATTGACGCTTTCGACGCGGTCGAACTGAAGCTGGGCGCGGTCGTGCCTGGCCAGGACAGCCGCGGTGATCGCGGCCGCCTTGGCCTTGGCGGCGTCGCAGTTCTTTTGCGGGTAGGTGGCCTTCAAGGCCTCTTCGAGTTCGCCGCCATGGTTCTTGGCGATTTCGACATGGCGCTCCTCATGGCGCTTGATGTCGGCGGACAGCGTATCCCAGAACAGCCTGACATCGGCATCGGCCTTGCGCGGGCGGCGCCACTCGGGAAGGATCACCTTCACCTTGACGGTCACCACCGCGTCGGCGATTCGGCAGGAACTCGGTGTCTGCGCATAGCTGATACGGGTGGTGAAGGCCATTTGCGTGGCGCCCGGGTGCCGGGTGCCGGTGCTTTTCACCTCCGGCCCGCGTTTGGAGAGTTGTGCCTCGATGTCGTCGAGCGTGCTGCCGCCGATGGCGAAATAGCTGTACGTCTTGACGAGATTGGCGGCAGCCGCCGGAAGCGGGGTCATGGCGAGCAGCAGCGCGCAAGCCAAGGATTGTTTCACGCACAGGGACGGTTTTTTCATGCCAAGCATGGATCGTTTCATCATGTTGCCTCTTCGACCACCTTGCTTTACGGCCGTTGCCGGCGCAATGAAATTGATCCGCCAGGGATCACACATGATTGATGAACTCCATGGTCGATGAGCAATGACGGCCAGGCGATGGCAGTTGGCGCATGGACGCCATCTCGACCTTGGCGGCAAGGCCGTGGTCGTCGGCATCCTCAATGTCACGCCCGACAGCTTTTCCGATGGCGGCCAGTTCGACGCCCCTGAAAAGGCGCTGGCCCAGGCGCGCCGCATGATCGGGGAAGGGGCACTGGTCGTCGATGTCGGCGGAGAATCGACGCGCCCAGGTGCTGCCGCGGTATCGGCCAGTCAGGAACAGGACCGCATCCTGCCTGTGATCGAAGCGCTGGCGGGCGTGAGTGAGGTGCTGATTTCGGTCGACACCTATCGCGCCGACACGGCGCGGCTGGCGGTTGCCGCCGGCGCGCATATCGTCAACGATGTCTGGGGTTTGCAGCGCGAGCCCGATATTGCGCGTGTCGCTGCCGACACCGGCGCCGGGCTTGTCATCATGCATACCGGGCGGGATCGCCAGAAGCTCCCGGATGCGGTTGCCGATCAACTGACGTTCCTGCGAAAGTCGCTGGAAATCGCCCGCCAGAACGGCATCGCCGACGATCGTATCGTGCTCGATCCCGGTTTCGGATTCGCCAAGGAGACGGCGGAGGAAAATCTCGACCTGATGGCACGCTTTTCGGAATTGCATGCACTCGGCTTGCCGCTGATGGTCGGTACGTCGCGAAAACGCTTCATCGGCACGGTCACCGGCCGTGATGCCGCCGACAGAGGGGTCGGAACAGCGGCGACCAGCGTTATATTGAGGCTCCAGGGCGCCGATCTGTTTCGCGTCCACGATGTCGCATTCAACGTGGACGCTTTGGCGCTTGCGGATGCTATGCTGGCGCGTCAGACGGACCGGGCGAGAAACTGAGCGATGTATGTCATCCGCATGAAGAACTGCGCTTTCTTTGCCCGGCACGGCGTGCTGGACGAGGAGGAAAGGCTCGGCCAGCGCTTCTATGTCGATGCCGTTCTCACCGTCGATCCGGGCCGGGCGCTTGCCGAGGATTCCATCGAGGATACGGTCCATTACGGCATTGCATTCACCGTCATTGAAAAGATCATCACCGGGCAGCGCCGTTTTCTGATCGAGTCGCTGGCGCTCGAAGTGGCCCGTGCGCTGACGGCGCGTTTTCTGCAGATAAAGAAAGCCGAGATCACGGTGCGCAAGCCGAACGCACCGGTGCCCGGCGTGCTCGATTATGTCGAGGTGACCGTTGTCTGGCCCGAATAGTACCGTTTATCTCAGCCTTGGCGGCAATCTTGGCGATCCGGCGAAATCCATGGGCGCGGCGCTGCGAATGCTGGATGCCGACGCGGATACGCGCGTCACCGGCGTTTCCTCGCTTTATCGCACGCCGCCCTGGGGCAAGCTCGATCAGCCGGATTTTCTCAATGCGGCCGCCGAGATTTCCACCGTGCTTGCACCGCGTGCCTTGCTCGATCTCTGCCTCGATGCGGAGCGCAAGCTGAAGCGGGTCCGGGAGGAGCGCTGGGGGCCGCGGCTGATCGATATCGACATTCTGGTGTTCGGCGACCGCGTCATCCACGAGACCGGGCTGGAGGTGCCGCATCCGCGCATGCTGGAGCGCGCCTTCGTGCTGGCGCCGCTGGCCGAGATCGCACCCGGCCTGGTTGTCAGCGGTCGCAGCATCACCGACCGGCTGGTCGCCGTCGATACCTCAGGCATCGAGCGATTGTCGTCCGGCCGGGATTGGTGGCTGGCCTGAGGTCCGGACCAGGCAGTAGCCGGATCTTCAGCCAGAGAAGCCGCCACCATCCAGGAACGCCTGCTCCTGCACCGTGGTTTCGCGGCCAAGCATCCTGTTTCGATGCGGAAAACGGCCGAAATGCTGAATGATATCGCGGTGTTCGACAGCGTATTTCAGGTAGGGCTCGGCCCTGGCCTGCGTCAGCTCGACCGAAATGTCCTGGTCGGCCAGCAGTTCCGAATGCTCGTACGGCAGGTAGAGGAAAACGCGGAGTTCTTCCTCGAGTGCCAGGTCATGGCCGGCCGCGACCGCCCTCTCTGCGAAATATCTGGCGAGCGGATCGGTCGCGTACATATGGCCGGTGCCGCGAAAACAGTTCCGCGGAAACTGATCGAGCAGGATCATCAGCGCCAGCGCGCCTTCGGCATGTTCCAGCCAGTCGTCGCATTCACGCCGAGCGGCGGCATAGTGCAGGCCGAGAAAGCGGTCGCGGAACTCGGCATCGAATGCTTCGTTCTTCTCGAACCAGGCATCCTCGCCGGCATCGCGCCAGAATTTGGTGACCGATAGGGCCCGGCTGTCCAATTCCATGCATAGTTCCTTGCTCAATCGGCGGGTTCGGACTTGTGCAGCACACCCGCGGTCTCTTCATTGAGTGCCTGACCAGGCCGGCGCGGCGTGGAGAGCGGTGTCGGAATCGGCGTGCCGATATTGCCTCTCAGGAAGCGCTGTCCGGCGCGAATGCCTTCGGCAAGCTGGGTTTCGAAGCGATCGGTGTCGCGGCGCCTGACGTCTTCGATCGTTTCAGCCACGTCTTCGGGATCGACGCCCAGCGATTCCAGTGCCGAGCCACCGAAAACAAGTGCGGATTCGAAGGTTTCGCGCAGTTGGTAGTCGACGCCGGCACGAATGAGCTGCAGCGCCGTTCCACGGTCGAATGCGCGGGCCAGCACTGTCAGCAGTGGGAATTCGGCCTTGATCAGCTGGGCGATGCGAACAGCCACATCGGCCTTGTCGACGCAGATCAGCACGGCGCGCGCCCGGCCGGCACCGGCGGCATGCAGGATGTCCAGTCGCGTGCCGTCGCCATAGTAGACCTTGAAGCCGAAATCGGCCGCCGCCTGGATCATTTCGACATCATTGTCGATGATCGAGACGTCGATGCCGCGCAGCAGCAGCGGCTGGCTCGCGATCTGGCCGAAGCGGCCGAAGCCGATGACCAGCACGCTGCCGGTCAGGCCATCGGCGACATCGACCCCGTCGAGCGACTGCTCGTCGCGCGGCGTCAGATAGCGCAGCGCGATGATCGCCAGCGGCGTCAGCACCATGGAGATGATAACGATCGCCGTCAGCGTCGCGTTGGCCTGGCCGTCTATGATGCCGACCGCCGCGGCCGCCGAGTAAAGGACAAAGGCGAATTCGCCGCCTTGTGCCATGAAGACCGCGCGCTCAAGCGCTTCGCGGTGGCCTGACTTCAGGATACGGGCGACGATGTAGATGCCGAACGCCTTCATCACCATGTAGGCGACGACATAGACGGCGATCAGCCGCCAGTTCGCCGCGACCACATGCAGGTCGAGCGACATGCCGACGGCAAGAAAGAACAGACCGAGCAGGATGCCGCGGAAGGGTTCGATGTCGGCTTCGAGTTGGTGGCGGAAGGTCGATTCGGACAAAAGCACGCCGGCCAGGAAGGCACCCATCGCCATCGACAGGCCGCTGAGCTGCATGGCGAGGGCTGACCCAAGGACGACCAGAAGTGCCGCGGCCGTCATCACCTCGCGGGCACGGGCATCCGCCAGGATGCGGAAGAACGGGTTGAGCAGATAACGGCCGGCCACCACCAGGCCGACGATAGCGGCGAGGCCGATGCCGACCTCGGTTAGCCGCTCCGACAGGCTGGTGTCGGCTCCACCGGGTGCCAGGAACGCGATCAGGGCCAGCAGCGGCACGATGGCAAGATCCTCGAGCAGCAGCACCGATACGATGCGCTGGCCTTTCGGTGCGGCGATTTCACCGCGTTCCTCGAGGAGTTGCATGACGATCGCCGTCGAGGTCAGCACGAAGCCGGCGCCGGCGACGAAGGATTGTGCGATCGGAAACCCTCCAGCCATGCCGACACCTGTCAGCAGAAGCGCGCAGACGCCAACCTGCAGCGCGCCGAGGCCAAAGATCTCGCGGCGCAGGCCCCACAGCCGCGACGGCTGCATTTCCAGCCCGATGATGAACAGGAACATCACAACGCCGAGTTCGGCGACATGAAGAATGGCTTCCGATTCGGAAAAGACGCCGAGGCCGAACGGGCCGATCACCACGCCGGCGGCCAGATAGCCGAGAATCGAGCCGAGGCCCATGCGCTTGAAGATGGGGACGGCGACGACGCCGGCAGCAAGCAGCGCCACCACCTGAACCAGATCACTGCCCGATGCTTCCGCCGCCATGCCTCTTGTCCCTGTGTCTCGCAGCACTCCTTGCATGCAGTTGGAGCGGGAGGCAAGGCGAGAAATCTTCCGGGAAAGGTAGGGTGCCGTTGCAGCGATTCCCCTGGTGGAACAACGGTCCCCGCTTGCCTGCCGGACGTTCGGCATCTATATCACGTATATGCCTGACTATTCGTCCCGGCCGTCTTCGACGCCACATATCCCGATGGATGCGCTCAGCGAAGTTTTACAAGACTTTCGCTTGAGTGGTGTCAACTATGGTCGCTGCGAGCTCCGGCACCCATGGAGCATAGACTTTCCGCAACAACAGCTGCTTCGGTTTCACTTTGTCGGCCAGGGCCCGTGCTGGATTCATACTGAATCGCAAGGCTGGCAGGAGTTGCGCGATGGCGATCTGGTGCTGCTGCCGCAAGGCATCGCCCATCGGCTGGCCAGCGCGCCGGACGTTGCAGGGGACTCGCTCGAAGGTTGCCAGGTGATCAAGTTGGGGGGCAACGTCTGCGAAGTGGTACGGCAAGGAACGGGCGCGACGAGCACCCTTTTCTGCGGCTCCATGGCCTTGGACTCCTATGCGCTCAACCCATTGATCACGTTGATGCCGCCTGTCATCAAGGGTTGCGACGTGGCCGGCAATGACCCGGTCGTCGGTCCTTTGCTGGCGGCCATGACGGTGGAGGCCTCGCAACCGCAGATGGGCAGCGCCACGATTCTGTCGCGTATGGCCGACTTGCTAACGGCCCGGCTCATACGCTGCTGGGTCAATTGCAACGGAGCCTCGACCACCGGTTGGCTCGCAGCCATCCGTGACCCCCATATAGGCCGGGCTTTGGCGGCCATGCACCGCGACCCCGGCCACAACTGGACGCTGGGAAGCCTGGCCGGCGTGGCAGGCCAATCGCGTTCGATTTTCGCCGAGCGTTTCAGTGCGGTATTGGGAGAGGGTGCCGCACACTATCTCGCCCGCCTGCGTATGCAGCTTGCCCGCGAATTGCTGGGCCAAAACGGCTTGTCGGTTGCCGAAGTCGCTACCCGTTTGGGCTATGATTCCGAGGCATCCTTCGCGCGCGCGTTCAAGCGCATCACCAATGTCTCGCCTGGCGTTGTGCGTCGCACAATTCCCGGACGAATGGATATGAATTTCGGATTCTAAGATACATATCATCCGAGCGGACTCGCCTATTTAAGACCTCCAAACTTTGGAGATCTTTCCGTGACTGACACAACATTACAGCTTGAAGACGCCGCGATTGGCCTTGATGCCGATGCACCAGCCGCGTGGAGCGCAGCCACTTGGTTCGCGGTCATTTCATTGGCGGCCACCAGCTTTGCCCTGGTGTCTGCCGAATTCCTGCCCGCAGGTCTGCTGACGCCAATGGCACGCGATCTCGGCATCAGCGAGGGGACGGCCGGCCAGGTCGTCACCGCCACCGCTTCCGTCGGCGCCGTGACGGCCATGTTGAGCAATGTTCTCATCGGCCGCTTGAACCGCAAGGCGGTGCTGGTTGGTCTCAGCGCCCTTGCGGTCGGTTCCAATATCCTGGCGGCGCTGGCGACCGATTTCTGGCTGTTGCTGTTGGGCCGGGCCGGACTGGGCATCGCTCTCAGCGCTTTCTGGGCACTTTCGGTCGCCGTCGTGGCGAGGCTGGTTGGCGCCAATGCGACAGGTCGGGGCATGGCGATCGTCACCCTCGGCGTCTCGCTTGCCACCATTGCCGCACCGTCGATGGGCGCGCTGATCAGTGACTGGATAGGGTGGCGCAGTGCCATGGCCATGACGGCGGGGCTGGCCGCGCTTGCCATGCTGCTGCAGTTTCTCAGCCTGCCGACCTTGCCTGCAACGGCAAGCAACAGCCTTGCAGATGTATTTCGGCTGACCCGGCGGCGCGGCATCCAACTCGGCATGTTGGCTATTGTTTTGCTGATGACGGGGCATTTTGCCGGCTCGGTCTATGTGCGTCCCTTCCTCGAACAGGTGACACTCCTTACAACCGGACCGATTGCCCTGGCTCTGCTCGGGTTTGGCATCGCTGCCGTGATCGGTAATGTTGCCGGCGGCCGCATGGCCGACACCAACATCCACATGGCCCTCGCAGTCACCGCAGCGTTGATGGCGGTTGCGGCACTTACTTTGGTGCTTTGGGGCTCGCATATCGGCGTTGCCTTCGGCTTCGTTACGCTGTGGGGTTTCGCCTTTGGCATGGCGCCGGTGGTGCTGCCGACCAATATGTCGCGCGCGGCGCCTGATGCGCTGGAGGCAGCGGGCAGCCTGATGGTCACCTCTTTCCAAATTGCCATCACCATCGGCGCGGTTGTCGGCGGCTATGTCGTGGACACCTATGGCGCGACTGGGCCTTTGACTCTGACTGCTATCCTTGCCGCATCGACCGCCGTCTTGGCGCTGCTGCAGCCGCGCAGCTGAACTTTGCTGCCGCTGATAAAATAGCCTGAATCCAGGCCGCCGCCGATGTTGCAGGCGCGATACACAAGTTGAGGCCGGGAACACGTTGCATCTTGCCGCAATCGAAGGCTAAGGACGCTCGGCTTCGGCCATTGGAGGGTGATCGACGATCAAGTCGCGCCCTTTTTGAGGAGATGACTGACATGAAGAAGTTTTTGTTTGTTGCCGTCGGCCTGGCGGTGCTTGCCGGTTCGGCTTGCTCGAAGGCGCCTGAGTGCACGGCGGAGATCGCGACCAAGAAGGCGCAGGACATGGCTGCAGCACTTCAGGAAGCGATTACCAAGGACCCGTCCAAAGCGGCTGATCTGACGGCCAAGGTCCAGGCGGTGACAACCAAGTATCAGGGCGCTACGACATTGGCCGACTCCTGCAAGGCCTATGACGAACTGACGGCCACGATCAAAGGCTAACGCCCTGATTCGATTGGATCAAACGAGGCGGCGACCGTTGGGCCGCCGCCTTTTCTTTTGAATTGTTCAGTTCGGCGCGATGGAGCCGACTTCGACCGCGTCGACGCGCTTCAGGCTCATGCCGATCACCGGCACCAGCTGGTCGTCGACGCGCACGGCAATAGTCACCGTCATCGAATTGTCGTCAGGGATGCGAGCCTGCATGACGCCGCGCAGCTGGTTGCGGTTGATGGTAAAGACCACTTTGCGGGCATCGACGACGTTGCCGCCGATGATGTCGAGGCCGGAACCGGTCGCGCCACCCATGAAGCTGCCCTTGTAGCCCTCACGGCCCTTGCGCTCGATCTTGGCCGACATCGGCTGGGTGAACATGCCGACCCGACAGCCGCCGTCGAGCGACATGCCGACCTTGCCGTCGGGCGTCGAGCCGGTGAAGCTGCAGTTGAACTTCGTGCCTTTGTACTTGCCGGCGACGATTTCGCCGGGACCGATCCACTTGCCTTCGGCGGACTGGAAGAACTGCTTGTCAGGCTCGGCCGCAGAGGCCACTCCGGCAATGCCGACGACTGCCGTAATCACCGTTGCCAGGGGCAGGACACTGGATAGAATTACGCTTTTCATCGACGACACCCGGCAACAAAGATGCTGTTTGGAACCCGTCTGACCATGAACAAGATTGGTTAATGCTTCGTCACCGCGGGGCCGCCGCAAAGCAGTCCGGTAACAATTCCGAAGGTCCAGACACTCCAGCCCGGCTCACTTGCCGGATGGGGTCGTTTCACCATCTTTCCTGGTTGCGAACGATGTCAGCGCCGAGAGGAAATCACCAAGTCCGGGACGCTTGGCGGCGCTGAAGGGCAGGGGTCGCGCCGTCTCCATCGCGGCAATGCCGATGCGTGCCGTCATCATGCCGTTGACGACGCCCTCGCCAAGCTTGGCCGAAAGGCGCGCGGCCAGGCCGTGGCCGACGATCTGCTGGACGAAACTGTCGCCGATCGCGATCGAGCCGGTAACCGCCAGATGCGCCAGCACGCTGCGCGCCAGGCGGAAGAAACCCAGCGTTCCCGGCCGTCCGCCATAGAGTTCTGACAGGCGGCGAATAAGCCGCCCGGCCTCGAACACGACATAGGCGACATCGACCATTGCGCGTGGACTGACCGCCGTCACCAGCGAAACGCGTTTGGCGGCTTCGAGAATCATCACCTTCGCCCTGGCATCGAGTGGTCCGAGAATTTCAGCCTCGGCCAAGCGCACGAGATTGCCGCCGTCGATGATTTCGCCGCGCAGTTCGGCCAGCGCGCGCCGGCCGGCCGCGGTTTCGGGTTTGGCCGCGACAAAGGCCGACAATTCGTCGACGACCGATCGTGCAGCCTTGGGATCGTCGCGGGCGATCGCGTCGAGCGCACGCTTCTGCAGTTTTTCGACCTCGGCAAGGCGGGCGATCGCCAGGAACTCGCGAATCAGGATCACCATAAGCGCCAGCACGGCGATGGCAGCCATGCCCGCGGCCAGCCAGCCCAGCCATTCGGCGCGCGCGAAGAGGTCGCGTATGAGCTGGTCGGTCCACAGGCCGACAGCTAGCGAAACCAGCACGCCAAAGGCGCCGAAGAAGATGCTGCCGAGCAGTGAGCGTTTTCTGGGGGCGATCGCCGGCGGCGGCTCCGCGGCAATGATGTCAGGCTCGTCGAAGACATCGACTTCCGCCGGGATGACCATCGCGACATCGGCCTTCATCGCGCGGGGTTTGCGCGGGGCATCGGCCTGGGCACGGCGCGCCTGCGGCGCCTCTTGCCTTGGTTCGGCTTCCGGCTCGATGCGGAACGCTGCCGGCTTGCGGGGCGCAGTCATGCCAGATGATCTCCGATCAGGAACTGCAAGGCACGGTCGAGCCTGATATGCGGCAGCGACAGGGTGATACCTTCGGCCGTGCGTTCTAGCTTTGGGGGACGGAAACGGACGAAGCGGATTGCAGGGTCCGCGGCATCCTGCTTGTGATCGGCTCCCGAAAGATCAAAAACCGCATCAATTTTCTCCGGTAAATCACCGGGAAATATGGCTGTTTCAGTCTTTCCATCGAAGGTTGCGCCATTGATCTTCTCGCCGGCGATCGGCGTGCCGATAATGACTGGCAACGTCTCTCGGCCTTGCTTGACGGTGCCTTCGCGCGTCGCGCGCACCGCCGCCATGGCGACCACATCGACATCGGCGCCGGTGAAATTCGCCCGTGCCACGGCGCGGTCGGCAAGCCGCCGCACGATCGCCTGCAGCCGGTCATGGCTTTCGTGATGCAGATGGTCGGCCTTGGTCGCGGCAACCAGGATGCGGTCGATGCGCCGCGAGAACAGATCGGTGAGGAAGCTGCCCCGGCCGGGTCGGAAACAGCTGAGGATCTCGGTTACCGCGCGTTCCAGGTCGGCCATGGCGCCGGGGCCGGCGTTCAGCGCCTGCATGGCGTCGATCAGCACGATCTGGCGATCGAGGCGGGTGATGTGTTCGCGGAAGAAGGGTTTGACGACATGCGTCTTGTAGGCCTCATAGCGCCTGTCCATCATGGCGTGCAGCGACCCCGGGCGCGGACGCCTGTCGCCGATCCCGGCCAAGGGCGCGAAGGTCAGTGCCGGCGAGCCTTCGAGATCGCCCGGCATCAGGAAGCGGCCGGGCGGCAAGGTCGAAAGCGCCCGCTCGTCGAGCTTGCAGGCCTTCAGATAGGCGGCGAAGCTTTCGGCCAGGCGGCGCGCCGTCATCTCGTCGGCATCGGCGTTCGGGTCGACCCCGGCTGACAGCGCCCGCCAACTCTGCGAAAGATCCTCGCGCACCGGCAGAACGGCCATTTCGAAGGCTTCGTGCGAAAAATCGGCAAAGGATTTGCCGAGCAGCGGCAGATCGAGCAGCCATTCGCCGGGATAGTCGACGATATCGACCGACAATCTGCCGGAGGAAAACATGCGGCTCCAGCCGGAAGCCGATTCATATTCGATGGTCAGCCGCAGTTCCGAAATGGCGCGCGTCGAATCGGGCCAGGCACGATCGTTGACCAGGGCGGCGATGTGGTCCTCGTACTGGAAACGCGGCACCGCGTCGTCGGGCTGCTGCTCGAGGAAGGCGCGGGCGATGCGCCCCGATTTCTGCGCCTCGAACAGCGGCAGGCGGCCGCCATGGATCAAATTGTGGACAAGGGCCGATATGAACACCGTTTTGCCGGCGCGGGACAATCCCGTCACGCCGAGGCGCAGCGATGGGGAAAAAAGCCCGGTGGCGCGGCCCGACAGCGTGTCGAGGGCAATCCTCGCTTCGTCGGTGAAGGTGGTCAGCGATGATGCCAAAATTTGCTCTCTCGGACTTCGGTCCGTCCGATATAGGCTCTGCAACCAGGCTTTGAAATGGCTTCAGAGATCGGCCGGCGTCAGGAACGCTTCGAGATAGCCGGTGCCTTGGGCGGCGCTGGCAAGATCGCCGTCGAAGCGGACGACCGCCAGGCCCGCGGTCGGGAACCCATGGTTCAGCGTGGCCCGCGCGGTTTCGTCGCCGTCGCCCGAAACTGCCATGGTGAGGTCTTCCATCATCGGGTTGTGGCCAATGACCAGCAATGAGCCTGATCCGCCATTGTCGCGGATAAGGTGGAGGTACCCGGCCGCGTCCGCGCTGTAGAGCGCGTCGAAGAGCAGAACCCGGCCGGTGTCGGTCTGGCCGGCCAGGCCTTCCAGCGTCTCCTTGGCGCGCTTGGCATTGGAGCAGAGCGTCCGGTCCGGAACATAGAGGCGGGAGCGCATGGCGGCCCCCACCATTTCGGCATCGGCGCGGCCGGAGGCATCGAGCGGGCGATCGAAATCCCGCATGCCGGGCAGTGCCCAGCCAGCCTTTGCATGTCGCAACAGATAAAGCCTGCTCACCCAACCTCCGAATGCCGAAGCCTCCCGGGATTAGCCACGAGAACGGCGTTGCGCACAATGGCCCGTGCTCTTCAAACACGGCGAATCACCCAATGCTGCTTGCTGCAAAAGGCGCTTGCGTATCGGCCCCGGGATCACGGCCGATCTCGGAAAGCATGAGCCACCGGATCCAAAGTGTCTCGGCGGAGTTTGTACCAAAGCGACCGTACGCGGCTGCAAAGTGCGTGGCGGGGTACTTTAACAATTGCGTGAAACAGCGGCCGATTGCGCTTGTGCAGGCGTCGGACGACGAATATATAGGCGCCAAATTTGGGGCAGTTTGGGTGAGTCGAATGAACGACATCGTTACCGCCGATTACGTACCCTCCGAAGACGAGCCGTTCATGAACGAGCGGCAGAAATCCTACTTCCGCTCAAAGCTCGTCACCTGGAAGAATGACATATTGCGCGAAGCGCGCGAAACACTGGAAATCCTGCAGCAAGAGAACGCCAACCACCCCGATCTGGCCGATCGCGCCTCTTCGGAAACCGACCGCGCCATCGAACTCAGGGCCCGCGACCGTCAGCGCAAGCTCATTGCAAAGATCGACTCCGCCCTGCAGCGCATCGACGAAGGCACTTACGGCTATTGCGAAGAGACCGGCGAGCCGATCGCGCTGAAGCGGCTCGATGCGCGTCCGATCGCGACATTGTCGATCGAAGCGCAGGAGCGGCATGAGCGCCGCGAAAAAGTCTATCGCGACGACTGAGGTCAAGGCCGGCGGCGCACGGCCGGCTGTCATCGAACGAACTCGATTCTGAAATGGCCGGTTTTCCGGCCATTTTTATTGGTGCGGCATCCACCGCTCAGGGCGGGCGAAGGCAGTAAACCCTTGATATTTGGCGCTTCGGACGAGGTGGTTCGGCAGTAGACCAGTAGACCGGCGACGATGTTTTCCGCGGGGATAGCGACCCGGCGGTTGCTCATCTCTTCTGACTGGAGAGTTCGCCGAGAAGCTTGGTCATCTCGTCGTCGAGCGACTGCGGCGCCGCCGGCTTGCCCACCGGGCCGCCCGAACGGGGCTGATCCAGCGACACTTCGAGTTCCCTCATCAGCGTGTCGTCGATGCTGTCCTGCACCGGCTGCGGTGGTGGCGGCGCGTGCCGGGCGGTGTTGGCGTTGGCGGAGCCGTAGGCAGGCAACGGCGTGACATTGGTCGGCTGATAGCTTTGCGTTGCCGGCTTCGGTGCAGGTGCCGGCGGCGCTGTTGTACGCGGGCGGGCGGGTGGCGTCGTGTTCACCGGCTGTGGAGCGGGAGCCTGTCTCGCCGGCGGCGGAGCGGGTTGCGGCGGACGCGGTCTTGCCGGGGCCGCGGCGGCCGGAACCGGCTGCAAGCCGCCATCTCCGGTCAATGCCGGCCGGCGTAGCGCCGAAAGTCGGATATCGCGCTCGACGACGACGTCGGTCGGGCCGCCGATCAGAAGCAGGTGCTCGATATCGTCACGGCGTATCAGTACCAGCCGGCGATGGCTGTCGACGGCGGTGGCATCCATGACGGCCAGTCGCGTCTTGCGGTTCCGGCCACCGGCGACGAAGGTTCCGAATGTCAGGTTGCGCACCAGCTTGATGATAACGAGAACGATAACCAGCAGGACAAGCGCTGCAAACGTCCACAACAATGCTGCGGCATAACCGGGACCTGCCACGCTATCGAGCCATTGCATTGGGTTCCCCTGATCGCCCTTGGAAGTGACGAGACACTAGACCGTTGCAGCGGGCCACCGCAAGTTGCGTTTCACGCTGGTGAACAGCTAGAAAAACTCCGAAGCCCGGAAGACATCATTTTTATCCGACATTTGCCGCCCAGGCCTTTTCCGGACTAGGAGAATGTGATTCAACCCGCTAGGGGCGGGTGTCGGAACACCGGAATTCACGAGCAGGGGGCACATGGCCAAGGAAGCGCGCGGCGATTTCTATCCGGTACCGATCGTCGACCAGAATACGCGACCCGGCGCGGTCACCCGGCTTATCATTTTCATCGTCGTTCTGACGGGGGCGGCGATCGTCTTCGGGCTTTTCCGCGAGCGCCTCGGCGATCCTTTCCTGCTCGGCATGCTCGGCGTGCTGGCGATGATCGGCGTCGGCTTCCTGTTCGCGACGGCGATCGGCTTCGTGCAGGTCACGCCACGCTCGACAGGCGACGAACTGTCGAAATCCTTCGTCGATTCGATGTCGCAGGGGCTTCTCGTCACCGACACCAAGGGCCGCGTCGTCTACGCCAATCGCGCCTATGCGGATATGACCGGAGCATCGTCCGCTGCCGACCTGAAGACCGTCGAGGGATTGCTCTCGGATGTCCCCGAAGCCTCGGTGACGATCTATCGCCTGGCATCCGGCCTGCGCGACGGCCAGCCGGGCGACGGCGAGTTTAGGCTCGCACAGTCCATTCGGCCCGGTGCCGAGCCTGGCGCCCGCTGGTACCGGGCACGCGCCCGCGCCTTCAGCGTTCCAGGCCAGCGGCTGCCGATGCTGGCCTGGCAGCTTGCCGACATCTCGCAGGAGCGGGCCGAGCAGGAGCGCTTCTTCCTCGATCTGCAGAAGGCGATCGATCATCTCGACCACGCGCCGGCCGGCTTCTTTTCGGCCGACCAGGAGGGCCGCGTCACCTATATCAACGCCACGCTCGCCGAATGGCTGGGCATCGACCTCACCAGCTTCACGCCCGGCGCCGTGTCTCTGTCGGAGATCGTGGCTGGCGACGGCATGGCGCTGGTCCGCTCGGTCAAGGCCGACCCCGGCACCACACGCAACGCGGTGATAGATCTCGACCTGACGACCACGACGGGCGAAGCGCTGCCGGTGCGCTTCATGCACCGCGTTTCGGCCAGCCGCGAAGGATTGAACGGGCCGACACGCACGATCGTGCTCAACCGCACGCAAGGCGAGGATGCCTCTGCCGATTTGCGGGCTTCGGAAGTGCGCTTCACCCGCTTCTTCAACTCGACACCGATGGCGATCGCCGGCGTCGACCACAATGGGCGCATCCTGCGTACCAATGCGCCGTTCCTGTCGCTGTTTTCGTCTGTCGTCGATCGCGACGCCGTCGACCGTCGCGTAAGGCTCGACACGGTGATCCACGAACGCGACCGGCCGGCCTTCGCGGCTGCCTTCGAGAAAGCGCAGCAGCGGCAGGCCGACATCGAGCCGATCGACACGCTTTTGCCTGGCAACGACGAACGGCACATCCGCTTCTACGTCAACGCCGTCGCCGACGGCACCGGCGGCGAGGGGGCCGAGGAGTCGGCCATCGTCTACGCCGTCGAGACAACGGAGCAAAAAGCGCTCGAAGGGCAGATGGCGCAAAGCCAGAAGATGCAGGCGGTCGGCCAGCTTGCCGGCGGCATCGCGCATGATTTCAACAATGTGCTGACCGCCATCATCATGGCGTCCGACCTTTTGTTGACCAACCACCGTCCGTCGGACCCCTCCTTCCCCGACATCATGAACATCAAGCAGAACGCCAACCGGGCGGCTTCGCTGGTGCGGCAGCTTCTGGCCTTCTCGCGCAAGCAGACGTTGCGGCCGGAAGTGCTCAATCTAACCGACGTGCTCGCCGATCTCAGGATGCTGCTCGCCCGCCTGGTCGGCAACGACATCAAGCTGAAGGTCGACCATGGCCGCGATCTGTGGCCGGTCAAGGTCGATATCGGTCAGTTCGAACAGGTGGTGGTCAACCTTGCGGTCAACGCGCGCGATGCTATGCCGGCGGGCGGCGATCTGACAGTGCGCACCCGCAATGTCACCGCCGAGGAGTGCAAGGCCTTTTCCTACCGTGAACTCGCCCCGGCCGACTATGTCGTGGTCGAAGTCGAGGACACCGGCAGCGGCATCGCGCCCGACGTGCTGAAGAAGATTTTCGAGCCCTTCTTCACCACCAAGGAAGTCGGCAAGGGCACCGGCCTTGGCCTGTCGATGGTCTACGGTATCATCAAGCAGACCGGCGGCTTCATCTTCTGCGATTCCGAAGTCGGCAAAGGCTCGACTTTCCGCATTTTCCTGCCGCGTCACATCGCCGAAGCGAAAAAAGCAGGCGAGCCCGGCGATGCGCCGGCAGCGCCGGCAAAGGTCGCCGATCCGGCCAAGGATCTGTCGGGCTCGGCCACGGTGCTGCTCGTCGAGGACGAGGATGCCGTGCGCATGGGCGGCATGCGGGCGCTGACCTCGCGTGGCTACACCGTGCACGAGGCATCGTCGGGCGTCGAGGCGCTGGAAGTGTTCGAGGCGCTGGGCGGCAAGGTCGATATCGTCGTTTCCGACGTGGTCATGCCGGAAATGGACGGACCGACACTGCTTGGTGAATTGCGCAAGCGCCAGCCGGACATCAAGTTCGTCTTCGTGTCCGGCTACGCCGAGGACGCATTCGCCAGAAACCTCCCGGCAGATGCGCATTTCGGCTTTCTGCCCAAGCCGTTTTCGCTCAAGCAACTGGCGACGATCGTCAAGGACGTGCTGGAGTCTTAGAGCCTTTCCCATGTTCCTCCTTGCACAACGCCGTGACAACGCCATGATTGCGGGTGAAACGGCAGGAAGGCTTAGGGGAGCAACTTGTGACGCCGCACAACGAAGCGGACAAGGACGACTACGCCGACACGGTGTTGTTGCCGGGTGATCCGCAGCGTGCCGAGTGGATGGCGCAAACGTTCCTGGAAGCGCCGCGCTGCATCAATCGCCGCCGCGGCACGCTTGGCTTCACCGGGCTGTTTCGTGGCAAGTCCATCAGCATTCAGGCGACGGGCATCGGCGTTTCATCATTTCTGATCTATGCGCATGAACTGCTGGACCATTATGGCGCCCGGACCTTGATCCGCACCGGCACCTGCGGCAGCCTGACCGCAAAGGCAAAACTGCGCAGCCTTGTCATCTCACAATCGGCACAGGCGGAAAGCGCCCAGAGCGGCCAGGTTTTCGGCCTTTATGGACCCGCTGGCCCCGACCCGGCGCTCCTCGCATCGTCACTGGCCAAGGCGGTAGAATTCGGCATCGACCATCATGCCGGCCTGACGGTGTGCAGCGACATCTTCTATCACCCGGAAGGGCGCGCCCGTTTTGCCGTTGCGCGGGCGGAAGGAGCCCTGGCCGTGGATATGGAAACCAGCGCGCTCTATCGCATATCGGAGCATTTCGGAGCGCGTGCGCTGTCGATGTGTGTCGTGGTCGACAACATCGAGACCGGCGAACAGACCGACTATTCCGAGCGCCAGGAATTGTTCGCAGACATGAGCCGTCTGGCGCTCGCTGTCGCAGCAGAGAGCTAGAGTACGGGTCTACCGGGTCAGCCCCTTGCGTACGGCAGCGACATCGTCAGAGGAGACCGCCGGGGCGGCGTTGCCCCAGCTGGCGCGCACATAGGTCAGGACGTCGGCGACCTCCTGGTCCTTCAGGCGCCAGGCCAGGGAGGGCATGGCGGGCGTAGTCGGTGCATCAGCCGTGTGCACGGCCTGGCTGCCGGCAAGGACGAGCCGGGCCAATGTTTCGGAACTGCCCTGCGCGACGATCGAATTGCCGGCAAGGGAAGGGAAAAGCACGCCTGACCCGGCACCATCTCCACCATGGCAAGCCGAGCAATTGTCGCGATAGATTGCCTCGCCCGTTGCCATCCGTGTCGCGTCAGGCTTTGCCGGTTGGACGCTGTCGACATCCGAGCCCAGGCTCTTGAGGTAGACTGCAACCGCCTTGAGATCGGGATCGGTCATTTTCGACGTGGAGTTCTCGATGGCCTCCGCCATCGGACCTGATGCAATCGAATGCGCGTTGACGCCGGTCTTGAGGTATTGGACCAGATCCTCCTGAGACCATTTTCCAAGGCCCGATTGCGCGTTGTTGGTGATGTCGGGGGCAAACCAGCCTTGCAGGGAGGCACCTTGCAGGAACTCGCTGTCCTTGTCGGCGCCAAGGAAAGATTTGGGCGAGTGGCAGGTGCCGCAATGTCCTGCGCCCTGGACGATATAGGCGCCGCGATTCCACTCCGCCGACTTGGAGGAATCCGGCTGAAAGCTTGCCTCGGTAAAGTTGAGGACATTCCAGCCCAGCATCGCCAGCCGGATGTTCAACGGGAAGGGCAGCTGATTGGCCTCGACCTTATTCGATACCGGTTCAACCGTCGTCAGATAGGCCCACAGGTCGGAAATGTCCCGATCGTTCATCCTGGTATAGGCGGGGTAGGGCATTGCGGGGTAGAGCCGCACGCCATTGTGGCCGACGCCTGACTTCATCATGCTGCGGAAATCGGCTTCCGACCAATTGCCGATGCCCGTTTCGCCGTCGGGGGTTATGTTGGGCGGGACAAGCATGCCGAACGGCGTCTCGAGCGGCAGTCCGCCAGCCAGCGGTTTGCCCCCGGCCTGCGTATGACAGCCTGCGCAGTCGCCGAGCACGGCCTGATACTGTCCACGTATGATCTGGTCCGCCTGGTCGGCACTCCGTGCCGGGCCCGCGTTGAGGGCCGCGGCGCCGATGGCGAGCGTGAAAACGAGCTTGTTCATGCCTGCACCAGGGATGCACCGGGATTGCGCAGATATTGATTGCGGATGGCATCGGCGGCGCGGAAGGCGAGCGCGCCGACGGTTCCTGTCGGGTTCTTGCCGGCATTCTGCGGGAAGGCCGACGCGCCGATGACGAAGACATTGGGGACGTCCCAGCTTTGGAGGAAGGTGTTGACCGCGCTCTTCTTCGGGTCCGTTCCCATGATGGCGCCGCCCGTATTGTGGGTGCTCTGGTAGGGGACGCTGTCCCAGCCCTTCTTGCGGCGGCCGACGGCGTACTGCTTGCCGCCGAGCGCCTTGGCGATTTCCTCCATCCGGTCGCAGACATAGTTCGACATGCGGATGTCATTGTCGGGAAAATCAAACGTCATGCGCATCAGCGGACGACCGAAACGGTCCTTGTAGGTCGGGTCGAGGTCGAGGTAGTTGTTGCGTGTCGCGTAACTGCTTCCCTGGGACGAGTAGCCAAGCGTGCTCTTGTAACCCTCGACCGTTGCCTTCTTCCAGGCGCTGCCCCATTTCGGCGTGCCGGGCAAGGTCGGCCTGGTTCCGATCGGGCGCCCGTTGGTGGGAATGCAGTTGATGCCCGCGCCGCCGACGAAGTCCAGCGCGCCGTGGTCGAACGCGTCACCATTGTAATCGTCGATCGTCTGGCCGAGCGCGCCGGCGGCGATGAACGGGTTGAAGTTCTTGTCGTCGAAGAACACCTGCACGCCGGCATTTGTCTGGTAGCAGTAATTGCGCCCAACCGTTCCTTCGCCACTGCCGGGATCGTAGATCTTGCCGATACCGGACAGCATCATCAGCCGGGCATTGTGCAGGCCGTAGGCGCACAGCAGCACCAGATCGGCCGGCTGGAAATATTCCTCGCCTGACGTGTCGACATAGGTGACGCCGCGCGCCGACTTGCCTCCGGGAGCCAGATCGACATGCAGAACCTCGCTGTCGGTGCGAACCTCGAAATTCGACTTCTTCATCAGCACGGGAAGGACGGTGGTCTGGGCGCTCGACTTCGAATAGTTGGCACAGCCGAAGCGTTCGCAGAACCCGCAATAGGTGCATTGACCCATGGCGATGCCGAGCGGGTTGACATAGGCCCGCGACATGTTGGCGGATGGGGTCGGGAAGGGATGCAGGCCGATCGACCGGCCAACCTCGGCGAACAGGGTTGGCGCGTAGGTCATCTGCATCGGCGGGTTCGGATAATCCCGCGACCTTGGATCCTCGAACGGATTGCCGCCTTCCTGCAACTGCCCCTTGATATTGCCGGCCTTGCCCGAGATGCCTGCCAGATACTCGAACTGGTCGTAATAGGTCTCCATCTCCGCGCCGGTCACGCCCCAGTCCTCGACCTGGAGATCGGCGATTCTCGATGCACCATATTTCTTCGTCAGATTGGTCTTTATCTGAAAGTCCGAATCCCAGAACCGCCAGGTGTGGCCGTTCCAGTGGACGCCGGCGCCGCCGACGCCGTTGCCGGGGAGAAAGGAGCCGAAATCGCGCATCGGCAGCGCCTTCTGCGAGGGGTCATTGCGCACCGTCATGGTTTCCACGGTCGGCTGCAGGAAGAGGTCGCGCCGGATGCTGTAGCGCAACTCGTCCTGCGCATAGCCGATGTTGAAATCGGTTGCCGTGTCGCGCCAGGGGCCGCGCTCTATGGCCACCACGTCCAGGCCCTGATCGGTCAATTCGTGGGCCAGAATGGATCCCGTCCAGCCGAGGCCGACGATCACGACGTCTTTGCGAGGCAGTATCTTGGTCATGATCAGGCGCCTTTGCCGAGCCATTCGGGACGCCCGATGATCGAGACAGGCGGCTGCGGATATGGCTGATTGTGTTTGCTGACATGGTCGCGGTAGTCGTAGCGGGCACCTGGAAAACCAAGCATGCGCCACGAGACCATGTCCTTGTTGCCGCCATAGACGGGGTCGGCAAAAAACCCTTCCATGGTGTTCTGCAGCAGAAGCCCGAAGAAACCGGGACCCTTGACGCCATTGGGCAGGTCGACTTTCCCGGCCTCCATTGCCGTCAGGAAGGCATCCTGTTCGGCCGATGCGAGCTCGACGAATGTCTTGCCGTCCCGCTGTTTCAGGAAGGCGTCGATGGCGGCAAGCCCGGTGCGGTAACGCTGCGCCGGATTGGCCTCGCCCTGATAGCCCTGGGTGGGCAGTCCAGGCAGAAACGGGCCTTGCGTGTAAAGCCGGCTCGACACTCCGAACGCCCCCATCAACTGCCTGTCGATATAGACGGCGCAACCGGCTTCCTTGCCGCCCATGCTGAGCTCGTCGGCCGGAATGATGCGGTCGACGATCGCCTCGACAAGGGCTGCTTCCTGGGCTGAGAAAAAGTGCCAGCCGCCGGCCACGACCTGCGCGGGTGGATCGGATGCCATTGGCGTCCAGGGCAAAGTGCCCGAGAACGATCGCGCAAAACCGGCCGATGTCGCGGTTGCCGTAAATATTGCGACCGAGGACAGGAAAAGACGCCGATTCATTCGAACAGGATTGCGATGGTTCATATTAGGAATCTCGAAAATAAGAGAACGCACCCGGGAAGTGACGCCCAAGTAATCATGACAACGATAGTTAGTTTAATCCGCAGATCGAATGCCGATAGACTGCGAGATGAAAATGACCTCGTCAACCACATCACAAAATCGTTAGCGAGGGTTCGGTCGACTGCCGATCGGGTCTGGGTGTGTTGTTGAAGCCGGATGGCTGCCCGGAAGTCGGGCCACGATCCCGCGAAGCATCCGGCCTACCTGCCCGGATCCTGGACCGATAGAAACAGCGTCGTGCCATCAGGCATGAATCAGGAACCAGCCACTGACCGGGTGGCGTTCGAGGTCGCGGTCAATGCCAGGCCCTACCGCGACGCATCACCAGGCTCTCAAGGTCCCTTGATCATACTTGCTCAGCTGGCAAGCAGGCTAATGAGTTTACGACCTGGACGACACCTTGTAGACTGAACACCATGGCGCTCAAACGGATGGACAACATAGGAATCGTCGTCGATGACCTTGAAGAGACGATTGGTTTCTTTGGCGAGCTCGGCCTTGAGCTCGAAGGGCGGGCAACGATCGAAGGAGAATGGGCCGGACGTGTCACGGGACTGGGCGATCAGCGCGTCGAGATTGCCATGATGCGGACGCCGGACGGCCACAGCCGGCTCGAACTGTCCCGTTTCCTCACGCCGCCTGTCGTCGCCGATCACCGCAACGCCCCGGTAAACGCCCTGGGCTACCTCCGCGTCATGTTCACTGTGGACGACATTGACGGGACGCTCGAAAGGCTCCGCAATCGCGGTGCGCGGCTCGAAGGCGAAGTCGTCCAGTATAGAGACGTGTATCGGCTATGTTACATTCGAGGGCCTGGAGGGCTTCTCATCGGGCTCGCCCAAGAACTCAGCTGAGCGCAATACGCTAAGCGGCCTCCCGCTTCGGCACCATCTGCTCATCCATCCCTGGCCGATGGCCGCGCAGATAGAGCGCGCAGGTGGTGCGCAGCATCGACGCAAAGTTCGGGATGGCGCCGTTGATCTCTATGGCTTCGTCATAGAGCTTGGAGATGAATTTCGGCGTCGTCAGGTTCTGGTTCTCGGCGATCTCGTCGAGCAACGCCCAGAATGTTCCTTCAAGCTGGATGCTGGTCGAGTGGCCGTCGATGCGAATCGACCGGTTGATCTGGCGATAGCCTTCGGGATCCTGGCCCGCAAACACCCTGCACATCCGACAAACCTCCCATGATTGTTGGTCTTGGGTGGACGGGCGTGCAGTTTGATACTGCTTGACCTGTCCCCACATGCATTCTCGGGTAAAATCGCCGCCACGGCAATCGGACTTTTGTCCTTGTTGGCGATGGAGGACGGTTCACGGCTTCGGGCGTGGTAACCGGCTGCCACCACCTTTTGTCCGTGCCGCGCATAATCGTCTCCACACCAGAGCGGAGACTGATTTGGCCAAGGCGATCCACAGCATGATCCGGGTTCTCGAAGAGGCCCGGTCCGTCGATTTCTACAGAAACGCCTTCGGGCTCGATGTCGCCGACAGGCTGGATTTCGAGACATTCACGCTCCTTTACCTCAGCAATGCCGAGGCAGGGTTCGAGCTCGAACTGACCGTGAACAAGGATCGGCAGGAGCCTTACGGGCTCGGCGACGGCTACGGTCACCTTGCGGTCTCGGTCGCCGATCTCGACGGCGAACATGATCGTCTCGGTGCGCTTGGCCTCAATCCGAAGAAGATCGTCGAGTTCAACCGCGACGGGTCGCTGATCGCGCGTTTCTTCTTCATCGAGGACCCCGACGGCTACAAGATCGAGGTTCTGCAACGCACAGGTCGCTTTCAATAGGAGACATTGCAGCCGCACCGGCAGGTAGCGCCAGCAACGGCACTCTCAAGGGTGCAAATAGCAAGCAGGGAGGAATAAAAATGGTCACGATCTATGACGCGAAGCCTGGGCTTTCCCGTCGAGAGCTTCTCAGACGCGGCGGCATCGGCGCGCTGCTCGTCATCTCCGGCAGCGCCGTCATCAGCCCCGAACATGCCTGGGGGCTCGAGACATCGGCACTCAAGCCCGAAACCATGGCGACACTGATCCAGATGGCGCGTGACATCTATCCGCACGATCAGGTTCCGGACAAATATTACGCCATTGCCGTGAAAGGTCATGACGAGCAGGCCGGCAAGGACGCCGCCTACAAGGCGATGCTCGAGGACGGCATCGCCGACCTCGACAAGAAGTCCGGTGGCGGCGGCTATCGCGGCCTTGGCTGGGAGGAGCAGCGGGTCGCCGTGCTGAAGCAAATCGAGGTGACGCCATTCTTCCAGGCCATCAGAGGCGGCCTCGTCGTCAGCCTCTACAACCAGAAAGAGGTGTGGCCGATCTTCGGTTACGAGGGCGAGTCCTATTCCAAGGGCGGCTACATCGCGCGCGGTTTCGACGACATCGAGTGGCTCTGAGCCCCGTCGTTCCTGAACCCGCAAACAGAAATCATGGGAGGAAACCATGGCAGCTTCATTTGATCTGAACAACGACGGCGTGGTCGTCATCATCGGCTCGGGCGCCGGCGGCGGCACGCTCGGCAACGAACTCGCCCAGAAGGGTGTCGACGTCGTCATCCTGGAAGCCGGCGCGCGCCACGAATACGAAGACTTCATCAATGACGAGTGGGGTTCGTTCAGCCAGCTCGCCTGGACGGACAAGCGCACCACGTCGGGTGACTGGCGTGTGGCCAAGGACTTTCCCAACCTGCCGGCCTGGATCGTCAAGTCGGTCGGCGGTTCGACCACGCATTGGGCCGGAGCTTCGCTGCGCATCCAGGAGCATGAGTTCAAGACGCTGTCGACCTACGGCAAATTGGAAGGCGCCAACCTGCTCGATTGGCCGATCACGCTGGCCGAGCTGGAGCCCTACTATGCCAAGGCTGAAGCCAAGATGGGCGTCACCGGCACCAATGACTGGCCGCGGCTGCCGGGCAACAACAATTTCAAGGTGCTGAAGGCCGGCGCCGACAAGCTCGGCTATAAGGAATGCCACACCGGCAACATGGCGATCAATTCGGTCGATCGTGACGACCGCATGTCTTGCCAGCAGACCGGCTTCTGCTTCCAGGGCTGCAAATGGGGCGCCAAATGGTCGACGCTCTACACCGAGATCCCCAAGGGCGAGGCGACAGGCCATCTCGAAGTCAGGCCGAACGCCATGGCGATCAAGATCAACCACGACGCTAGCGGAAAGGTGACCGGCGTCGTCTACGCCGACAAGGACGGCAAGCTGCAGGAGCAGAAGGCGCGCATCGTCGCGGTTGCCGGCAATTCGATCGAGAGCCCGCGGCTGCTGCTCAATTCGGCATCGGGAAAATTCCCCGATGGGCTTGCCAACTCGTCGGGTCAGGTCGGCAAGAACTACATGCGTCACACCACCGGCTCGGTCTATGCCATCTTCGACAGACCGGTGCACATGTATCGCGGCACGACCATGGCCGGCATCATCCGCGACGAGGCGCGGCATGATCCATCGCGCGGTTTCGTGGGTGGTTACGAGTTCGAGACGCTGTCGCTCGGCCTGCCGTTCATGGCGGCGTTCCTCGATCCGGGTGCCTGGGGGCGCTCGTTCACCGCCGCACTCGATCATTACGACCACATGGCCGGCCTGTGGATCGTCGGTGAGGACATGCCGCGTGCGGAGAACCGCATCACGCTGCATACCGACGAAAAGGACGCGCACGGCATGCCGATCGCCGACGTGCATTTCGACGACCATCCGAACGACACCGCGATGCGCAACCACGCCTACAAGCAGGCTACGGCACTTTACGATGCGGTCGGCGCCACCCGCACCTTCCCGACGCCGCCCTATCCGTCGACCCACAATCTCGGCACCAACCGGATGAGCGAGAAAGCGGAAGACGGCGTCGTCAACAAGCACGGCCAGGCGCACGACATCAAGAACCTGTTCGTGTCCGACGGCAGCCAGTTCACCACCGGGGCCGCCGAAAACCCGACCCTGACGATCGTGTCGCTCGCGATCCGCCAAGCCGACTACATCGCCGCGCAGATGTCGGCAAAGACGATCTAGTCAAATCCTCCCGACAGACTGCTGGCGCGGAACCCGCAAGGCTCCGCGCCTTTTTTCCTTGCCGCCTCATTGCTTGGTGCAGGTCGAGGCGGTGAAGGCGCCGTCGGGCTGCTTCATGATGATGTCGAAGGAAGGCGCGGTTTCACCGTCCAGCGTCGCCTGGGTCAGCGACAGTGAATTGCCGCCGGCGGTATATCCGCCCAGCGGCCCCAGCCACGAGATCACGCCGTTTGCGTCCATTTGGTAGTTATAGCCCTGCCGCGCGGTGCCGAAGACGCCGAGGCTGGTGTAGACGGGGCCGCTGTAGACGTTCCCCTTGATGGTGATGTCGCCGAGGCTGAGGAACATGCCAAGCAGGTACACTTCGCAATGATAGGCGCCGTCAGGCATCTTGCCGTCGCTGAAATCGGCTCGCGCTGCCCCGGTTGCTGCCGTCAGAAGTACTATGCCGATGAAAATACGTAAAATACCTGTAACCATGACGTCGCTCGCTTGAAGAGCGAGCTTGCCCTATTTTTGCACCGCGCCGCAACATCGGTCGCCTGAGGCACTGGTGAGATCAAAATCTAGGCAGATTGGGCAAATGATCGAAAAATAGGCAGCAGCTGCGCAAGCTGCGCAAATTTCCCTCAATCGATTTCTGGCCACCTCTCTTTGTTTTGTAAGCTCTATATTCCAAGGTGCTGATATCTCTAATTTATTTGTGCCCTTTCGGGATTGCCAGAGCGGTTGGCATGGGGGTTGCTTTGTAGTGTTGCGGTGCAATCAACCAGCTTGGGAGTCCGTCATATGAGGGGTAATTTCTCGACAATAACAAAAATGTTTTCGGCGAGCGTGGTCGCCGCCGGCCTGTTGATCTCCGCTCCGGCGAAGGCCGCCGACGACACGATCAAGGTCGGCATTCTCCATTCGCTGTCGGGGACCATGGCGATTTCGGAGACGACGCTGAAGGACGCCATGCTGATGCTCATCGACGAGCAGAACGCCAAGGGCGGCCTGCTCGGCAAGAAGCTCGAGGCGGTCGTTGTCGATCCGGCTTCCAACTGGCCGCTGTTTGCCGAAAAGGCGCGCGAGCTGATCTCCAAGGACAAGGTCGCGGCGGTGTTCGGCTGCTGGACCTCGGTGTCGCGCAAATCGGTGCTGCCGGTGTTCTCGGAACTCGACAACATCCTGTTCTACCCCGTCCAGTATGAGGGCGAGGAAAGTGAGCGCAACGTGTTCTACACCGGTGCGGCGCCAAACCAGCAGGCCATTCCGGCCGTCGACTATCTGATGAGCGAGGATGGCGGTTCGGTGAAGCGCTGGGTGCTGGAAGGCACCGACTACGTCTATCCGCGCACCACCAACAAGATCCTCGAAGCCTATCTGAAGGCCAAGGGCGTGGCTGCGGAAGACATCATGGTCAATTACACGCCGTTCGGCTTCTCCGACTGGCAGACCGAGGTTTCGGCGATCAAGAAGTTCGGTTCGGCCGGCAAGAAGACCGCCGTCGTCTCGACCGTCAACGGCGACGCCAACGTGCCGTTCTACAAGGAACTCGGCAACCAAGGCATCAAGGCCGAGGACATTCCGGTCATGGCCTTCTCGGTCGGCGAGGAAGAGCTTGCCGGTCTCGACACCGCGCCGCTGGTCGGCCATCTCGCTGCCTGGAACTATTTCGAGAGCATCGATACGCCCGAGAACAAGAAGTTCATCGCCGACTGGCACAAGTTCATCAAGAACGACAAGCGCACCACCAACGACCCGATGGAGGCCCATTATATCGGCTTCAACATGTGGGTGAAGGCGGTCGAGAAGGCCGGCACCACCGATCCGGACAAGGTCATCGACGCCATGATCGGCGTCTCGGTGCCGAACCTGACCGGCGGCTATTCGACGATGATGCCGAACCACCACATCACCAAGCCGGTGCTGATCGGCGAAATCCAGGCCGACGGCCAGTTCGAAACCGTGTCGCGCACGCCGGGCCTGGTGATGGGCGACGAATGGTCCGACTATCTGCCTGATTCCAAGGACCTGATCTCGGATTGGCGCGCGCCTCTGTCCTGCGGCAACTTCAATGTTGCCACCGGCAAGTGCGGCGGCAAGGGCACGAACTGATCCCTCCCAGGGCTGACCTAGTCAGACCGCGCGCGTGGCCCGCGGGAGACCAGCCCGACAGCGGCCCCCCAAAAACCAAAAATAGGTATAGACGCCCCAAGAAAAGGGTTTTGATAATAGGTTTGTTGGGGTTTTTATGGTGGGGCCGCCCGTCTT